>CAZVPV010000036.1:0-1179 GCA_964629195.1 uncultured Candidatus Saccharibacteria bacterium | reverse complement strand
TGTTTCTGTGGTACTTTCCCTACCCTTGCGGGCGGTCGCCGTTAGCGACTACCGTATCCTATGCTGCCCGGACTTTCCTCTTGACTAATCCGCAAACTAGCCAAGCGGCTGTCTTTCAGGCTCTCTTATATATTAGCATAAAAATCTTATAATGTCTAGATTACTCTTGAAATTGCCGGTCAATCGCCGCATTCGCCTGTGCATCCGCCTGCATATTCTGCTCACGCGCCACATGTACAAACGCACAAGCCTCAAAATTCTCTGCCAGCCTCCGTACATCATCATGAATCGCCAACAAATCTCGGTTTTTCACCTTATACACCCCATTCATCTGATTCACCATCATCAAATTATCGCTCACAAACTTCACTCGCTTCAACCCCAATTCAATCGCTTGTTCGCACCCTTCTTTCAAGGCATAATATTCCGCCACGCGCGAAGTTGCAAACCCAATAAACTCTCCTCCCGAGGCCAAAACTTCCCCATTCTCCCCCACCACATAATAACCAATCCCCGACGGCCCCGGATTCCCCCGACTGCTCCCGTCTACATAAACTGTCGCGCTATTCGCCACCGACTTATAGTTCGTCCGCGCCTCCGCGTCGCCCCGTTCTTCAATTTCTAGCGCCGTCGCACTCGCCTCATCCAGATGATAATTATTCGCTTCGTCCAGTTTTACAAATTTATACGCCGTGTAACGCTCCAATGCTTGCAATTTACTATCTTTTAATAGCTCCACACTATATATAATATATAGATTACTCAGCTGACTCGCCCCATGCGGCGCCAAAAAAGTAATCACATCCCTCAAGGCGGTATGCTTCACCGTCTCCAACCCCAAATATTCTTCCAACATTCGCGCTAGCGCCTCTTCTGGCTGTTCACCAAATTTAATCTTCCCCGTCGGCAACTCCCAAGTCGGCGCACTATCCGACCGCCCATGGCTTCTCTTCATAATCAGAACACCATGCTCGTTCTTAATAATGCCCACTACGCGAATTCTTTGTTTCACTTTTTACCTATTTAAATTGTCTATGGATCTTAACATAAACCCTAGTGACTATGTTTTCCCTGTTGTATAAACAAGGTGGGTAAAATCTTATGCTCATTTCCACGGAAATGAACCACGAAATCCCTAAAACATGATTATTCAGGAAAATCATGCCGCCACTAGGGTTA
>CAZVPV010000035.1:0-1361 GCA_964629195.1 uncultured Candidatus Saccharibacteria bacterium | reverse complement strand
AAAATTGATAAGAAGAATGTTAAATATGTGCTTTACGCACGAAAAAGCACTGAGGCATCAGACAAGCAAGTCCAATCCATCGACGATCAAATTCGTTTAATGAAGGCCCGTGCAGAACGTGACGGTCTACGGATCGTCGATGTTTTATCGGAAGCCAAATCTGGTGGTAAACCAGGCACACGTCCAGAATTTGCCAGAATGATCGATATAATTGAGAGCGGTGAGGCCAATGGCATTCTGGCCTGGAAGCTCGACCGTATTAGTCGTAATCCACTTGATAGTGGTTACGTGCATCAAATGATGAACGATGGCAAAATTGCTTGGATTTTAACCGATGGACGCGATTACTGCGAAGATGATGATGTGATTTTTGATGTAGAATCCAGTATGGATGCCCGTTATCGCAAGGATCTAATGAAGAATGTTCGCCGTGGAATGTTCAGCAAAGCCGAGAAAGGCTGGAAGCCAGGTGTGCCACCAACAGGCTATCTCAACGATCGTGCAAATCGCACAATTATCCTAGATCCAGTCAATGGACCACTAATGCGAAAGGTGTTCGATTATTGGCTTACGGGAACAGCTTCTCTAACAGACTTAACGAAGTATGCTAGAGAACTTGGCATACGCACGCCTCAACACCGAGAGCGAGGTGGTAACTATCTTTCCCTTAATGGATTGCGGCACCTGCTCCGTAATCCATTTTATACTGGTAAATTCAGATATGGCGGACGACTATATAATGGTAATCACCCTGCACTAATTTCTGAAGAGGAATACGATCGAGCTCGGCAGCTACTTGGTGGACTACATAACACTCGCCCACAAAAGGAAGAGTTACATTTTGTAACGAAGGGTATGCTGAAGTGTGCAAAATGCGGTTACGCCGTGGTGGTGGAACGTGTTACTAAGCAATATAAGAATGGAACTAGTAAGGAATATGTATATTGCCACTGTAGTGGAAAGTGTAAGAGATTTAAATGTAATCAAAAAAGTATCAATACTCCCGAGAAGGAAATCCTCGACCAAATTCGCAGTGAACTAGCAAAGTATACGATTGATCCTGACTTTTATAGATTGGCGGTAGAAGCTTTAGCTGAAGAAGAACAGCATAGAGTTGATGAACGTGATTCAAGGGTTCAGGAGCTGAGAAAAGAGCAAGACAAGAAGCGTAGTGAACTTGATAGTCTACGTCGTATGCGCTACACTGGTGAATTAACAGATCAAGCTTGGTTCTTGGAGGAGTCTGAAAAACTACAATCTAGGATTGATGAACTAGAAAAGCAAATCAACACCGTAGAGATAGCTATTAAAGATTGGCGAAAATATGCTGATCAAGCCTTTATGTTTGCTCGCTATGCTAA
>CAZVPV010000034.1:0-1590 GCA_964629195.1 uncultured Candidatus Saccharibacteria bacterium | reverse complement strand
TTCTATATATCTAACTCGTGGCGGGTATGTTGATTTGGCATACGGATCTTTCAGACGAGCGAGTCATAATGGATATTATTGGGCAGGTACTGATTTGTCTGCGCTCAACGCGTACGACCTCAATTTTATTAGTACAAGTATCTATTCATCATACAGTGATCCCCGTTTTGTTGGCTTTATGGTCTGGCCCTGAGAATAACTTTGGCTGTCAAGTGTTCATCTTCGCTTAGGTTCTCTCCACTAATTTTAAGCTATCATCCTTCATGTGATTCTTAATGATATTCAATAGTTCGTCGGTAACGTTAATTTTCGTTTCAATTTCTGCTGCGCTTAGTAGAAGCCAAGTGTTCAACCAACTTTGAACTTAAAAGGCGGACCGTAAAGCCAATGAAACGGTCGCTCCAGTCAGAAGTGTAAATGCTTGTGCTGTTATAAACTAAATTAAATGCATATGTATTCGTAATGCCGAAGGTTCTAGCCCAATAGATGCCGTTACTACTTGCTGTTCTTAGAGATCCAGTATCTATTTTTATGCTCCCGCCACGAGTTAGATATATAGAAAATTAGGGAATGTTATGAACGTTGTAAAAGTTTTGCAGGATATGGATTTCATGAATTTTTGAACTTATTTTTGGAAGGAGTGTTAGTGTTTTTTGGCCTGCTTATTTGGGTTAGGGAAGTATGTGACTATAAAAGCATCTCAAAGTCTCCTATATATCTAACTCGTGGCGGGAATGTGAATCCGGAGCGAGGGTCGCTGCGTAGTGCAGCGATTACGGGAGATTATTCTACAACGACGGCTAGTTTGTGGTCTCAATATGAGTATGCGCTAGTTTTTCATAATACAGGGATATATGCTGCGGATTATTCGACTCGTTGGAGTGGCTTGACGGTCTGGGCATTACCTGGGTTTGTTTTTGGCGCTACCAAACTGGGTGTTTGAAGATTTTATAGAGAGGAATGTCGGTTGAACTTGTACAGCGTGTACAAGTTCAAAAAGTAATTAGATTTGTTTAAATAATTAAACATTTACGAATTCTCCTATATATCTAACTCGTGGCGGAAGTATTTATGAAACTACGGGTTCTTTGCGAAATGCTGGTTATATTGGATATGACTGGTCGAGCGTGGCTTATTCTGGTGTGCAATATGCATTTAATCTCAATTTTAATGTGACAAACGTTTATCCGTTGTATCATAATAATCGCTGGAATGGCTTTGCGGGGCGAAAAGTTGTGAGAGCTTAAAAGGGTCGTTTTAGTTTGGAGTCTGGACCGTAAAGCCGAACCAGCGAGAGGTGTTGTCCGACGGGTAGACGCTAGTGCTATCGAAATAGAGGTAGTATGCATAGAGCTCAGACGGATAGGCGGTAGCAACCCAGTAGTAGCCATTGAAGCCCGCGTTCCTTAAAGAGCCGAAAGTCTCGTTGACATTCCCGCCACGAGTTAGATATATAGAGGGATTCGTAGAAGATTAGTGGGGTTTTTGTGGGAAAGTGTTGATTTTAGGGGATAGATACGGTATAATAAGGGAAATGGAATCGTAGCTCAGTTGGTTAGAGCGCCGCCCTGTCACGGCGGAGGTCGCGAG
>CAZVPV010000033.1:0-1890 GCA_964629195.1 uncultured Candidatus Saccharibacteria bacterium | reverse complement strand
CCCCCCCCCCCCCCCCCCCCCCCCCCCCCCCCCCCCACCCCCCCCCCCCCCCCCACGCCCCACCGCCACCCCCACCCCCACCCCCCCCACCACCACCCCCCCCCACCCCCCCGCGCGGCCCGCCCCGTTTATGTGGTACAATGAAGGTAGATGATAAAAATGGCCGTTTGAAAGGGCCGAAGAAAGGACAGTATGAGCAAAGTTGGAGCCTACATTGGCGGATTGATACTAATTGCGCTAGGGGTGATCTTGGGGATTAATGCGCTGGGGATTGCAGAAATTGATATCTTTTTCCCAGGGTGGTGGACGCTGATCATTATCGTGCCATGTTTTATGGATTTGTTTAATAAAAATAATGATAAGACGGGTGATCTAGTGGGGATCTTGATTGGGGTGTGTTTGATGCTGGCGTGTCTCAATATTGTGGATTTTGGAATGATCTGGAAACTAGTGGTGCCGGTGGCGCTGGTGGCGATTGGTTTGTCGATTATTTTCAAGGATGCCTTCAAAGGGAAAGTGATGAAAGAGGTGAAAAAACTGCAGGGCAAGTCGGGCGATAAAGAGTATTGGGCAACTTTTAGCGGGCAGAATTTGAATTTTGCGGATGAGAAGTTTGAGGGCTGCCGATTCGAAGCGGTGTTTGGTGGGATTAAGTGTGATCTTCGGAAGGCGAAGATTGAGAAAGATGTCCTGGTGAAGGCGAGTGCAGTGTTTGGTGGAGTGACGATTTATGCGCCGAAAGATGTGAAAGTGAAGGTGGTGTCGACGTCGATTTTTGGCGGGATGAACGATCGACACGAAAAAATGGATGAGACAGCGAAGCATACGTTATATATCGATGCGACTTGTATCTTCGGCGGGGTGGAGGTGAAATAGACGAAGTTTTTGGTAAGCTGAAAGAGATAGATGAAAGTTTTGATGAACAGGAGGTGAGATAGATGAACGGAGCACAGAAGACGATTAAGGCAATAGCGATCGCGCTGGCGATAATGATTATTGTTAGCGTGGTGTCGGCGTTTGTGGGGGTAGGAATGATGCTTGATCGAGTGTTTTGGTCGAGAGATCGGGCGGCGGAAGACTGGCAAGAAACGGTGATTAGTGATGAAGTGAACGAGGTGTCGGAACTTTATATCGATCTTAAAGCGACTAGTTTGAAGGTTGAGCGAGGGGCGGAATTTCAGGTAGTGGCGGATGGCGAAAAAGTGGATTTTTGGCAGAATGGAAAAGTTGTTTATGTGAAGGAGAAGGAAGAGGGATTTTTCGCGGACTGGCTGGGAGAGCAGGGTGAAGTGAAAGTGTTTTTGCCAGAGGATATGCTGCTTACTAAGGTGTCAGTGAATATGGGGGCGGGAGCGATTGAGGCGCGCGATTTGAAAGCGGAGGAATTGGAGCTGAGTTTAGGTGCAGGGCGTACGGAACTGGTGGGCCTCGAAGCATTGAGTCGAGCGAAGATTGATGGTGGCGCAGGGCTGCTGATTGTGCGGGAGGCGAAGTTGCATGGTTTGACGCTCGATATGGGGGTCGGGAAAGTGGAGATTGCAGCGCGGCTTGAAGGCACAAATAAGGTGAATGCAGGAGTAGGGAAATTGGAACTAACTTTGATTGGTGAAGAAGATGACTATCAGGTGTCGTTTGATCAAGGGATTGGGGCGATGACGCAGCAGGGCATTAGCTTGAATAATCCAAATGGCAAAAATCGGGTGGAGATTGATGGCGGAGTGGGGGCGATTGATTTGAGATTGCAAGATTAGGGTTGGTTTTCCGATTCATGTTTTGTACTAAAGAATCATAGTGCGATACAGACTATACGCTAGTTTTGACTTTTGGTGTTTCATTTTGGTTTTCCGTTTTGTCTTTTGTGCTGGACACGGCGTCGTTTCATCCCGCCGT
>CAZVPV010000032.1:0-2208 GCA_964629195.1 uncultured Candidatus Saccharibacteria bacterium | reverse complement strand
GACGACCACCGTCACCACCACCGTGTGGGTGATCGGTTGCGTTCATGACGACACCGCGGACGGTTGGGCGAATGCCTTTGCGGCGGCGGCGACCAGCCGCACCGATTTTGATGTTCTGGTGCTGTTCGTTACCTACCGTGCCGATGCTGGCCTCGCAAGAGACGAGCACCTTTCGCATTTCGCCGGACGGCATCTTGAGGGTGGCGTAGCCATCTTCTTTGGCCATGAGTTGAGCCTTGGTGCCAGCTGAGCGGACAATTTGGGCGCCGCGGCCAGGAGTGAGCTCAATCGCATAGATGAAAGTACCGACTGGGATGTTTTCGATTGACATGCGGTTCGATGCTTCGATGGCGGCATCCTTGCCGGTCTCGAAAGTACCGCCCTTTTGCATATTATTATCTGCAATGACATAATAATATGTATTGTTCTGATCTTTGACGCGAGCGATACGCGCGCTACGATTAGGATCGTGTTCGATTTCCATGATAGTGAACTTGCTATCAGCGGGAAGTTTGTAGGCCAAGACGCGATAGTGGCGCTTGACGCCGCCGCCACGATGACGAACGGTGATGCGGCCAGCGTTGTTGCGACCAGCGCGCTGCTTTTTGCTGGCGAGCAAAGATTTCATCGGTTTACGCGTGGTAATCTGATCGAAATCTTGGGTAGTCTTTTGACGCTGAGCCGGAGTAGTTGGGCGATAAGTTTTAATACTCATTACTTATCCTCCTTCTCTTCTTTATTATCTTTGGCGGCCTTTTTCTCTTCTTTCTTGGCAGCTTTTTCAGCTTTCTTGTCGGCCTTTTCTGTCTTCTTGTCGTCTTTGGCTTCTTCTTTCACTTCCTCGAAGACTGGAATTTTGTCGCCTTCTTTCAAAGTGATGTAAGCAACTTTCTTGTCTTGGCGAGTAGTGGTGCCAGGATAAGCGTGCTTGCCACGGCTGAAACGGGTTGGTTTGCCCTTGCGGATGGCGGTCTTGACGTCAATAACGGTGACGTTGAAACCGGCCGAAATTTGCTTAGCGATTTCTTGCTTGCTAGCCGCGAGCGGCACGAAGAAGATGTAGACATTCTGAGTTTGCGCGTTGTAGGCTTTCTCAGTAGCGCGAGGAATATATTGAATACTACGCATTATGCTTTCTCCTTTCCAAGTAGCCAGGTTTCGATGATTGGCAGTGATTTTTCAGAAATCACGATTTTGTCAGCGTTCAGAAGGTCAAAAACGTTGAGATAAGTCGGGCGGACAGTTTTGACGTTGCTGATATTGTTGGTCGCGCGGTTGACCAGTTCGTCTTTTTCTGAAACGACGAGTAGGACACGCTCATTGTCGCTGATTTTGTTATCTTTCAACATCTTGACAGTTTCTTTAGCTTTGCCTTCTGGGCAAGCGAAAGTGGCAATCGTGATGACTGCGCCTTCGGCGTTTTTCAGGCTGAGAGCCTGACGGACAGCTTGGCGCTTAGCGTTTTTGCTGAGCTTCTTGGTGAAGTTTTCTTCGCCGGTGCGACCGAAGGCCACGCCACCATGACGCCAGATTGGGTTGCGAGTCGAACCGAAACGGGCGCGACCAGTTCCCTTCTGTTTCCAAGGTTTTTTGCCGCCGCCACGAACTTCGCCACGCTTCAAAGTCTTCGCGTGCGAGCTGCGGGAGTTAGCAAGATAAGCGTCGTAAGCGGTCTTGAGGAGTTCATGATTCTGAACATCCAGGCCAAAGATTGCTTTGTTTAGTTCAGCCATATTACTCCTTTCCCTCGACGGTTACGATGCCTTTTTTCGGGCCAGGAACGGCGCCTTTCAGACCGATGAGATTATTCTCGGGGTCCAAAAAAGCAACTACCAAATTTTTGACAGTTACTTGATCGTGGCCCATACGGCCTGGCATCTTTTTGCCTTTGAAAACTTTTTGTGGGTACATTGAACCGATTGAACCGACGCGGCGAATGTTGCCTTTGAAACCGTGGGTATTGCGGGACTCGTTGAAGTTCCAGCGCTTGACGGTACCGGCGAAACCTTTACCTTTAGAGATTCCGGTGACTTGTACTTTGTCGCCGAGCTTGAAATTCTCGACGCTGAGCTTGTCTCCAACTTTGAGTTCTGGAGTTTCCCCAACGCGGAACTCTTTCAGGACTCGTGGAGTAATTCCGGCGGACTTGACGTGGCCGGAAACCGACTTGCTCAGATTCTTACCCTGACCGTACCCCAGTTGCACAGC
>CAZVPV010000031.1:0-2224 GCA_964629195.1 uncultured Candidatus Saccharibacteria bacterium | reverse complement strand
CGAACAGGGTTCGGCGCTGAGGGCTCTGCCCCGAGGTAGTTTATCTCGTGGCGGGATGATAAGCAAGACGCATGGTGCGCTTTGGGGCGCGGGGCTGACTGGATATCTTTGGTCGGGCACGGCATATTTGTCGGTGACGCATGTTTCGTTTCTCTATGTTGAGGACACAATTGTTTCATTGTCGGGTCATGGAGCACGTTGGCAGGGCTTTACGGACCGTAAAGCCAAAACAACGATCGCCGCTCAGCGATGGATAAACGTTAGTATCATAGAGATCGAAGAAGTATGCATCCAGCTCGGACTGAGAGACGGACGAAGCCCAGTAGCGACCCAGGATGCCTGCGTATCTTAGAGAACCAGCATTTAGGCTGATACGTCCGCCACGAGTTAGATATATAGAGTATTCGGTGGAGTTTTGATGATAATAAGCTAGATGAATGGTTTGACTAGGTTTGGTTGAGGATTAGGTAAAGTTGGATAGATTTGGAGGGGCGTTTGGTTGGAGATTGGAGGAGTTTTGTGGGAACTTTGTAGATATTAAACATCTAGAAATTTCCTATATATCTAACTTGTGGCGGGACAATGGCACTAGAGACTGGTTCGTCGAGATTTGCGGGGTATTACAGTCTCTATTGGTCGAGAAGTGCGTCTTGGAGTGAAATATCTGTATATACCTTTGATTCCGATAACGCTAGTAGCTATCCGTCGAGTAATGCTGGTCGTTGGGATGGCTTTATGGTCTGGAAAAAGCGAGGTCTCTGGTTTTGAGTTTTACTTAACCATAACAGCTACTAATCTTCTATATATCTAACTCGTGGCGGGAATATATATCTTGAATCTGGCTCTCTAAAGAACGCTGGTCTTAATGGGTATTTATGGACTGCTATCGCTTATGTATCTACGGGCCATTCATATTTTCTTTCTTTTGATGATGTTAGAGTTTATCCGTCAGGTAGTTATCATGCCAGGTATTCTGGCTTTACGGTCCGGGGCTGATGTGGTGAATAGCTCTTGGCTGGGGTAGTTATTTTGGATGGCTGGACCGCAAAGCCACTCCAGCGCATGTCGTCGTGTGAAGGGAGGACGCCGATTAGGTGAAAATAGAGGTAATAGGCATTATATTGTGAATTAGAGGCTGTATTGTTCCAGTATAATCCAACTTCGCTTGCGCCCCACAAAGAGCCAGTAGTGAGGTTTATACTTCCGCCACGAGTTAGACATATAGGAGAATTTGAGATGAGTTGTTTGGGGAGCAGTGGATGGTGGGAGCGGTTGGTTGGATGGGGTTATTTGGTGAGGCAACGGATGGGGAAGCCCTCGGCGCGCGTGCCCCACATGCTGGATGGTGTTACGGAAGTTGCGTTGAAATTGGCATAATAGGCTGTAGTGGTGTTGTCGCGGTGTGGGGCGCTAGTCCAGTTATAACCGGATGCGCCAGCTTCGTCTAGAAGTCTGTTGGAGGAGGCGGTGATTTTGCCACTTTCCATGTAGTATAGTGGGGCGGAGAAGAGGTTGAAAGATTTGCCATCGAGGTCCCCGTTTGGTGTGCTTCCGATGTTGTACTTTGCGAGCATTTCGCCGATGTCGCCGGTTAGGCCGTAGCCGCTGCTTGGCAATCGCCAATTTTTGGGGCAAATAGAGTCTGGGGCGGTTTGGCCATGGGATTCTCCGCCTGATCCAGCTGTGGCAGTATTCCAGGTGTAGTAATTGCCAGTTAGATAATGAGCATCGTATGTATGCTCGGTTTCGTTGACGGCAACAACATCGTAAGGCTGTCCTTGCCAAGTACCGGATTGAGCAACTAATGTGGGCGACCAGTCTTGGCTGGAGACGTCAACAAAGCCGGCAGCTGCACATTCGGCAAGGCTTGTTTTGTCGCTACCGCAGTTGTTAGAGCTATCTGGTGTAGCGAGGGCATAATTACCTAAGTTCCATGAGCGTGCGGTGGTACTGCTAATTTGTTCACTTGGCGGTGGAGTTAGTGAAGTGATGGTGGTTTCTGGAGCAACTTTGGGAGCTCCAGTGACATCGATACCAGGAGTAGTCTGGCTCCAAACAGTATTGGGCGAATTGATGTCGGAGGTATCGGAAGTGAGGCCGTCTGCCGTGAGATCGAGCGCGAGATTCTGGGTCATCCAACAATTTTGGTCGGCGAGTTTGGCCACCCAGTATTTCTTGCCGTCACGGACATCGATGAGCTGTTTTTCTACTTCTTGGCCAGGCG
>CAZVPV010000030.1:0-3611 GCA_964629195.1 uncultured Candidatus Saccharibacteria bacterium | reverse complement strand
ACGAGAACGTGTCGATGGATTACCTCCTTTCTTGAGAAGGATTTGATGCGGATATTGTAGCGAGGGAACGAGGGATTTATCCTTCGGAACCGAAGCTCGTATCTAGCTAGGTCGGTCGTGAATTGTACTGCTATCGTAGGATGGCGCAAGCTTGAAGTACAATTTTACCTGTTCGCAGGCCGCGACAAAACAAGCTTTGATTGAACGATGAATTGCACAACTAAGTTGTTAAGAAAAAGTTGCCGGCGAAGACCGGTGATTTTTGACTTTTTTGATAATGTGTGCTATAGTTGAAGTGAGGAGGTGGATCTTTAACATCCTCTGTAGTATTTTGGTGGGTAAAATCGTGGATATCAAAATACCAGAAACAATTTCTGAAATGCAAATGTAGGGTCTGCAATAGAAAGGGGTTGATAAAATGCAGACAATGGAACTTAACCCAAAACCAAATCTTGTTGGGAACGAAGTGGTATCGGAGCCGAAGAAAGCTGGTCGTCGGAAAAAGACCGAGGAAGAGTGCTTATTGGAGGAGAAAAAGATACTGGGCTGGCTGTTGAAGATGTACGATGAGAGGGGGAGGATGCCGTTATGGCACGATATAAGGAGAGACTGGCCAGAGGAAGCGCAGGAGATTCAGCGGGTTTTTGGAGTGTGGGAGCTAGCACGGACAAGGTTGCTACTGCTAATAGAATCTCGGGAAGAAAAGGAGAGGAAAATAAAGTTGATTGAGCAACAGCAGATAGTGCGTCGTACTTATGGGGCGATGTATTCTCTAGAAGATTATCTCCAAGGGATACTGTTGGTTCAAGAGCGCCTGGAGATCGGGGAGCGGATGCCGTCGTTGCGTGAGATTGATAGCGTGGCGAAGGAGCTGGGGCTGCCATCGGGGATTTCTTTTTCGCGAAAATTATTTCATAAGGAATATTGAGCGGGTTTTGTCAATCGGTATTTGGAAGCACCGCGGAGTAAACGAAGCGTGGTGTTGGAAGAAATCGAGGTGGAGTTATTATGTCTGAAAGAGGCAAAAAGGCAGAAGTTGAAGGCAGAAAAACGCGCTCAAGGTAAGGATGTGAGGCCCGATAGGATCCAGTATACGACAGAAGATTGCCTAGGAAGCCTGTTGGCGATGTCGCAGTATTATGGAAATAGTGTGCCCTCGGTCCAACAGATAAAGGAACACAATAGACTTTTTGGATCGATACCATTGCGCACGATACAGGCTCATCTTGGAAAGAAAGATACTTGGGAGGCGCAGTTGATGGAATATCGTCATCAACAAACGGTGGATGAGTACCTGCGCCGACAAAACCAGTTGACCAAAGGTCAGCCGATTGACTTCAAAGCGGTGGCGAGGTTGGTTGAGCAGGTAGCGTCTGAGGGGGATAAGTTAGAAATGCTGACGCTAGTGAAGAAGCTGGAGGCGGCGACCTTAAAGGCGCCAGCAACCTTCTGCATTAAGTTGGGCGAACGCAAGCTGGAGATCACAGCAAAACCGCGATAAACAGAGGAAGTCTCTTGAGGTATGCTCAGGAGACTTTTTGTTGTGTTATAATGGAAAGAAGATGAAAAAAGTGGAAAGAAAAACCAGAAAAGAGCAGAAGTCGGCGGTTTTTCGGCAAACTTTGGGGCCGTGGGGGAGGTTGCGGCAATGGGGACATGAGGTGAATATTCACTACCCGTGGTTGAAATTGGCGTTTTTAATGTTGATGGTTTTGTTACCGTTGAATGAGGCAGCGAGGGCGCAGCAGGTAGAGGAAGCGGCTACGCCAACGATGGCGGTGGCGTTGGGACTTAAGGCGCCAGTGCGGAAACGAGATTTGACAGGGAAGAAGTTGGTGGCGTTGACGTTTGATGATGGACCGTTGGCGACGACAACGTCGCAATTACTCGATACTTTGAAGAAAAAACAAGTACCAGCAACTTTTTTTGTCGTGGGAACAATGGCGGAACGAGCACCGGAGGTCTTGAAGCGCGAACGGGCGGGGGGACATGAGATTGCTAGCCATACTACGGCGCATAGGAGTTTGGCGACGATGTCGGCGGAGGAGATACAGGCGGATAGACAAAATATGAATAGTGTGGTGGAGCGGATAACGGGGAAGGGGATAGATTTGATTCGGCCGCCATACGGGGCGCTGACGGATACAGCGCGGAATGCGGTGGAACGGCCGATGATTTTGTGGTCGGTGGATCCAGAGGATTGGCGAGATCGCAATGCGGAGACGGTGCGGAGTCGGGTGCGGGCGGCGGCGTATGACGGGGCGGTGATTTTGCTGCACGATATTCACCCGACGACGGTGGAGGCGGTGCCGGGGATTATTGATGATTTGAGGGCGGATGGATACGAATTTGTGACGATTTCAGAGATGGCGGAGGCGAAGAAGGTGAAGCTTGAGGCGGGGAAGGCGTATCGAGATTTTTAGGCTGGGATTTGGCGTAAGATCAAGGTTATGCTGTGATTATTTTTTCGTGTTTTGACCCCTGTTCTGTTATAAATCTTTCTGGCTTTTTTGTGAAATAAGCATAAAAAGTATTGAACTACGCGCAGTATCTAGACGAAAAAGTTTACTTTTTCGGTGATACAAGCAGTAACAATATGTTTTTCATGGAAAATATGAAAAACATATTGACATTTTGAGTGATGTGTGCTACAATGGAACCATAAGCTTGATAAGGCTTATGGAAGACGGTTATATTTATATAACCCCTAGTTCTACCGAACTAGGTTCCAGGGCTTAGAAGCTTAAGTACATTAAAACCCAATAGGAAGTTGTAATAAGTAAAGCCTAGCACTGTCTAAAATGCTCTAGCTTTTATATTACCTCTAGAATTTCGTTTTAGCTTATCCTAAACCTAGCGGGTAGCATTGAGACTATAACTCATCTCGATAAACCAAACATTCATGAACTCGAGATGAAGAATTTGTGGTTTCGATGCTACCTGATAGGGGAGCAGGAAACTAAAACAGAAAAAGAGCCCCGAGGAGGGCAAGGAGGTATATTATGAAATTAAGAAAGATTGACCTGGCGGAAGTCAGGCTGGAAGAGTGCTGCCAGGGGAGCGACCCTGAGTCATTGACACAGGAGGAATTCGATGAGCGTTGCGGGTCGAACACCGACCTGTTATTGCTCGTTGATGCGGCTCTTTTCGTACAGGGGCATAAGCCTGGATACGAAGCCGCCCTGCTAGAAACGGGGGCAGAGAGACCACTTTTAGTGGTCACCACGCCACACGAGACTTTTATCGTGAAAGACGGTGGGCATTATTGTTCACCGGGCGCGTGGCTAAGGTCGCGAGACGGCTGGGGAGCAATCGATGAGAGCAGGACGTTCGTTGTGAACGACCACTCGAAGATTACCCGCCTCAGCGCGAGATAGTTAGACGGACCGCGGACGTGGGCCCAGAGCCCACAATTACAGCTGAATATTGGATCACAACCCTAGGACCGCGCATCATAGAATGTCGCATTATGGCCCTAGGGTTTCCTTGTTTCTGAGTCTTGCTGGAATGGGGGTTGATTTTAGGTGGAAGATGCGGTAGTATGAGATTATGGGGTGTATTTTGGGGATATAGCTCAGCTGGTTAGAGCGCTAAACTGATAATTTAGAGGT
>CAZVPV010000029.1:0-3966 GCA_964629195.1 uncultured Candidatus Saccharibacteria bacterium | reverse complement strand
CCTAGTTCGTTAGAACTAGGGGTTATATGAATATAACCGTTCTTTACTTCCATAAGCCTTGAGGAACCTTACGGTTCCTTGATAAGGTATTTCGCCCTTCGGGCTTCATCCTTATCAAGCTTATGGTTCCATTGTAGCACACATCGTCAAAAATGTCAATACTTTTTATGCTTAATTTGCGATTTTGGCGAGTTTTTGTGGAAGTAACAGGGGTGATAATGGAGGAGATTTTTGAATGAAAATGTGGTATTGTGACATTTTTTCGATGAAGTACAGATAGATTTTTGACGATTTTGTGTTGTGATTTGATGATTTTATGACATGTTTTCTGGTTTTGTGAAAGGCGGAGAGGGCGCGGTTTGTTCGGTCTTTGGAATGGGCTTGGGACGAATACGTAATGGGTAGTTGCGGGGCAGAAGCGGTAGCGTTTTTCGCAGGTGTGGAAAAGTGAGGGGTAGGTGTTCGGGTTTGGCTCATCGCAATTGGTTCGTAAATGGGTGATTGGGAAGTTGGGGTGCCGGGATTCAGGAGTCGGGATATGGTTTTAGCATGAAAAAGACCCCTTGCGGAGTCTTTTCTAAGGTGCACAGCTGCCTAGATAGGCTGAGACTCGGCGGGAGCCGGGCTCACTGAAACGTCGGGGGAGGCGTTTACGGTCGGCGCTGGGGCCGGAGCTGTACTAATCGAGCCAGTATCGACTGGGCTAGCCGTTGCCGCTGGAACAGCTATCGAAGTTGAAGCTGCTGGCGCCGGGGCGCTAGTCTGAGCGCTAGTAGAAACATCGACGGCAATATTTGCGTTATTGATGTTGTTAGCACTGCTGGCCGTGTCGCTTACGATGGCTGAAGTTGCTGCTACCTTGTCTGCACCAGATGAGGCTGTTGCTGCATCGTCGTCACCGAATAGGTCGTCTATATCGACTTCCGCCTCGGCGTTGTCGCTCGTGCTACCTGCGGTGCTGCCGGCGTTCTCGGTATTACCAGTGCTACCAGTGCTATTTGTGCCGCCACTCGTACTGCTGGTGCCTTCGTCTTCGTCGTCGAAGAGATCGCCGATGTCGGCTTCAGCATTGTCTGGGTGGCCGCCAGTTGTGCTGGAGCCAGAAGTGCCGGAACCGCCCTGGTTATCCTGATTGTCACCAGTGTTGTCGCCAGCTTCACCGTTGTTATCGCCGCTAGTATTACCAGAATCACCAGAATTATCGGGATCTTCACCTTCGCCCTTGTTATCGTCGGAGCCGCCAAGACCGCCGCCCTCGTCATCATTATTGTCGGACGTGAAGGTCTGATCAACATAGTTCTGGAGATAAGTCAAGGCATTATCGCGACCGCTTTCGCTGCCTTTATAGAAGGCATTGTCCATCGGATCACTCTCGATTACCTGAGTGTCGACTTTGACAGCGCCGGTCGGATTAGCCACGCTGACGAAATTTCCGCCGCTCTGGTAGTAAAAATCGCGCTGCGGACTTTGGCCATAGGTGTTGTCTGGGCAGATATCCTGCGGCTTGGAATCACGGACGCCGAAGGTGCCGGTGGTGAAAATCAGGTCAGCCTTGTCTTCGGGATTCTTATAATTGAAGGTGAGAATAGCAATAGTGCTATTCTCTGGTAACGGGTTACCGCCGTTGACAGCGCCGTTATATTCTGCCGTGATACGATTCATGGACATCATATCCATGATGTATTGCGACCAGTCGCCATCTTTCTGACTGACGTACTCGAGACGATCTTCGTCATAGAAGAGTTTCAGGCCGGTTAAGACCTTATCATATCCACCAACCTGCGGGATCTTGAGATCCTTGATGTTGACCTTGACAATCAACTGGCCGTTTTCTTCACTGTATTCTAGGCCGAAGTTCAGCCAAGGATTGCTCTCGGTGACGTTGAGGTACTCCGACTGATCGATTTCGGGTATCGTATAGTTCCCTGCCTTGTCCTCGGCGATCTTCATCTGGGTCTTAATATTGTAATACCCAGGAGCGACGCTCAGAACTGAAAGCTCAGTGTCCGTTGCGTCGATGACGCTGGTCTGGATTTCGCCGTCAAGATCCTCTTGCAAAATACCGGTCGTGGTCATCTCGAGGATGCCTGTGATCGGATTCACAACATAAGTAATCTCTGGCGTGAGCGGCGTAATCTCATAATCGACCGCCATGTCCGGAACGTCCTCATAGCCCTCCGGCACGTTGAACGCAACTCGATAAGTGTACTGGCCAGCATTCGTCTCGGCCGCTACAACTTTCACCTGGACTTCCTCAGGAACGCCGGTGAGAACCGGATGGTGCTCCTGGCCGTCATAGACGAAAGAGAGTTGATCCGGGTCGAAACCCCAGGTCGAAGTATCATATTTTTTCAGCTCTTCGACTGGCGGTTTGTCCGGGTTGCTTGGGTCCTCCGGATCCGGTTTGTCGGGGTCATCTGAGCCTGGCTTGTCGGGATCGTCGGAGCCTGGGTTATTGGGGTCATCTGGGTCAGGTTTATCATTGCCACCTTGGTTACCTTGGTCGCCATCACCCGTTCCGTCACCTTTGTCGTCCGGATTGGCAGGATCAGTCGGCGTGGTTGTACCACCTTGATCGCCTTGATCTCCCTTGTCGTCGGGGTCAGTGGGATCGGTTGGAGTGGTCGTGCCACCTTGGTCACCAGTATTTCCCTGGTCGCCTTGGTCGCCTTGGTTGCCCTGGTTGCCCTGGTTGCCAGAATCGCCACTATCGTCCGGTTTGTTTGGATCGACGGGCGTGACCGGCGGATCGCCAATGTCAGGATTACCGGTGGAGCCACCATCATCAGGTTTGCCATCATTGGGTTTACTATCGCCCGGTTTGCTATCAGGCTTGTTGCCCGACCCGCCGCCATGCGAATCGTCTGAGTCATCACCAGAGTCACTCGAATTGTCCGAATTATTGGCGTCATCTTGACTCTGATTATTTCCCTGTGCGCCGTTTGTATTGCCGCTTGAACCATTCGGAGACTGGCTATCCACATTAGGCTGCATTGGGGCTTTTTGAGCTGGCGGCCAGCCACGGAAATTCTGCTGAGAATTCTGCGCTGCACCGTTGTTCAGACCGGCACGAAGCGCGGCTTTGTAGCCGGCAGGGACGGTCTGTGTTTTACAAGTCAAAGTCAATTTCTTGGCGTGACCGTGTGTACAAGATTTTTCCCACTCAGGATTACTGAGTTCAAACTTGATTTCTAGCGAACCAGTCTTCTGGCCTTCAATGAAAACTCGAAGTTGGTTCGTTTGCTCAAGCAAGATGGCATGTTCTTCCTCGTTTTTATACGGGGGAGTCCATTCCGGAGTGGTCGGGCCGCCTTCTTTAATACGCTCAAAGTCATAGACCGGGCGTTTACCGTCGGCAGTAGTGACCTCTGTCACGCCTTCGGGCACACCGTAATAACGCTTGACCAGATCGGGATCAGAGAACTCAATATCGTTAATGCTCCAACCTAGAGGCTTAGCTGCCTCGACTGGCTCGACAATCAACTCATAGAATTCCCCAACTTCGACGAGGATTTTGTCCTCGGAAAGATGAAGGTCATCCATGGTGCTTAGAATAGTATTACAATCCAGCTCTGCCTGCTCAGCCGCATGCACGGAAAGAGGCGTAACCAGAGACGAAGCTAAAAGCGAAAGCGCGCCGAGATAGGCTGCGCCCAAAGTTTTTATTCTATGCCGTTTCTTCGACATACTCATTCCTCCCTACTATGTTAAGGTACGTTTAGCCGCAACGAAGATGTCGCTGCAGCGAGTTACATGTAATAGATTTTCTATGGGGGTCGGCCAAGTCGGGGGTCTCGGACGTGATTGATCAGAATTTCTATTACTTTAGACCAAAAAACGGGTCTGTTTTATATAATAGCATATTATTCGCAAAAACCAAAATGGCGCCAGTCCGGGGGGACGGATACTGGCGCCATTTTGGTTGCGGGAGTTGGATTTGAACCAACGACCTTTTGGTTATGAGCC
>CAZVPV010000028.1:0-5805 GCA_964629195.1 uncultured Candidatus Saccharibacteria bacterium | reverse complement strand
CGCTTCCTTGCCAAGGAAGAGGTCGAGAGTTAGAGTCTCTTCGCCCGCACCAAAAAGGACCTTCCTATCCCCCTAGGAAGGTCCTTTTTGATAGTATCATCGATAATACCAAAATACCGCTAGATAATCCACACCTAACTACACCCGTCCACCTCAGTATATCACCTGTCCTAGTATTTATCACAACACCCAACCTATATAGACAGCCCTCGCATCAATAAACCCACTTAGTCATGACCTTCACCACTGTTCATGTATTTTTAACAACAAGTCTTTACCAACTGACCAAAAGTCAAAAAGACTCTTCCTTCCGCTCAAAAAAACACCTTTATACTTCACTGACCATCAGTCATAAACCTCTTTTTAACTCTATCCCTTTAGCACCTCACATTCTACCCAGCACGCTGCCCTATTCTCTTCCAGCTCCATCTAATCAATAACTTGATTGGTAGTATTCAAGCCTACCAATTACTAATCCTCATTCACCGAACATTAACTCGCACCACACAACAAACCCATCAACCATTTGCTAATCCCTCGCTCATAGTTATTTCGACCAGTCCAGTCACTGCCTTGCACGCAACAAAAAAGCAACAAAAAAACACTAACTAATTAGTATCAAAACCCAAAGAAAAAGACCGGCAACTGCGAGGAAAACCGGTCTTTTGTAGAGTGTGGAGTTATTTTGGCTATTTTTATTTTTGGTTCCTGAGTAATTTTTTTATTCAAGAACTATCCCTATTATAAGCCCCCGAAATGGTTAAGTCAATAACTTTTTGTATACTTTTTTTATAAAGTTTTCCACAATTTTATATCATTAAAATTTTTATAATGTTGTCGTTTCTACGACAAATAGTCACCAAAATCTGTCGCACCAATCTACTCAAACTCCATATCGCTAGAACACCAAAAGTCCCGAAAGCCGCCAAATTCCAAATTCATTTGGACCACGAAGATCCTTCAACATTTTAACCACTTATCATCACCAAAAGGCTCTTTCCAGCAAAAAAAGACCTCCATGGGCCTTCAATAAAACAATGGTGGAGCTGCCGGATACCGCCTCCGGGTCCGAAAAATTACACTGGATATCATTCTACATGCTTAGTTCCCTGTTTATTCCGCAAATCCCACTAGCTACAGAGAACGCAGCCTGGGTGCTTTAGCCTTGATTTTCGAGCGAAGTGCCGGCTATGCCCTCGCCTTATCCTCGTTGTATGATAATCTAACACCTACGAAGACTCAGTGTCAGACCAGTCTAGAATAATATTTCTCTAGGCGTATGCAGGTGCATAAAGCACATGCTTTGAAGTGTTCTTTGCACTTATTTACAATACTTACGGTATTACTCGACATGCCTGATATCTGTTAATGATCCGTCTAAACTTTGTCAGCCCCAACTATCACTAGTTTATCACACTTTCCAGAGAAGCACAAGAGTAATCCTTCGTTCATTGTCAAAAATACATCAACACTTGTCTCAATCTGTTATAATTATTTTTACAACAAGCTATCCTCACCACTCGTGACTCCCTTCTTTTAGGCTAGTCCTATTTTACCCTGCCAACCACTCATTGTAGAAAATACCAAAACATCTTATACCATTTCATTGTAAAAAATACTAGAACAGATTATCGCCTCTATTTCTATCAAAATTACAACAATCATCACAAATCTCAAACCTAGCCATTACAGTCAAAAACAGTCATTCCAACCACCCTCGAATTCCAGTCGTTCCAGCAAAATGTTGTAAAAAATAATTTAACACCGTCACGCTCCTCTCTGTTGTAAAAAATAATACAGTATAATAATTTTATTATACGTTGTATAAAATACTAGAACAGATCACAGCCCACCCCTATTGCTCGCTTTTATTTCTTTTGTACACCACTATCTTGAAAAAGTCTCTTCCCTTAATTAGCAAACACGATCCCAACCAACGCACAAGAAATGCCCCTCTACTTTTCATATGTAAAAATTACTGAAACAGAAGTCACACAAAATCCCCCAATCTTCAATCAGATCCATGTTAAAAATACTAAAACAGAGATAAAACCGACTTTTTGTCCAAAATTGACCACCTTGGGGTTGTAATTTTTCTTTTATTTATGCTAGCCTAAGCCCATGATTGCTAAAGTTTATTCCGCCATACCCCACGGCTACGACGGTCGAATTGTTACGGTCGAGGCTGATTCCTCCAAAAGTCTCCCCAGTTTCAACATCGTCGGTATGGCCACCAAAACCATTTTTGAAGCTCGCGAACGCGTTCGCTCCGCCATTATCAACTCCGGCTTCACCTTCCCTGCTCAAAAGGTCACTATCAACCTCGCCCCAGCCGAATTGCCCAAAGATGGCACTCATCTCGATCTCCCCATCGCCCTCGCCGTCCTCGTCATCTCCAAGCAATTACCCCTTGAAAACCTCAAACACCGCGCCTTCATTGCCGAACTTTCCCTTGATGGTCGCCTTAAGCCCGTCCGCGGTATCATCAACGCCGTTGAAGCCGCCAAAAGACACGGCTTCAACGAAGTGATCATCGCTCACGACAATCTGTCTCACGCATCTCTCGTCTCTGACATCAAAATCACCGCCCTAGAAAACCTCCTCGAAGTCTTCCTCCACCTCAAAGGCCAAGATAATAAACACCTCAGTGATCAAAAAGACAAACACCTCAAAAGTCAAATCAGCAACAATCAAGACGACCATCTCAAGGTCAATATAACCTCAAACCAAGACAAACTCCCCGAAAATCCATTTCCCGACATCATTCCTCTCGAACAAATTCGTGGGCAAGAACTTGCCAAACGTGCTTTAATTATCGCCCTAGCCGGCCGTCATAACATCCTCATCTCTGGGCCTCCCGGTTCCGGCAAAACCCTCCTCGCCCGCGCTGCCGCTCCCCTCTCGCCTCCCCTTTCCCCCGACGAGCAGCTTGAAACTGTCAAAATCCATTCCCTCACTTCTGCAAACTTCACCATCTCTAATAGGCGCCCCTTCCGCGCCCCACATCATTCCGCTTCCACCACCGCAATCATTGGCGGCGGCCTGAGCGCTCTACCAGGCGAAATTTCCCTCGCTCACCGCGGCATCCTCTTCCTCGACGAGTTACCCGAATTCCGCCGCGGTGTCCTCGAAGCCCTCCGTGGCCCGCTCGAAGATCGCCACGTCACTATTTCTCGCGCCCACTACCGCACCACTTACCCCGCTGATTTCATGCTCATCGCCACCATGAATCCCTGTCCTTGCGGCTATCTCGGTGACCCTACCCATGCCTGCACCTGCAGTCGCACCCAAATCGAACATTACCAAAAACATCTTTCCGGCCCCATTCTTGACCGTTTCGACCTCTTCATCTCCGTCCAACCCGTCAAAAAATCCGAGCTCACCGCTCCAGAGCCAAAAACCACCACAAAACAGCCCCGCCGCACAAATCGCAACTCAGAGACCTCAAGATCCAGCTTACTTAATTCAAATGTTGTAAAAAATACTATATCTCTAGCCTTCCAGAGACAACACAACCGTTATCAAACCTCCAATCTTTACAATAGTTCCCTCTCGCTCCGGCAAATCTCTGCCCTCAAAATCACTCCTTCCGCCCATCACCTCCTCGCCTCCGCCGTCGACCAGCTCCATCTTTCCGCCCGCAGCTATCATAAAATTATTAAAGTCGCCCGCACTATTGCCGATCTCGCTGAACAAGACATTATCCAACCCGAACACATTTCTGAAGCCCTTAGTTTTCGTCATCAGCCAATTGAACACTAAGTCTATTCTCTCTTGTCAAACTCCTCTATCTTTGCTATAATAAAACCAGTTCATTTAAGCGAAAGGAATTCACCCATTAGTAAAAATACTCGCACTCGATTAAACGGAGAGATTCGTTATCCATCTGTCCGTGTTATTGGTACTAACGGAGAGCAACTCGGTATTATGTCTAGCCGCGAAGCTCAAGCCCTCGCTCAAGAACAAGGCGTCGACTTAGTAGAAATTGCTGCTAACGCCGATCCGCCCGTTGTCAAAATCATCGATTGGGGTAAATATCAATACCAAAAGATGAAAGAAGAAGCCAAAAATCGCAAAAAAGCCCGCGAAAAACAATCCGAGCTCAAAATCATGAAAGTTGGCCTCAAAATCAGCGACAACGACCTTAACATCAAAGTTCGCAAGATCAAAAGTTTCCTAGCTGATGGCGATCGCGTAAAAATCATGGTTATTTTCCGCGGACGCGAACTGGCGCACAAAAATCTCGGCCAAGTCATGCTTGATAAAATTCTCGCACTCGTTGGTGAAGATTTTGAAATTATCGTCGAAGGCAAACCCCAATTTGCTGGCCGTAATTTCAACGTCAGTATTCGCAAAAAATAAGTCCGAACGAGAAATAATCCTAAAATCGCTACAAACCATCGTCAAACTCTTGTTCAATTTCGAACTTTTACCTATCAGGCCGAATACGGACCAAGTAGTTCCTACTTCTACGGTTCCCTGATCGCACTTCAATATATCAACTAACTCTAATTTCTTCAAAATTAGCACTCTCATCATACTAGTGCTAATCACCAGAAATTAGCAAAAGGAATACCATTATGCCAAAACTCAAAACGCATAAGGGCACCGCCAAACGAGTCAAAATGACCGGTTCCGGCAAACTCGTTCGCGAACGTGCCTTTGGCAACCACATTCTTGCCAAAAAGTCGAAAGCGCGCAAGCGCAACATGAAGACTGCTGCCATGATCAGCGGTAAAATTGCCAAAAATGTTAAAACATCCCTAGGAGTTTAAGATGAGAGTAAAACGTGGAGTCCCAGCTCGGGCCAAACATAAGAAAATCCTCGATTCAGCCAAGGGTATGCAACATTACCGCACCCGCAGCTATCGTCTCGCCAAGCAAGGCGTCATCAAATCATTGCGCTACAGCTACCGCGACCGTCGCAACCGCAAGCGCGATCTTCGTTCAATTTGGATTACTCGTATTAACAACGCTTCGCGTGAGCTCGGAGTTTCTTATTCTCAGCTCATGGCTGGTCTCAAGAAAAATGGCACAACTATCGACCGTAAGATTCTTGCTGAACTTGCTGTCAACCAGCCCAAAGCCTTCGAAGCGATCGTAAACACCGTGAAGGAGACAAAATAATGGCGGTCTGTGAAATTAGCGGCAAAGGCAAAATGTACGGTCACAACGTATCATTTTCGCAACACAAAACTCGCAAAGTTTTCAAGCCTAATGTTCAAAAGAAAACTCTGATCATCGATGGCAAAAAGGTCAAAGTCAACGTCGCGACCTCCACTTTGCGCACCCTCAAGAAAAAAGGTCTAGTCAAATAGCCAAAAAACTAAACTAAACTTAGCCTAGAATCAAAGATTCTAAGTCAAACTTGGGTCGGAATCAAGAAATCTAGACAGAACCAAAAAAGGCCAACTCGTGAGAATTGGTCTTTTTGAGCCTTCAGTAAGCCGGGTTCTGTAATCTTAGCCTAAACCAAGACCGACAACCATCTATCTAGGCATAGCATTGCTCCTATGCTCCAGCGGTGATCGCACATCCTCGGACCAAGGTGTCTAGTGCTCCTTGCAGCCGGTAGGGTTTGCCTCCACCCCATGTCACCATGAGGTGCTGTGGGCTCTTACCCCACTCTTTTCACCCTTGCTGTGGGACTAGAACCGCCAAAATCGGCATTTTCTCTGTATGAAGCGCGATTTTGATCGAGCGAATACAGAAAAATGTCAAGTTTGGTGGTTCTAGACCGCAGCGGTTTGTGTTTCTGTGGTACTTTCCCTACCCTTGCGGGCGGTCGCCGTTAGCGACTACCGT
>CAZVPV010000027.1:0-6105 GCA_964629195.1 uncultured Candidatus Saccharibacteria bacterium | reverse complement strand
TAGGGGTTATATGAATATAACCGATTTTTACTTCCATAAGCCTTGAAGGAACCTTGCGGTTCCTTGATAAGGTATTTCGCCCTTCGGGCTTCATCCTTATCAAGCTTATGATTCCATTGTAGCACACATCCCCAAAAAAGTCAATACCTTTTATGCTTATTTTACAAAAAAGCCAATATTTATTCTGCCATATTCGCCCCTTATATTTCCTTTTTCAAACAAAAACTCTCCAATTCTCCTATATATCTAACTCGTGGCGGGAGTATTGGCATGGGTACTGGATCGCTCTGGGCAGCAGCTGGTATGGGAGCCTATTGGACATCCGTCGCCAGTTCATCCCAATTCATCGCCTATCACCTCGATTTTCACAGAGACCGAATTTATCTCACCGGCAACAACTCCGAACGTTATTTAGGCTTTACGGTCCAACCAAACTACTAAAACAATAAAACCAGGCTCAAAATAAAATCTGGACCGTAAAGCCGTTCCAGCGGGGGGCTGTAGCTCGACAGGTAGATGCCAGTGCTATAGAAATGAAGGTGATAGGCATGGAACGAAGACGAATAGGCGGTGATAGTCCAGTAAAGGCCAAAGTCGCCTGCGTACCTCAAAGAGCCAGAAGTCTCATCGATATGTCCGCCACGAGTTAGATATATAGGAGACTATGAGATGTTTATGTTTAGTTTTTCTGATTCACGTTTTGTGATGATGCATTAGTATAATACAGACTATACGCTAGTTTTGCTTGTGTTTATATTGGTTTCCTAAGTTCGCTTCTAGTGCTAGACCATCCGCAGCGCCACGAGCGAGGAAAAGGCGGCTCGACCCTGTGACGACAGGTGTCGAGAACGCCGGGTCTAGCACAGAAGACGAACTAGAAAACCAAATGAAGCACCAGAAGTCAAAACTAGCGTATAGTCTGTAATTATATTAATTCTTTAGCACAAAACCCTAACCAGAAAACCAAACTACCTAACCTTAAACACTTCCCCTTCACGATTTGCCTTCTGAGCCCCTTGAGAGGCCTCAGAAGCCCCGTCTACCTTCACAGTAGTATCCATAAGCATTTCGACATCAGACCCCTCATTTTGCGCCTCTACGGCTCGATTTTGCCCATCTGGCGCAGCCATTGCGCTCGCCTTCGACTCTCCCGCCATATTCCCGTTCTCTCTAACCCCTTCGTCATCAATCTGAGTAATCTGCTCCTGCTTTTTCTTCCAACGGTCCAAAAACGACTTCTTCTCGTCTACCGGGTTCTTCACCGCCTCAGCCCCCTTCACCTCTCCCGATTCTGCTTTCGCTTGTTTACCTGCCCGTGCCCAGCGCTCCTTGATTTCCTGCTCTACCTCTGCACGCGTCCGCCCATATTTCGTCGCCGAATACTGCTTCATCATCTCCATCAGCTCCGCATTCGCTTGCCCCATCGGTGGCACCAGCTTCATCGTAAACGGCGCACTCGGCAAATCAAACATCATCACCGTCGCAATCGCCTGGAAATTCCCCTGCTTATGCAAATCTTCTGCATTAAACACCGGCGAAAACGCTTTTTCCATCAGCTCCGCATCAGTCACGCCAATTCGTCCGCACATAATCGTCCCACAGTTTCCCAGAATCGCCTCCCGAATCTTATCTGTTAGCTGCGTCATAAACTGGTTCGCTAGCAACAGATTTAGCCGATATTTTCTCGCCTCTGATAAAATACTCTCGAAACTGTCCGTCGCAAAGTTCTGGAACTCATCCACGAACAAGCAAAAATCTTCCCGCTCGTCCTCCGGAATATCCGCTCGACTCATCGCCGCCTGCTGAAACTTCATCACTAAGATCATACCCAAAAGATTACTATTGATATCGCCCAACTTTCCCTTTGACAAGTTGACGAGAAAGATTTTCTTGCTATCCATAATCTCGCGAATATTAAAGCCTGATTTCGCTTGACCGAGAATATTTCTCATGGTGGTATTAGAAAGGAACGGGCCCCATTTCGACGCAAACCAAGTGATCACCTCGCCCGCATCATTGCTCTTCTGCGACGCCGGAAACTCTTTCGTCCAATAGTCATACACCGCCTTATCCGTCACGTACTTCAATTTACTCTTTACGAACTCCGGATCCGTAAAACATTGCGGAATATCAATAAACGTCGCTCCGTTCGGATCACTCATCAGCAGCAGCGCCGCATTCCGAAACATGTGCTGCCCACGCGGCCCAAAGAAACCCTGATTCGACGGATCAAACAAGCTTTGCAGCATGTTGATTCCCTCTTGTACGATAAAATCTTTCTGGTCCTCTGTCTGCCATTCGAACATATTCATTCCCATCGGATGCTCCATATCTGCTGGGTCAAAATACACCACATCATCAATCCGGTCCTCTGGCACCTTTGCCAGCAAAGTTTCCGCCGCATCCCCATGCGGATCAATAAAGGCAAAACCGCGCCCTTCCACCATATCCTGATAAGCAATATTCGTCAGCAGCACCGATTTCCCCATACCAGTCGCCCCGATTACATAAGTATGGCGCCGTCGATCCTTCTCTGACAAACGAATCTCTTTCTCCGTGCCGCGGAACTCGTTCACCCCTAGCAGCACCCCCTCCGTCACCAATTTCGCCGGTCCATCCACCTGCTTCGTCGCTTGTCGCTCCACCTGCGAAGTCGGAATCGCATTCTGCGCCGGCAGATGAAAAATCGACGCCAGCTCCACGCTATTCAGAATATTTTCCTTCGTCCCCTGTGGGAAAATCCGGAAAATGAAATCTACCGACAGCTTTCTCGCGTCTTTCAGCATATCGTACTGAAAACTATTGTGATTTTGTGAATCAAATTGCGCGAAAGCCGCCACCAACCCCGACAGCATCGCCTCCGACCGTGCCTTCGAACTCGAACTCGCCACCACCCGAATCAAAGTCTCGAATCCTGGGTACTTTGTCTTATTCTCAATCGCTGCAATTTCCTCTTGTTGTAGATTTGTCAAGGGCTCATTTTTTTGTTCAGCTTGTTCGCGCGGATCTGGTGGGTGGAAGAACGCCTGAGCAAAATCTTTAACCATATTCGCGATACCTAGTATAACTTTTTTACCCCCATCATGTTTTTTCTTTCCGTCGCGTAAATCTTGTACCCAGCCCGTCGATTTTGTTGTCCAACTCCCATCCGTCGGTCTAAGCAACAATTGCAAAGCCATCCCCTCCCCCGCTTTCGTCACCGACATCGCGTTCAAAATCGCTAGACTCGCATCCCGTTTACTATCTTCATAAGTACTGATCGGATAGACAAAATCTTTCTTCAAAGTCAGCTCACCCCCCGCGACCATATCGGTCGTTACATCTTTCGCAAAGATATTTTCCTGTTCAATCTCTTCTAGTCGCGCCGTTGGATAAGCCGACAAAATCGCCTGTTTCACCGTTTCCGAAATCACCGCCGGCACCACCGTATAATACTTAATTAATCCATCCGTCGCAATCACCTCAAAAGCAATATGCCGCTGACCAAAAATCCGACTATTAAACCCTTTAGTCAAAGTCGAAGCGATAATCGAATACATCACTTGCGCCTGAGAAAGCGCCTCATTTGTCACATCACGCTCATCTCGCCCACCACCCTGAATATCATCCGTCGTCGGTGGCAAATGGATCAACATCGGCATCATTTTCAGCCCCCGCTCGTAGTTTTTCAACCGACGCCGTTTTTGCAAATGCGCCGCCCAGACAAACCCCGCCACTAGTACCACAATCGCCAACGCCGCCAGAATCACTACCCACCTAGGCATTTTTCACCTCTGTTCTATTATTTTTTACAACACTCATTTCAGGAACCACAATCCCCAATCCCTCTCTGTTCATATCTGTTCTAGTATTTTTCACAACGTTTTCCATAAATCCGCCGTCAGTTCCCATCCCCGAACTTATAATTAAACGCTCCGCTCAGCATATTCAACATCGCCTTCTGCCGAAGTTCCGCAATTTCCCCTGGCCGAAACGTTAGTTGCTTCATAATCGCTTCCACTTTTCCCGCCGTCGCTATCGTCACTGCATCCTGCACTTTCTGCACAATTTTGTGATCACGATTAATCAGCGCTTTTTCCGCCTCCGTCGCCCCCGCTGGCGGCAAATTCGCCTCATTTCTAAGATCCTCATCATCGGCCGCCAATCTTTCCTGCACCTGCTCTTTCGTCTCGTCCCCTACAAACTCCAACGGCCTAGTCAGCTCTCGCTCATCTCGGCCCAATTCTTGCTCTGCCGCCATAAACCCCTGCTCCGCCGACATCGACGCAAACCCTAGGCTCACATTCCTACCCAACGCTTGCGCTGCCACCCGTCCCATCTCTGTTTCAGTATTTTTTACAATACCATTCTCACTCGACCCAACGGCACCATTCTCACCAACACCAACAACGCCATTCCTGCCAATACCGCTTTCGCCGAATCCAGCGCCCTGCTCCGCCGCTACACCTGGCACCATTTCCTGCGCCATCTGCCCCAAGTCACCATTACTCTGCCCGGCTATTCTATCCATAAGCTTATTCTACCACACAACCCCCATTTTGTTCACATATTTTATACAAAAAATCCCCCATTTTGCGCCATTTTTCCCAGCGTCTGTTTATGCCGCCCTTTTTCCGATCAAAAAGCATGCCAAAAACACAAAAACCACCGTCAATCCCACCGTCACTGGGCTAAGCGACCCCAAAGATTGTGCGAGCAGCAACATAATTGGCCCAAAAGCGATCACTGCACTATAAAGATATTCCCTTTGTGCTAAATTTCGTTTCATCACTTTCGCGCCAAACCGCACAACCATCTGCGCTACCCCTAGCATCACGATATAAACTGCCGCAAAAAACACCAAAACCCCAAACGGACCAATGCCCGTCGGGGTGGTGAAATTCAGCATTACCAGCAGCACAATCGCTGCCAGCAAGCTCAAAACCGGAATCAGGCGCTTAGGCATAAGCTCATTATAGCACATTTGGATCTAGTTGACCTAGTGGCGCAAAACACCAAGCCGAACTTCCCTTTTCGAACTATACGCGAGCCCAACTTCGTGCCAAGGTCCCGAAAGACCCGACGAAGCCTCAATCGCAAAGCTCTTACACCTTCCCTGATTCTGTAAGATTATTTAGATGCACGATCTCTATCCTGCATCTATTCTAAGGGAGAATGGGAAAGTTATCCGGCATAAAACATCGTTACTTTGGGCCGCAACTTTCGCCATCCTCATTTTTGACCGCTCCACTTTCGTGGGGCATGTGTCCTAGCTCGTTCTTTCCCTGTTATTTCATTTCAATGTGCGAACAGGTTCAAGTCCAAGCGCGCTTAGCAGTGCCTCATCAGTTCGAAATAGCTTCTCTTTTCTCCATCTTCTCTCGAAGATCAGAAACAAACGCTATCCTTCCCTAATTTCAGCAATCGCCATAATTCTCCTCAGACTTTCATCCAGCCTTTTCATCCTATTCCCCCTGTCGAGCCGTCCTAAATCTGAAAATCTCCTT
This sequence comes from uncultured Candidatus Saccharibacteria bacterium, assembly GCA_964629195.1. Taxonomy (GTDB): domain Bacteria; phylum Patescibacteriota; class Saccharimonadia; order Saccharimonadales; family Saccharimonadaceae; genus Nanosyncoccus. The sequence goes on along the minus strand of CAZVPV010000027.1, from coordinate 619 downwards.
CAAATTATGACCTTCCGCAAGCTAATGGTAATTCCTAAAATTGTAATTTATGGCTAGAAATTACCATTTCGCTCGTGGAATCATCTTCTAGCTTCAAATTGTTAATTTACTTATTAACTTTCGTTAATTTTTATAATTTTGTTTGTTGTTTTTGTGTTCATTTATTGAACTGTCTCCAATATATCACGCTTATTCTAATTTTTCAAGACTTTTAGCCAATTTTCTGTTGTATTTTCTACAACAAAACACGATTTTAATCTGTTATTTCCCCACATCCAAATGTTGTAAAACACACAACAAATACGATTTCTAATAGCTATTTTTTTCTCCTTTTGTTGTAATAATAACAACAAAGCACTCCAAAACGTTGTTATTCCCACAACACTATTTCCCCATTCCGTCTGCTTAAATCTTTTAACCATAACATTTTAACGCCCAAATTAATAAAGTCATCATCAAGTCATCAAAAAACCATTCAGCCCAGCAATCTTCCCCACTTTTTACAATTTTCCTTATTTTTATCTTGCAGATTAACACTAAGCGTGCTACAATAAAACCATAGCCTGCGGGCGTAGCTCAGTCGTTTAGAGCGCTTCCTTGCCAAGGAAGAGGTCGAGAG
>CAZVPV010000026.1:0-6826 GCA_964629195.1 uncultured Candidatus Saccharibacteria bacterium | reverse complement strand
CATGCTATTACCCTCGGGGCAGAGCCCCGGGGATCTAACCCCTGAGGGCGTTAGAAAAGTAAATTAACTATAACTAGGCAAACTAGCACATAGCAAAACATAAATCAGAAATACCAAACATCAATATCAACATCCCCCTGAATCCCTTCAATCCTCCCCGTATCTGTCGCCTGCCAAAACTCATAATCCCCCTCATATGTCACTCGGTCATAATACTGCGCCAGCCACACCGTCATGCCCTCTGGCTGCCAAATTTTTTCCAAATAATTTTTGCTACCATAAAGTAAACCCTTATAACCTGTATTTCCCAGTTCATCCACAAAAGCCCGCGCCACCCGATTAATCGTCCGAAAACTCATCCCTGCCTGGTTAAAATCCTTCCAATTTTCCCAGTCAAACGCTACGCCTAGTTCAATCTTATAACCCTGGATTTGTTCTTGAATCCACTGCGCCTGCTCGCGCGCCTCGTCCTCACGCTTCGCATACGAATAAAAATACACACCCACTGGCAGGCCTTGTTCGAGCGCACCTTCAATATTCGCCTTGAAAAACTTGTCCACAACATATTCACCGTCATAACCCACTTGATAACCCAGCCGGATAAAGGCAAATTCCGCCCCCGCCTTTTTCACCTTTGCCCAGTCAATTCCACCTTGCCAACTCGACACGTCAATCCCCAATTTCGTCTCGGCCGTTTTATGATCGCGCTTCGCTTCCTCAAAAGTATATTTCGGCCGAGTATTAGTTATAGCGGTCGCAGCTCCTCCCGTTCCATTCACCGGCTCCGCTACGTTCAAAACAAATTTCTGCCGTGTCTCATTATCGCTCGCATCTCGCACCACATATTCCACCTCATACGCACCCACTTTATCCAGATCATATTCACCCGCAATTTTACGCACCGGTCGATCATCTAGATCATCGCCACTCAACATCAAATCTGTCAACTCTCCCGCGTAGCCTCTCTCGACCGTATAACTCGGCAGCCCATAGATCACCGGTGCCGTCTGGTCTACCACCTTTACCGTGAAATGATATGGCCGTTTCCGGTTTCGGATATTAATATACTCGAAAACCACCTCCTTCTCGCCCAGCTCATCCGTCGCGACCGCCGCATCCTCCACTAATTCACCGTCCAGCATCGCCAGAAAATCTGACACTCGCACTTCCGCACCATAACCCACCGTCAATTCCTCCACCAGCTGCACCGACTCCGCGTCCAACCGCCGCATTTCCGCCGCATCATATATAATATACCCCACCGTCGCGAGCAAAATCGCTAAAAGACCCAAGCCAATCCCCACCAGTAATCGTCGCTTTCTCAAAAGTTCCTTCACCGATCGACGTCCAGATGGTTCGACCGTTGTCTCCGCTGGATGTTCCATGTTATAATTTTAGCATGGAATCATCACTCGCCGAGCTTTTTCGCCCCAAAGTCATGCGTTTTTGGCTCGCCAGCTGGATTATTATCTTCTGTCTCATCTTTCTCTTCGGTTTACTCGCCCCTGACAGCCTGCCGCTCACCATTCTCAAAGTCGGCAGCATCTTCCTCTGTCTCGTCTATGCTTTTTATCACACTCCGCACGACTTCCTCCTTCAGTCCGCACTCTTCGTCACCTTCATTGCCGATATCATTCTCGCCATCGAAAACACTTCCGAATTTGGCGTCATTCTATTTTTCGTCGCCCAAATTATTCACCTTCGCCGTCAAGCCATTACAAATTCCGCCCACTCGCAACATTTGCTACTCATCTTGACTAGCAGTGCCATCCTCGCTACTAGCATCGCCATCATCCTACGTTCGACCTTCACTATTTATATCATCTGTGCCTTTTATCTCGTTGCCATCATTGCTAATATCGTGCTCGCTTGGCGTTGGCAAAAGCAAGATCCGAAGTCCGTATCCGCTCGCTGCGCTTTCTACGGCTTTGCACTTTTCCTCTGCTGCGACATCTGCACCGGCCTCTCATACCTCTCGCTCAATCATTTTCTTCCTAGCTTCTTTTATCGCCCCGCCAACTTTTTCGCTTGGTTTTTCTATTATCCTTCGCAAATCCTAGTGTCAAACAGTTCAAAGTGTGCTACAATAAATCCTAAGAAGGAAATTGTGCTATAATGGAGGTATATGGAAGGTATTAAATCACACTCACCTAGCAGCGGCCAACGCGCAATTTTAGTTTTTGGCGCGCCCTGCAGTGGCAAGACCACTTTCGGAAAACAGTTCGCGGATCAGTTCAACGCCACGTTCTATGATCTAGACACCCTGAAACAAGAACACAACCTTTCGCGACAGTTCATTCTCATTCTCGTCGAGCAAATTGCCAAAACCGGCTCTACTCTCGTCATTGAAGGCGGCATCGGCACCGAGCGCGAACGCCGTGAGCTAACCGAAGTTTTACGTGCCGCCGGCTATTCGCCCACGCTTGTTTGGATCCAGACCGACGTCAACACTGTCCGCGCCCGTCTCAAGAACCGGCTCAAATCTGTCGAAAAAGCCAAAGCTGTCTATGATGCCGGCGTGAAATCGCTCGAAGCCCCCTCCGATGCTGAAGCCCCAATCGTCCTTTCTGGTAAACACACTTATCATACCCAACTTAAACAAGTCTTGACTCAACTCTAGGCTCATCCCGAATCGAGACTTTTATCGTGCTTCTAAACGACCATGAATTTGGGGAAGTTGTGGTGCGCAAAAATCCGCTTTCGAAAAACGTGCGATTTTCGGTTGCGCCGTCTGGACGACTGCAAATGTCCGTCCCGCAACACACTAGCGATTTTCTTGTCAAACGTTTTCTCAATATCAACCGCGCCCTAATCCGCGAGCAAATCCCGCTCAGTGACCCCGCTACCCAGCGCGCCCGCGACGCCAAGAAAAAAATCCTCGCGAAAGAAGCGAAGAAATATTTGCCCTATCGTCTGGAATATTTCGCCAAACTTTACGGCTATTCTTACGAACGCTGTCGCCTCTCTCATGCCGCTACGCGGTGGGGAAGCTGTTCATCAAACGGCACCATTTCGCTCAACATCGGCCTCATGCAAGTTCCCGAAATTCTCCGCGACTATGTCATCGTCCACGAACTTGCCCATCTCAACCACATGGATCATTCCGCGGCTTTTTGGCAAGAAGTCGCTAACCACGACCCAAAATACAAAGAACACCGCAAAAAACTCAAAATGTTCTCGCCCGGGGTCTAGCCTATCTAAGGACTAGACGAAACCCTAAAAGCTGCGCAAAAAACAACCGAAAACCTAGCCCATCAAAAACCGCCAGTCCTTCCGAACCAGCGGTCTTCTTATGGTTATTCCGAGGCTGAGCCAAGCCTACCAGCTTCATTATAAATGTTACCGCGATCTTCGTCCGCAGTCTGCGGTTCTTCGGAGCCATGCGCTCCGCTCGAAGCTGCCTGTGCGCCTTCCGAGCTGCGTTCACTAGCCGCCTTCGCATTCATTGCCGCAATCTGTTCCAGACAGATCCGCGTCGCACCCCGCATATTCTGCACAGCGCATGCCGACACTTCGGCCACTTTGTCAGTCGACCTCTGCGCCATACGCTCAATCGACTCGAATGCCGCCTTCATTTCGGCGTTTCTGCCGTCTTCCTCGAGCTTAGTGCTCACGTTCGTCGCCTCGGACAATTTACGCAACTCGTTCGCCACGCCAATTATCGTCGACACCACGCTTAGCACTGAACAAGTCAGTTGCAGATTCTTCCGCATTTTGCGCTTGTTAGCACGCCTCTGCCAGTTCCTCCTCATTTCTCGAAACATTTTCTCACCCCCTATTCGTCAATGTCCTCCTCACTCAGATACGCAGAGAAACCAGCGTCGTCAGTCGCATCAGGCTCTTCGGTCTCCTCAGACTCTTCCTCGCAGAGGTCATCATATCCTCCGCAGCCTTCGCAACCATCGCACCCGTCGCAATTCTCATGGCCGTCGCAACCACCACAGCCTTCACAACCGCCACAATCATCGCAACATTCTTCACAATCCTCAAAGCCGCAACCGTTGCAGTAACAATCACCACATGGCCGACCTGTGCCCGTAATACAGTCGATCAACTCCGCATGCAGATCAATCAGCTCTTCGTTACTCAAGCGCAGAGTCTGGATCAGTTCTAACGAAATATCCTTCAGCGCATCAACCGTATGGACGGCCAAAGCCTGTTTCGCTTCCGCTTCGTCGACCTTACACGCCGCCACGCCAGCCTGGTAACTATCCTCATAGTCATCACTAAAGTCCGGTGATGACTTGGTAGATTCTACCAACTTACGCACTACCAATGCGCCGAGATTAGCTGCTGCTCCAAGCAGAATAACTTTGCCCATTACTTCCAAAATTTTTCCATTTTTCATGAAAAGTCCCTCCTTTTTTGAAATCTCGAAAATATAAAAAATCAACAAGTTTCTCGAGCGCCAAATCTTTCACCCCCTTTATTTTGGCACCCAGACGGGCAGTGTTCTAGAATTATCCGTTTTTAGCATTTCCTGCTCCTAGAAAGCAACAAAAAATCCTCGAATAACCATCAAATTTTAAATAACACCACCCTATATCTCCATTATAGCACACTTCGCTCAAAAAGTCAATAGAATTTTACCAAAAATCAGCCTTCTCAAGAAAAAAACAAAAAATCACCTCCCTTAAATCCATCCAAACAGGGAATTACGAACATGAAAAAGGCCGCCGGAGCTCCAGCAGCCTTCATCAGAAAGGAGGTTCGAAAAATAGCTAAGTTTCTTCTCAAGATCTTGAAGCTCAAAATCAAAAGGACTAAAATGCAGAACTTCAAAACCTGCAGCCTCAAAATCTCACTAACCAATCCGCGGTACTACATTTATGTAGTACCGCTTTATCCTGCTAGCAGGACGCCAAGGCCTTCTCGACCAATTGAAGGTCCATCAAGCATTCCTGAATGATCGCCTTTAGCTCACCAGTCTCTTTCGCCCTAGCTTGATCATCAAGCAGCCGCATCCGCAACACTCCAATCGCCGCCTCGGCGCCGTCCACTTCCTCAAACTCTACCTCTTTTAGCATCGGGTCCACAGCTTTGATTGCCTGCGCCAGCACTCTCAACGCGCCATCAAGAATCGAACCGTCAACGTATTGCTCGAAGTACAATTCGACACCCTTCGCCGCCTCAACCGCAGCGTCATACTCTGCCATATGCTCCACGCCATGGCAACGCCCGCCATGCGAAATATAAGCCGGACAAACTAGGCAACAGTCATCACAGATCTCTGTCAACCACTTACCTTTACCTGCCGGCGCCGGTTTAATGGCCTGGGATTCAGACTCCTCTTTGCGCTGCCTCGGACCTTCCAAAATCTTGTCCGTCTTTGACGGCATACCCTGAGATCGTTCCGTGCTTTTGCCAAAAGCGCCTTCGCCAAAATCTTCATTGCTAAAAATCTCTCTCATAGAAATTCCCCCTATTCTTTTACTTCGATACGCTGCATTTCCGCAGCGTCAAGTCCTAACATCGACGACATCATATCGAGCATCAGCATCATTATATACATCATGCTCGTCATGAAAAAGCTTTGATTCAAATCTTTCACTCCCTTCATATTTTTAAGGTACATTCCGAAGAAATCGCACCCTATCCCTCCATTATACCACACTGAGCGATAGAAGTCAAGCATTTCAGCTTATTCTGAGCCAAAAAATTGCCAAAAACGGTCAAAAATATCAAAAAACACAAATACTTACACAAAATCCGCAAAAAAAGGAGGCCAAAAGCCTCCTTAGATACTTAAAGAACGCGGGAAATTAGCTTTACTCATCTGCCCAATTCTCCAGATATTCCCGGAAAAAAGCATGAATCACTGCTAACGCACCGTAGCAAGTAATCATGTCCCACGTTTTTTGTAGTTCTAGCCGCTCGCCAGGGCGGCGTTTTTCCACGGATGCCAGCTTTTCCATGGACGCCACTATTAAAGGCCCCGAATCAGCCTTAATCTGTCGCTCTGCCACCGAGATTGCGTGTAAGGCCTTGCCAGCTTCTTTCGGATCAACCCAGATCGTCATCGGCGCAATCAGCCCAAGCCCGCACTCAATTTCACGCACCCGTTCATGTTCCAGCTCCGTCATATGCTTCTCGACATACAGTCGCACTAGTTGCATATTTCGCATTACAGCCTGATATTGCCGAAAGTATTCCTCGCTACAATACTGCTCACCACAATATTTCTCGTCATGGTTTCTCAGATTTCCAGACACAAATATCTCCCCCTTTCTCATTTTTTAAAGAGCCTCAACCCGCTCTATCCATCATATTATATCACGCCGCTATCTTCTCTCCAAAAAGTCAACCGCCACCGGCAAAACTGCCGGCCTCCACCGACAGTTTTTAACGTACTACACGGGAGCTTACAAACTTGTTGTCTTAAAGCATTTCACTGATAGAAAACGTTTCAAGCAACGCCAGATGTTCCAAAAGCCCTCCCGACAACATCTCTTGGGGCGTTCCAAGATGCGATAACAAATCACTCGTCCACTCGTTCCGCTTCTTCAGGGCAGATATCACGTAAATCCGACGCCATCTGATATGCAGTCTCCATCGCCTCATCATGTTTCTGCACCTTTGCTGCATTCAGGCTCGGAGTCGCGCAAAAAGTCTCCTTGCGGGCATTTTCATCGAAAAATCCCCACAAAACCCCTTGAATTTACAGAGAAAGTGTGCTAAAATGACTTCTGTATAGTCTAATATTAACGGACAATGCGAACTAGACATCGAGATCAGCCTACCATGTAGGAACTATCTCCGTCTAGGTTTCGTGTTGTCTATAAGGGAAAGGAATAGGATGCAAGTCATCATCGGCACCAAAATTGGT
>CAZVPV010000025.1:0-7435 GCA_964629195.1 uncultured Candidatus Saccharibacteria bacterium | reverse complement strand
ACCCTCGGGGCAGAGCCCCGGGGATCTAACCCCTGAGGGCGTTAGATATATAGAACATTCGGTAATGTTTTTTAAAAAATAGTATATACATACAAATCGACAACTCCATTTTCCAGCCAAAAATAGAATCAACATATATTCCTAATCTCCTATATATCTAACTCGTGGCGGATTTACTGGTTTAGCGTCTGGCTCTTTGCGGAATGCAGGTTTCGCCGGCAACTATTGGTCGCCTACTGCCGACCCATCTGAGCTCTACACTTACCGCCTTAACTTCAATTTTACCAACATAATTCCATCCGGCAGCTACGATCGCATAGCTGGCTTTACGGACCGTAAAGCCAATCCAGCGAGAATCTGAATGTGACACCGAAACATTAAGGCTACCAACATCAACCCTATAAGCTGTAGTGTGAGAGCTAGTCGCCGTACTAGGCCAATAAAACCCGCCAACCCCCGCGTACCTCAAAGAACCATGCAAAATATATACAAGCCCGCCACGAGTTAGATATATAGGAGATTACTAGATGTTTAGTTTTCTGATTCGCTTTTGTGGCAGAAGAATTATTGTAATACAGAACTATACCTAGTTTTGTTTATGTTTTTAACTTTGGTTTTCTTCGTTTTGCTTTTGTGCTGGACCATTCCGGACGTACGAGGAGGAAGAGGCGCGTTTCACCCGCGACGGCGGGATGAAACGACGCCGTGTCCAGCACAAAAGACAAAACGGAAAACCAAATTAAATACCTGCAATCAAAACTACGGTATAGGCTGTATTACGTTATTATGCTTCAGTACCAAAAACGCGAATCAAAAAACCTAAACTTGCGTTGCCCCATCCACCGACAAAATCTCCCCCGTCACATAACTCGCCAAATCACTCGCGAGGAACAAAAACGCGTTGGCAATATCTTCTGGTTCGCCTACGCGACCTAGCGGAATTCCTGCGCTGATCCTAGCTACCATCTCTTCCGGCAATGCTGCCACCATGTCCGTCCGCGTCACGCCCGGCGCCACCGCATTCACGCGAATCTGGTCCTTCCCCAGTTCCCGCGCCAACGATTTCGTCAAACCATTCACCGCAAATTTCGTCGCCGGATAACCACACCCACTCGGCTGACCATAAATACTCACCATCGAGCTAGTATTCAAAATCACCCCACCACCCTGCTTTTTCATCACCGGCACCACGGCCTTCGCTCCCGCAAAAACCGCCTTCACATTAAGTTCCAAAATCTTATCAAAATCCTCTTCTTTATAGTCTTCAATCCCCTCCTTTGCCGAAATTCCCGCGTTATTCACCAAAATATCAACTTTGCCAAACTCTGTCGCCACTTTCTCTACCGCTTCTTTCATCGCATCGCAACTCACGAGCTTTGGCGCCATTCCGCTCACTTGGTAATCTGCGTTTTCCGCTTTAAGCTCCGCCACGGCCTGATCCGCCGTTTCTTGGCGCGACCCACAGAGCACCACAACCGCCCCTTGTTCCAAAAACTTCCGCACCGTCGCGAGACCAATCCCACGCGTCCCACCCGTCACAATCGCTACTTTACCTTTTAGTAAGTCCTTAATCATTATTTTCCTTTCTTTATTACTACTTTTTTCGTCACGTCAAACTTCTCCATATACTTTCCTAGCATCAATCTCGTCTGTGCGTAAAACGCCGCAATACTCTGATAGACAATCGCGATCACCGGCATCAACACCCATTGTACCACCATCAAAAGCGTCTTTTGTTTTTTATAACCCTCCGGACGTTTCGGTAACATTCTAAGCGAGACGATAATCGTGATTATCAGCCCCACCATCGCAAAAGTCTGAATCCAACCCACCACATTCGGCAAATTCCATGCCACTGCCCCGCGTGAACTTGAATTCAGCAGCATCGGCACCCAACCCCCAAACGCCACAATTGGCGCCATCATTGCTAGTGTCACATGACCATCCAACAGCCGCACAAATTTCGCAAACAAACTGAAAAAATTCATACCTCGCCTTTCCTTTCTCTCGAACAAATGCGAACCCACATATGCCACATCACTCGCCCCATAATCCCAACGCCTCAACTGAACAAATTGCGCCCTTAAAGTCGCCTTCAAATTCTCCGCAATCACCGCATCCTGATAAATCGGCACTCGAATCGGCACCACCTCATATTTCCCTTCAAAATAGAACAACGACCGCCAATATTGATGCCCATCTTCCACAATCGTTCGTTTACTCCAAAAATCCATCCCTTCAAGCGCCGCTAGGGGTTGTGAGTGCGACGCAAAATTCCTCAGTAGATGCGGCCGCATCGTCGAAATAATATTAAAGAATGAATTCGACATCGCCACCACTCTCATCGGTGCCGGCGCTTCCCAAATATTATTCATAAATAACGACACCGGTTGATAGCTATAATGCTGCCGATCCGGTCGCACAATAAACTCATACGCCACATAATCCAAATAATTCTTGCTCATCCGGTTATCACTATCGAGCGAAGTCACAATCACATTCTCCGCCGGGATCCGCTTTCGCTCCACATATTCCGCCAAATGTCGCCCCGCATAAGTTAAATTCGGTCCCTTACCAATCACTTCATCTTTCAAATCACTCGGATGTTTCACCAAAATAAAGTCCTTGAACACTCCCGCAAACCGCTTTTTCAACGCCTGTGCATTCTGTTCCATCGTCTCGCCCCCGCGTTCTTCGTATCCCAACACAAAAATAATCCGTTCGTTCGGAAAAGTCGTATCTCGCACCGCTTCCACCGACGGAATCAAAGTTTCCAACCCCTCATTATAAGCCACCATAATCACCGCGTGGTAAACTTCGTGCGGTTTCGGCTCTTTACCCCCCTCCACCGCTGACATAATCCTGAGATTTTGTACATGTTCCTCAAAATCATAACTGTTATTTGTCTTACCATACAACCGTTCAAACGCCGCATGCGGATCCTCAAGGTCCGCCAATCTTTCGCTCCAATTCACCCGCTCCGCCGCTTGCACGACTTTGTAACCCTGAATCGTCCGGAAAGCCGTCCCCACCGCCTTCACTAAGGTAATCGCGATAATCACCAAAAGATAAATCGCCCCAAGCACCGGGTTTATCAATGATAATACAAACAACATAATCACCGACAAATAACTCAAAAACCCCGGCAAAATCTCCAAAAACCGATAAAGTCTCGTCCGCTTCCCAAGCGGAATCTCCAGCCATTCCAGCTCCCGATCTTCCTTCCGAAAATCCAGCTTGCCCTGCGCGTCATGCGCGTTTTTCTTTTCCATCATTAACCATGTGCCCCCAACACACGCAGCAACATCACCATCGCCCCCACTACTAGCAGCATCGTCGCAAACACCACCACGAGCGCACTATCTTTACCATATTTCTGAAACACTTTCAACGCCAAAAGATTATGGAGCAAACCAAACACCACCGCTAACACCGCAAAAGTCAGCATATTCACCCAACTCCCCTTTTGATAACTATCGATATCACTATAACCAATATAGATCTGCATGTTCTGTGGCCGCAAATTTACCAATGTGACTACAAAAAGCACCAAACTCATTACCGCTAGCACCGCCATCGCTAGCAGCAGACCACGCTGTTGGCGCTGCACAACTTTCCATGCCGACTTCAAACTCGGTTGCTCAGCAGTCTTCTTTGCGGCTTTTGTTTTTTCTCGTGCCATACTCTCCTAATTATACCTAATTTCACCCCACATCACAATATTTCGCCAAATCCTCTCTAACCATAACCATTTTATGTTGTAATTTTTACAACAAGTTATTTCTAGAGAAAACGCTCGAGCTTATAAGAGGTCTAGCCAAAAATCCCACGATACCCTATAATGCGAAACACAAAGGAGGTAAGAAGAAACGATGGCCGAACCATATTCAGTAAATACCAATCAACTCGCTCATATCGCGGAGCTAAAAGGTTAGAAGGATTGTCATGAAAAAAATCGTTATTTCTGGAAGCAGTAAACTAACCGAACAAGTCGCCTATTGGCGCGGCTATTTTGAAGGTCGTGGCTACGAAGTGCTCGACTATCCCAAGCTCGTGCCCGAAGGCGATTATGCCGTCGAAATGACCAAAATCTATCGCCGTTTTTATCGTCACCTCGACAATACCAATACCTTCTTCCTCATGAACGAAGACCAAGATGGTATCACCGGCTACATCGGCGCTAGCGCCATGTCCGAACTCTCCTACGTCGTCATGAACAATCTTAACCATGACAAACACGTCGAAATTTTCATCCTCCAAGAACCTTCCGACGAGCAAAGTCACCAATCCGAAGTTAAGTTCTGGCTCGATCAGGGCTGGGTCAAAATCTACGAAAAACCCACCGGCAAAAAAGGCAGCGGCATCCTATCTTCCCCTGCGCTCGCCAAATCTAGCCCCAAGTCCGAAGTTCTTCCCGTCGCAAAGCCCGCTCCCACCACTGAACCAGTTGAAGCTGCTAAACCTAGCATCACTGCTACAAATATCAGCCCAAGCAGTCCCGCCAAACTCCCAACTTCTAGCCCAGTGCAAAAATTCCTCCGTCGAAGTAACACTAATCTCGATAAAACTCTCGACATCACACTCTGCCGCAAGAAATCTCTTCGTCCCCTCACCGTCGAAGCTCGCGAATATCTGCGCATCCTTTGCCCCGAATTCCCCGCTTGGTTACTCAAGTACATCGCTGTACCCGAATTTCAACGCCTCAGCAAAGTTTCTATGACCACCATGGATTACGGCAGTCTCTACCAATTCCCCGACTTCAATTCCGTCTTCACCCACAGCATCGGCGTCGCACTCATCGTCTGGAATTTCACCCACGACCAAAAGCAAACCATCGCTGGGCTCTATCACGATATTGCTTCCCCTGCTTTCAAACACGCTATTGATTATATGAACGGCGACGCCGAGACCCAAGAATCCACCGAAGCGAACACCAGCGACATCATCCGCAGCTCTAAAAGTATCATGCGTCTTCTCCATAAAGACGGCATCCTCGCCAGTGAAGTCTCCGACTATCATCTCTATCCTATTGCCGATAATAATGCCCCTGGTCTAGCTGCCGATCGTCTCGAATACACTCTCTCAAACGGTTTCTTCCTCTACGAAATCTGGGACCTCACCCAAATCCGTTATTTTTACGACAACATCACCATTCTCAAAAACGAGGACGGTATTGCTGAGCTCGGATTCGCCGACCAAGACATCTGCGAGGAATTTGTCAACCTTTCCCTTCCTACTTTCGAATCCTATCGCAGCGACAACGCTCGCGCCAGTCTCCAATTCATCGGCGACATCATCCATTCTATGATTGTCAAAGAATACCTCAGCCTTGACGATCTTTACACCATGAGCGAGCGCGAGATCATCGATTGGATCCTCAGCTGCGGCGACAAGACCATTAGCGAAGCCTTCCGCCAATACCAACGCGCCACCTCAGTCTATACTAGCAGCACCATCAAGAAAGACCGCTACTGCACCGACGTCAAAACCAAAAATCGCTACATCAACCCCCTCGTCAAAGGCAAAGATGACGAAGAAGACGCCCGCATTACCGACTTATCCAATTCCATTTCCCGCACCATCAAGAAATTCCTCGACACCAAACCCGCTAAATACACTGGTTTCGATTTCGAGTTCACCCCTTACACCGAATAAACAACTATGGGTGCTTTTGTGCTAAAATATAAACATTAGCATAAAAGCAACAATTCAAGCAAGGAGCAAAACAAAACTATGTGTACCGCCGCTACTTACCAAACCAAGAACACCTATTTCGGCCGCAACCTCGACTACGATATCTCTTACGGCGAAGAAGTTTGCATTACGCCACGCAACTTCCCCTTCACTTTACGCGCCGGCGGTTCAATGGAAACTCACTACGCTCTAATCGGTATTGCATTTGTTCCCACCGAAAACGGCACCGAATATCCACTCTATTATGACGCCATCAACGAAAAAGGTGTTGGCATGGCTGGCCTCAACTTTGTTGGCAACACTGTCTACAACCAACCCGTCGACGGCAAGGACAATATTGCTAGCTTCGAATTCATCCCTTGGATTCTCGGTCAAAGTGCCAACCTAGAGGAAGCCAAAGTTCTCCTCTCTCGCCTTAATCTCACTGGCGTCGAATTTAACGCTAAACTCCCTGCCGCCGAGTTACACTGGATCATCACCGATTCGACTGGTGCGTCAATTACTGTTGAAGCAGTCGCCGACGGTCTCAAAATCTACGACAACCCAGTCGGTATCTTGACCAACAATCCGCCTTTCGACAAACAACTGCTCCAGCTCAGCAACTATCAACATCTTTCCGCCAAAGCCCCTGTCAACCAGCTTGCACCCCATATCAACCTACCAATTTACAGTCGTGGCATGGGCGCCATCGGTCTACCAGGCGATCTTTCTTCCGAGTCACGTTTCGCCAAAGCCGCTTTTACCAAACTTAATTCCCGCTCTGCCGACGATGAGCTTTCTAGTGTTAGCCAATTTTTCCACATCCTTCACTCGGTCGATCAGCAATATGGCTGCTGCGATCTTGGCGATAATCGATACGAACACACCCTTTATACTTCTTGCTATAATTTGAACGAAGGCATCTTCTATTACACTACTTACAATAATCACCAAATTTCTGCCACTCATCTTCACCACGTCAACCTCGACGATCATACCCTCACACATCAACCCATCATCGAGCAAGAACAAATCAATTATCTCAACTAAACCACTCCACCTTTGAACAAAAGCCAAAGCATAATTCAAACCTTCTCCGTTTTCTCCTATATATCTAACTCGTGGCGGGTTTATAATGCTGACAGCTGGTTCTTTGAGGTACGCGGGTATCGATAGCCGCTACTGGACGTTTACCACCTATACATCTCCGCTCTATACGTACTATCTCGTTTTTGATAGTACTAGCGTCTTTTCGTCGACCAACAACTCACGCTGGCTAGGCTTTACGGTCCATACAAGAAATTTTCACATTTCCAATTGAACTTGTTCACGCGGAACAAGTTCAACCTAACTTTCTATCTATAAAATCATCAAAATTTTAGTTTAGTAAAACTAGAAAGCAAGAATAACTCTGGACCGTCAAGCCATAATCACGAAGATCAACACCTGAAGGAAAAATGTTTACACCATTCATATAAAGATAGGTTGCATAAGAATTCGAATAATAGGCTATCCCCGACCAATAGAAAACATTATCTCCCGCAAGTCGCAAAGAACCAGACCAAAGTGTTATATTCCCGCCACGAGTTAGATATATAGGAGACTTTGAGATGTTTTAGTTTGAAATACATCCTTAAATAACTAACTATGCAAAAACTATTTGTAAACAAAAAAGAGCTACAAAACGCTCAAAACCCATAGCAAGCCTGGAGCCGTTGACTGGGCTTGAACCAGCGACCTGCTCGTTACGAATGAGCTGCTC
>CAZVPV010000024.1:0-7832 GCA_964629195.1 uncultured Candidatus Saccharibacteria bacterium | reverse complement strand
TGTTAGCTCAGTTAGTAGAGCAGCCGCCTTGTAAGCGGCAGGTCGTCGGGGCAGGGCCGACACACGGCTCCAAAATTACAAATTTTCGTTTACAACGACATAATTTTGTGATAAAATAAGGATATTATGGCAAAGAAGAATAATACGAAACGCAAGCTGGTCGGTCTAGTTTCTGAAGAATCGGGAATTCGTGCCTACTATACTAAGAAAAATACCATGAACACTCCTGATAAACTCAGCCTTCGCAAATATGACCCCGTCCTGCGCAAGCACGTCGTCTTTACCGAGACTAAGAAAAACCTCGGCCGCAACGAAGTCAAAGAAAAGAAACGCTAAAAATTATCCCCTTGGGGATAATTTTTTGAGGGATTGAGGATTTGCTCGCCAGACAAAAAAGCAGTATCGTGCATCCATCACATCCATCATCTCAGCGCTACTAGCCATTCTCTATTCAATCACAATCCGCTTCAAAATCCGCCGCACCGGTTTCTCTTTGGCGGCAAATTTCACGTCAACTTGCTGATCGTCGCCTTCCTGAACTTCCGACCCACCATCATCAACCATAATATTTTTCACATTCTCATCCGCGAATTGACTTTCTAGCCCATCAAGCGCTTCATTTTCAAGTTTTTCGTCTTCGCCAAGCATTGCACCTTCACCAACCACATCTTCATCAGCCTTACACTTTCCACCAAAATTTACCTTCACCTCTACCGGCTCACTCAAAGTTTCCGCCGGCTGCTCCGCCCTTTTCGGCTTTACTTTTTGCACCACCACTTCGCGACGCTCAATTTCCGCCTGTTTTTCGCGCCAAATTTGTTTAATGCGCTCCTGGATTCCGCTCAATTTCGCCCACATTCCCGTTTCCACTTCACTTGGTGTCTGTCTCACCGCGCCCAAAACCTGCGTTCGCATCAAAATATCATCACTCAAAGCATAAATCCGATCAAGCGTCGCCAGGGAACAAAAATCCGCGATCAAATCTTCATTTTCGGTCCGAAAAACTTCTGGTTTCAGCCGATAAAACTCCTGCAAAAACTCACGTTGCTTTCGCCCGTCCAGCCAAACCGGCGGTCGAGACTCTATATCCGCCATACGAACCAACCCCGGCTCGTTCTGAGCCAATCTAGCCTGTTGTGGTCGCCAACTCACCGTTCGCCGAATTGATATTTCTTCTTCCACACCGCGCATCGTCGCGAGCTCCGTCGCCGTCGCCAACGGGTTCTCCGGTTTTTTTAGCCAATCCGTTACTAAATCATCCAGAAACTTGATCACTCCCGCCTCGCGCTGACGCACAAAAGTCCCTGTATCGATGAATAAGTTAATCACTCCACCTCGCATTGTTGCAAGTTCCAGTTTTTTTCGAAACCCAGATAGCACTGCTTCGTCTTTTAGTCCGCGTCTCTCAGCGCCAAAATCCGTCATCAGATATTCTGAAA
This sequence comes from uncultured Candidatus Saccharibacteria bacterium, assembly GCA_964629195.1. Taxonomy (GTDB): domain Bacteria; phylum Patescibacteriota; class Saccharimonadia; order Saccharimonadales; family Saccharimonadaceae; genus Nanosyncoccus. The sequence goes on along the minus strand of CAZVPV010000024.1, from coordinate 6,393 downwards.
GTCCAGTATTTCGCCACATCACGCGCACTTGCCCACATCCTGCCGCATCATACACCCGACTTTCATAGCGCCGCACCATATCGTGCGGCAAACCACCGGCCAACACCCCCAGATAGCCTAGTTTTTCCGCCACCTGCGCCAAACGATCATTGTACATCAAGTCCGGAAAAGCGCACACCCGGCAAGTAGCATCAAAAAGATCTTGAATTTTTTCCTTGTGTAACCACATTTCCGCCTCAAATTCCGCTGTATCATAGAAAAAAGCCAGGGAATTATAATATGGCATCGCTAGAAAATCAATTTTATTTTCATGCGCTAACTTCGCTAAACGATGAATCAGCTCGAGCTCATAGCTTTCAGCCTGCTCCAACCAGGGCCCCGAAACCTGCAAAGAAACCCGAAATTCCGGATATTTTTGCACATTTCGCTCCAAAAACGCCAAAAAAGGCTGGAAAACTTGCGAATTTTTCTCCCGAAAATACGCCGCACCCCGAAACGGACAATCCAACTGAAAACCTAAATGCAAAACTCGCATTTTACCTCTCCCTCAAACATAACTACTACCAGTATAGCACATTCCTTGAAACAGGTTAAGTTTTGCCGAGACGCTTTTTCGCAAAAATCTGCATTTTTGTGTTATACTATAACTGCTAGGGGCGTAGTACAACGGCTAGTATAGCGGTCTCCAAAACCGTAGATGTGAGTTCAACTCTTACCGCCCCTGCCAAGCCGAATATAAATCATTAAATTGTTCGTTTGACCCCTGTTGAACGGACAATTTTTTGTTAATGGCCTGAGGTAAAAGATTTCTCCATTCTGGTCGGTCGTTTTATCTAATTCTTCCAGCCATTTATACGGTTCTACCTCTATCTTTTTGACTGTTGATGCCCCCTGTGTTACAATCGAAAAGATACAATGGCTGAGAGTAGGCAAGAATTCGCAAAGTTCTTTACGGTGAAGTAGCGCCCACCTTGTATCTCCAAAAAAACATCCATTATGATACCACAAGATTTTATACAAAGTAAACTGAAAAAGCTAAATCAAACAACTGGTATTGTTACGCAAGATAGTCTAGAAGAACAAATTATCAAATCGACACTATCAAAGAAATTTCGTAAATATTCAGCTAATGACGTTTTGATTAACCACGTCAAAGAAGTTGTTCATTATTGTACGAAACAAAACCGGCCGATTAATTTTACATTTTTACATGGCGCATATAAACTTTGGCGATTAGAAGAATCACCCTATGTGGATTGGGCTGAGCTTTTTGCCTTAATGTATTATACAAACTATGTGAAGAAAATTTGCGCCATCTATAAGCCTGGAGTCTGGTTTGATTTTTTTGTCGATGATTGGATTATCGAAGATCTTGATAATTTATCTGCGGACGAAATTAAATCTTATCTTGATTCATATCAAACGTTGATGAACTTTTTGAAGCCATATCAACCAAATAACTTAAAAATGACCATCACACCGGTCAGCTCGCAATTTGCTTCTCGCCAAGAATTTAAGCAAAGACTGAATGACAATGAAGTTAATTTGGAATTACCAGAATTAGACAAAGCGGCAAGTAGAATGGTTGATCTAAATGCTAGAGTTGATGATGTGACAAAAGCGGATTCAGAATGGCGAGAAAAAATCTACCGCAAGCATAACGCCTATATGAAAATTAAGGGTGAAACCGGATATCATAAAGATCGCCCAGACAAGATTTTGGTCTTTTCCCAACCACTTCCATCTGGCACAACGATTTCTTTAGGAACGACAAAATCCTCCATTGCGAAGTTCTGGGTTGGGGTTGGAGCGCTAAAAATCGATGGTGACTCTTATAAGGAAGTCATACTAACACCAACGCAACTCACAAATGCTAACTTTGAATGGCAAGACGTTCACATTAACGGGCTGAACGGACAGAATTTTCGAAAAATACGAATAGTCAATTGAGCTTGGAATGAAAGAGCTTGGAAAATTAGTTGGAATAGATAAAACTAATACTTTTTATGATATTGTTAACGAACTTTCATCCAATGTATTAAAAACCTATGATAATACCGAAACATTTCACGATGGGAAATGGGTAATATTTGATATAACAAATAATTCGATAATAGAAGATTTGAAGAAACTACTTTTTGTAAAGAGAAAACCAAATAGAGCGTAATATCAATTACGATTTATCGAGGAGTAGTATATGAAAGAAAAAATAAAAAATCTTTATCATAAGGACAATAATATTGCTTATAAGGCATTACTGGAACTTGAAACTATGGTTACCGAATCAAATGAGTTATATAACTACTTTAATAAATTTTTAGAAATGCTAAATAACGAAAAAACATTTATTAGAGTTCGCGGTTTTAGACTGATATGTTCTCTTGCAAAATGGGATAATAAAAATAAGATAAATAAAAATATAGATATTATCATGAAAGAGTTGGAAGATGAAAAAGGAGCATCAGTAAGACAATGCTTAGAAAAACTCAGTTTATTATTAAAATACAAGCCAGAGCTCACGAGTACCGTGAAAAATAAGCTTAGCAACCTAGATTTATCTCAATATAAAACCAGTATGAAATCTTTAATTCAGAAAGATATTGCGTATATCTTGGAATAGCCTTACACGCAGTCTACGATAAAAATATTAATTAATATAAAGAGAAAATGCAATTTACAAAGCAAATTAACTAGGAGAGAGAAATGCAAACGAAAATTATAAATGATATAGCAATAGTAAAAACTAATGAAATTATAATTAAAGATGTTCAATCAGCAATAGATTTTATTATGACTATCAAATACGAAACAAACTGCAACAAAATAGGATTAAATAAAGACGCCATAGTAGAAGATTTCTTTATATTAAGCAAGGGCCTAGCCGGAGAAATTTCACAAAAGCTTGTTAATTACGGCATTAAATTCGCAATTTATGGCGACTATTCCAAATACACAAGCAAACCATTAAAGGATTTTATCTATGAAAGCAATAATGGGAAAGATATATTTTTTGTGAAAAATGAAGATGAAGCAATAAAAATGCTCAGTAAGTAGAAAGATAAATCATAATTGCAAAGGATAAAAATATATGAAGCGAAAAGTCCTTAAAATCAGAGCTAATGCTTTCAACCAACACCTCCCCATAAAATATCTCCTTGTATAATGCTAAAACCGAGAAAACAAGTAGGACTCAAGGAATTTTATTTTTCGACTAACACCTCATCCACAAAAGTTTCGCAATATCTAAATAACCCCAAAGCCAGTAATATGTCTGACCTACTGCCCTTTTGACTAGACATTTTCACGCTCGCAAATTACCATAATTATATGAACCCAAATTATCGACGCCGCCCGTCGCGAGGTCCAAGAAGAATCTGGTTGCAACTGCAAAATTATCGACCAGCTAGATCAGCTCGAAACCAAAATTCCTGCCTGGAACATGCTAGATATTTCTGACGGCTTCATCGCTGTAGTCGAAGGACAAAAATCCCAACCTAGCTACGAAGCCTGGGAAGCCGAACGTGGCTTCGCTATCGAATGGTTTGACGACCTAGATTCGGCCATCGCCACCATCGAGGAAAACGTCGTCCACGATCCTAGCATGAACGCCATGCAAACGCGCGACCTAGCTTTTCTCAAACTCGCCCGTGAGAAAATCAACGACAATTCATAGCCAGAGCCAAGCACCCAACCCCACGGGAAATAACTCGCACAAAATAACCCTCGCCAGTTTCCCAGCGAGGGTGCATTGTTTAGTCTTAGAGCGCGAACGATACAAGATCATCCCAAAGCTCATCGAGGTTATAGAACTCCCCCTGCTTGACAGGTTTCTTCGCCATCACTTTAGCAATCTCTAGCACATCATGCGCTAGTTCGTCAAAGCCCACCGTATGACAATGCAAATTACCAATTTTCCAATCACACGGCCAGTCAGTTTTATCCAACTTAGCAGACGAACAAACTCCAATTGTCTCGTTCGTGGCTTCACGAATCCTCCGCCGTACAACCTTCGACGTTTCGCTCGGCAGGCTTTTACCCTCATAAAACTCTTCATAAAGCGTCAGCCTACCTTCTGTTTTTATCGCCAGCTCCACCGCCTCGTCGATAAACTTCTTGACCTTAAAACGGAAATTACCACCGCGAAAAATCGGAATAATCTTCGTAGTATCCAGCAACTCTTCCATCTGCCGTTCCGATAAACCCGACGTCCCACTTATCAACGGCTTACCGTAAGTCACGGCCAAATCCAAAACCTGCTCAAAAACGTCTCGATGCGAAAAATCCACTATCACATCATAAGTATCTGGAGCAGGGAACTTCTTCCGTGGAATTTCCGAAAACCAGCCATACTGATACCATCTAGGCGCCTCGTCCAAATGATGCATCAATAGCTCCGAACCATCTGGCAACTCTGCAAGCCAAAGATTGCCAACTCTACCAGAAGACATCGGCCTTCGGCTCAATCCGCCAGTAATCTTTACGCCGTCTACTTCTGATACCTGTCTCATCGCTTCGCGTCCAACCTTACCAGCCAGTCCGCTCCACAAAATCCTCGTAGCTTCCATACATTTCTCCTCCTTATTCATCTACAAAAACCAAATAGTCAAATTCGCCAACTTTCGGCGGGTTCTTTTCAAGCAAGCCCAACATTTCATTGAACTTTCTTCGCTTTCGCACCTCGCCAAAATTCAGTCTCAACAAAAACCTCCACCAAGACCTTCGCCGGGCTCTAGCATAGATTCCTACTACAGTTTTCGCTCCAACATCACTCATCGCTTCAGTTAGCCCTTGGCGCAAACCCTTTGCGACAGATTCATCTGTGTTTAACACTACCAATATCTCATTACTACATCCTTTGAATGAGCTTGTCAAAACAGTAGCCCTAGGTATCCGATGATAATAAAAACATGATAGCCCTTCAAACAGCATCTCTAAGACCTCATTCTTAAAATCGCAGTCCACACCAAACAACACGATGCCGACTGGCTGAGCCATACCCTCTTTGATTTTCCGAATAATACGCTCAGGTGTACTTATCCTGTTGATTTCCCATTTATCCTGCATATTACCCCTCCTTTTTCGATAGAATAATAGAAATCTAAGATACTTGCCCACTTATTTTATCATACATTTTCACTTAAGTCAAATACACCTCTAGACGACCAAACATGCTCAAGCCCAACCTCAATCCAATCTAATCCCAAAACTAAATCCAAAACCAAACCAGAAACTTTTTCCGCTTTTCGTACCATTCACCCCTGTAAAAAAATGCTAAAACCGGAAACTTTTTCCTACTTTAACAAAATTTCCTCATACGCTTCAATCAAGCTAATATCTGCCTGCAAATCTTCAATTTTCTGCCATAACTGACGCTTTTTCGTACCCAGAAAAGCACTTTGCGCTCGTTTTGTGTCATAATCTGCATACTTCCACCCCGCATAAGTCTTCAGCTCACCAAGACTACTCCCCGCCTCTCTTAAGCAGTTCAGCAGTCGCATCCAAGCCACCTGCTCCGCATTAAATCTCCGATAACCATTATCCGCATATTTCACATCTCGCACCAAACCTTCTCGACAAAAATACTTCACCACATGCACTGGCACCCCTATCGCTGCACTCGCCTGTTTTACAGAATATTCTTTCTGCTCACCCATATCCTTAGCTCTATTTTAGCACAAACTCTTTACAAAACATCACCCAGTCTTCTATATATCTAACTCGTGGCGGGAATACGGATATGGCTTATGGTTCATTATGGGGAGCGGGTTATTACGGTGCATATTGGGCGGCGGTAGCTTATTCTCAAGACATTTATGCATACAATATAAAATATGATGATAAACTGGCACATCCGTCTAGTGGAACTGGTCGTTATCGTGGCTTTACGGTTCAGAAACGAGTAACTCTCTAGCTCAGACCGTAAAGCCATAAAAACGATGATTATCACTTGCCGGAAGAATTCTAAAATCATCAAAATCGAGATAGTAAACATATAGTGTAGGACCATATGCTGTCATTGACCAATAAAGACCTCGATAATCTGCATTTCGTAAAGAACCACTATTTAAAGCTATATCCCCGCCACGAGTTAGATATATAGAATATTAGTAGAAGTTTAGCCACGACCGTAAAGCCATCCCGACGACTAGCATCGCGTGACAGGAGAATGTTAATATCATTAAAATATAAATAATAAGCATCAAACAAAGACTGATAAGCCGTCGATAGCCAATAATGACCGAGCTCACCTGCATACCTCAGGGATCCAGCAGCCACACCAACAACTCCGCCACGAGTTAGATATATAGGATATTGTGGAGAGTTTTCTATAAACAGAAATAAACTACCTCGGGGCAGAGCCCTCAGCGCCGAACCCTGTTCGTGCGCTGCCCC
>CAZVPV010000023.1:0-8611 GCA_964629195.1 uncultured Candidatus Saccharibacteria bacterium | reverse complement strand
ATTTTGTCGAAAATTTCTTCAGAAATCATTGGCTTATGCTTACCTTGATAAGTTTTTCCGCGAAACTTGAACTTGCCAGTATAGAATGAATTACGAAGGATGCTAGATGTCTGAGATTTTGTAAGCGGATGACGCTCGCAGTGCTGGATTGCAGGTAGATGCTCGTTCAGGAATAAAGTGATCCAGCCGAGTGTATATTTCCTAGTAGCATATTTTTCTAACGCCTCTTTGATTACATCCCACGATTTTGGGTCTGGTGTAATTTGTTTCGTATGAGTATTATTTAGGTAACCGATTGGTGGTTTTCCTGGATATTCTCCGCGTTGAGCTTTTAACTCAAGGCTGCGAGTAACTAGTTTTGACCACGTTTGTTGTGATACGATTTTTACTTGCTTATTCATTTTCTTCTCCTTCCTGAGAGTTATTAACATTAAACTGTCCGACGAGTGGCGTAATAATCATCTTGCGCTTGTCGTTAGGGTCTTTTTCATAACTGATTAAATTGGCCTGCTCGAGAACTGGTAGATATTGCTTACGCACTTGATCGCGATTCAGCATTTCTCCTGTCTTGCCATAGCAGTATGCAGCAAGATCATCTATTGTGATACCTGCGATAGTTTTTACGCTACTCCTCTTGGTAGTGTATGCAGGAATAAGCATATTCTCGTAAAAATCTAGCATCTGAGGCGGAATGCCATATTGCTGACTACGACCCAAAAAGTTCCAAATCTCTAATGCAGCATCAACGTCGGTCTTTGTTGCAATTAAATCCTGGCCACGCATTTCTCGTTTTGGAGCATTCAATAATGCGCAAACTTTTACTAAGGAATTAAAATGCTGACTGTCGCGCTGGTGACGAGGTAATAAGTTGCTTTTTAGAGTGGACTTGAAAATTTTTCCAACTTCCAGTTCCTTAGGCACTATAATGTAACGGATATTGAGCTCACGAATAAAGCGAATACGCTGAATTAGTAATTTACGTTCCGGATTTGACGTGAGCATATCTTGAAACTCTCCATTATCATTAGCGCGTTGCTGATATAAGTCAATTCCTGCATTGATCTTTTCTTGAGTAATTTCTGGGCTAAGTAGAATTGCACGTGTTTGCTCTTGCTCGTCCATCTGCATATTTGCTGAACAAAAGATGGTTGCAGGGTAACCCAGAATATAACCATTTACAGCAGCGTTTTTACCACTATTGTTGCGATTCGTAAGTTTAAAAGCCGTTTTCTTATCATCGTGCGACAAAAGTGGACGAATCATTGCCTGAAGTTTTGTGTCAACTTGGTCCATAAAGATGAGAATCTTACGAGATAAATCTAAGACCATCTCTCCAGAATTATCTTGCGTCATTGCCTGATCGTCATAATAGAAGGCAGTTGGTGACACGCGCATATACTTACGAACATCCATCTTCGGGAATAAACTGGCAACTTCCGTAACAATATAAGTTTTACCACTCGAAGAACGTGCATTGAGGAAAATATTAAGCTGATTTTCTTCGGTATATGCTGAAAGCATACCAAGAAACACGATTATTTTGTTTATGTTATCATATTTGATTGTTAAATCCAGCACTTCTTGTAAGTCTAGAAGCGACATCTCAAAAAAGTTACTTGCGTCAACTGGCTCATCACCAGCAATTAGCTGGGCGTTTGCTAATAGCTGCTCCGCCGTGTAGCCCGCCCTATTTGCATCAGTCAAGTCGGCTTTATTGCCTAACTCGTCTGGAATTGGGATAGTATAGACACTTACGTTTTGCAATCGTTGAGCAATTCTTTCAGCCAAAACTGTCGTAGAACTCTTGCCTTTTTCGTCATTGTCAAAACAAATATAAACATTACTTCTACTATCAAGATAGGTATCAATCCACTCGTCTTTAAAAGTTCCTTCACCAGCTGTGCTAGTGATAGCTGGCATCCCAAACTTCATCTGTTCAGCAACAATGCGATCATACTCGCCGCCACAAATCAGCACAGAGCTAGAATCTGATCTTTGTAGCTCGGCACCACCAAAAACCATTGACCCACTGCCACTTGGATAGGTTGCATATTTGACACCATCTGTCTCGTCTGGTAATCGACGAAGCTTGATCAACTTACAATCCTTATTCTCGATGATAGGGATCGTAAGCCAGTTTTTGCCGTAGAACTCGCCACAGCCAAGCAACATAACATTTACATTATATAGCGTAATATTACGCTCGCTCAACAAATAGTTAAGCAAATTCTTGTTTTCTGGCTTCATTAGCTCTTTGTGGCACCTCTCTGCTACAGTGATTAGCTTTTTTGGCGTTGATTTCTTCTTTGTGCCACACCTAGTAGCATCGGTAATCGCCCCATCACCGAGCTGTCGTTTCAATGTGGCTAAATTACCTTTTGCTTCACACTTGAAGCAGTGCCACTGGCCAGTCACAGCGTTAATACTGCAGTGAAACTTTTCCGATTCAGTATCATCGGCATCGCAGCCATTGAAGCAGGGGAACATAAGTTCGTCATTACGTTCCTTAAACTCCAGTCCTTTGCTTTTTAGGTAGTTTCGCACCTCATCTGATGCTAAATTTTGATAATTATCCACCTCTTAGCTCCTTTCTTGATTTACTTCTGGGATAATAGTCTCTACAAGGCGAGCTAGTTTATTTAATTCAGCCTCGGCAGCTTGGAGATCAATCTCTTCACCAAAAGTTCTTTTATATTGGTTTTGAAATGCTATCAACAATTTTTTCGAATATTGCATCGATCTTTTTCCTGTTAAGGAAAGGCCGCTCGACGAAATGGCTAATCTCGAGCGACCTTTTATGCCATTTCGTCACCAATCATACAAAAATAGCCATTTTAGATGGCTATAGATATAAGACAGGGGTAAAATTGGTAGTTTTACATAGATTTATAGTTTTAATGCTACTTTTGAGGCGAAAGATAATCTGGATTTATAAAAATTTGTTTTTCCTTCTGCTGAAAAACTTCCACGTTGCCTAATTTAAAGGTCGTGGCAATATCAGAATTTAATTTGTTCTTAGCAGCATTTAACGTTTTGCAAAATGTTTTCGCAACTCCTGGTTCGGTCCATTGTTCCGTTTTGTCCTGCATTGTATTATATACGTCCTCGGCTTCAATTTGCTTACGCAAATTGCTATTTTTTCGTTTGAAAAAAGTTTTTACAATATTAGCCTTGCAATCCCTCATAGACCCCAAGTCTAACGTAACCCCATTGAACTCCAATTGCCCGTTTGTGCCAGTAATTGAGAATTTGGCATAGTCAAGATAAAATGTTGTCTCAACTTTTTGAGCCGGTAAAACATTTTGCTCTGGTCCGTCCTCCAGAAACATTAGGCGCTCCATTCCAATAATGAATTCTAACGGACGCTGAATGGCAAACTTGTAGGTGTTGGTTGCAGTGCCATTTATGGTTACTGTCACAGAATAAATCATCGTGCTATCTATGAAGTTTGCATATATGGTATCTCGCGACTCCATATTGCGTAAATTTACTGCACCCAAATTCATAATAGAACCATCATTATCACGCATAACGAGACACTGTTCGCATCTGGCTTCAATAATGATCATCTTAGTATTGTGACCATATTTGGCAATAACGACTTTTGTATCACCGAAAATCGTCTCATATTCCACGTCTATGTAACCATCACTCAAATCATCATAGCAGATATCACACCTATCAGCACGCTGCCCGTCTTTCTTCCGAGAGCCATCACGGCTGTATTGATCTGGTATACTAACTCTCAATATTGTTTTCTCTAAAACCGAATGCAACACGTCGGCGTTCAGCTCGCCTTTGTCGCATTCTATTGAGCCTGGTGTTCTTCTGCCTAAACGTTTGCATAACACACCAATAAGCCTACCAATAGGAGTGTCAGTCTCTAAGAAAGTTGGGCACTCTGGATATTTTTCCGCCTCTACTAATAATGCGGATTCAATATCGTCTAAAGTCGACCTTATATCGGTTTGCGGAATTGCAACAAAATTAACCCTGTTAATTTGCGACATATCTATTGGCCACAAAGCCGGACCGCTACCATTCTTCCATTTAGCCATTTCAGAAGTTCTTAATCTTTCAACGACCATTATAACAGGATTTTTTCGTATTGCAAGACAGGTAAGTTTGTGGTAAAATGAGAGTGCTACAATTATCATTCAACAGAAGAACAATCCAGTTCTTCAAGAAGCAAGAAATGCGATCATATTCGCAGTTTAGGCTTCTTGAAGCTTGGATTGATGATTGTAGCGATCAGAATATGGTCGCATTTTTTATTTATTAGCGACCATTAACGACGGTCGCTATGATGAAAGAAGCCAATCAAGATACCACCAGTTCGAAGCCTGTTGGCATAAAATCTCGCTCTAGAGTTAGAGATCGAGGTGAAGTTTTTACGCAACCACGAGAAGTGAATAACATTCTCGCGCTTACGCAAGCAACTTCAAACCGATATTGGCGTTTTCTCGAGCCTGCCTGTGGTAATGGCAATTTTTTGGAGGCGATTTTACGCCAACGCCTCGATCATCTTAAACAGGATAAAATCGAGTGGCATCATAAAAACCGTGAGTTTTCTGCCCTGAAAGTCTTATCTACCATCTATGGCATTGATATTGCCGAGGATAATATCGCAGAATGTCGCAAACGTCTGATTGGCGTAGTTTTTGAGTATTTGCCTAAGAAATCTAGCAAAGGTTTCCTTCTGGCGATGGACGAAATTTTGCGAACTAATTTGATTGTTGGCGATATGTTAAACGGTAAAGAACTGGTGTATTTTGTCGAATACTCAACCCCAGTGAAAGGCAGATTTAAGCGTCGAGTTTATGCTCTAACTGATATGGAAAATGGTATCGACAGGGTGATAGCGGAGATGCCGCCAGTGCGTTTCGAGGAAATGCAGCCCATTAAAATCCCAGATAAAAATACTTTTGCTCCGCCGGAGAAGGTAAAGCAAAAACGACAAGAAAATTTATTTGGAGATGAGAAATTATGAATAACGGAAAGCCCGATCAGAACAACACGCAAGCTATAACGAATCTTGGCTATAACTCTACACTATTACAAAACTTGATCAATCAACGACATACACCAGACATTCTGGACTGCATTGCTAATTTATCCAACGATGAAGTATTTACGCCGCCAGAACTTGCAAATAAGGTTTTGGATTTATTACCAGAAGAGGTTTGGCACAACAAAAACTTAAAATGGCTCGACCCGGCGTGCAAAACTGGCATTTTCCTTCGCCAAATCGCTGTGCGGCTAATGGAAGGATTACGGGATGAATTCCCGGATGAAGAAGAACGTCGCCACCATATCTTCCAAAATATGCTTTACGGTATCGCTATTACTAATTTGACTGCTTTGATGAGTCGTCGCAGCCTCTACACGTCTAAAGATGCCAGTGGCGAAAAATCCATTGCTGGCTTCGCTGATGAAAATGGTAATATCTCTTATAATAATCGCCCGCACACTTATAAAAACGGTTCGTGCATTTTCTGCGGTAACTCGGAAAATAGTGAACTAGACCGAGACGAAACTTTGGAACGCCACGCCTATAACTTTATTCATCTAACGCCAGAGGAGGCTAAAAATATGAAATTCGATGTCATTGTTGGTAATCCGCCATATCAGTTAAATACTGGCGGACACGGAGCTCAGGCTGCTCCAATTTATCACCTTTTTATAGAGCAGGCTAAGAAATTGAAACCTACATATATAGCGTTCATTATTCCATCTCGTTGGTTTAGTGGCGGTATGGGATTAGGTGATTTTAGAAAAACGATGCTCAACGATAAACATATTAAGGTTTTATATGATTATCCGAATGCAGAAGATTGTTTTCCTGGGGTATCGATCGAAGGCGGCGTAATGTATTTTATCTGGGATGCTAATTATAATGGTAATTGCGAAGTGCATACTATTGCTGGCGACGACGAGTTACCAGCAATGTCTCGCCCACTTAACTCGTATGATATTTTCGTTCGCTATAATCAAGCCGTAAAGATTCTAGAAAAGGTGAGTAAATTACACGAAAAGACGGTAGACACTATCGTATCTGGAATAAACCCATTCAATTTTGCGACGAACTTTAAGGATTTTGATCAAATCAATAATCCAGATAAAATAAAAATTTATGCCAATAAAGCCACTGGATATATTCAAAGATCATTAGCACAAACGAACAAGCAGTGGATCGATAAATATAAGGTGTTGGTTAGCGAAGCATATGGTGGAGCTGGCAAGAAGCCTTGGCAAGTTATTGGAAAGCCGATAGTGGTCGAACCAGGCAGCGTCTGCACATTTACTTATGTTGTTGCTGGTGTATTTGACACGCTTGATCAGGCAAATAACTATGCCGCATATATGCGCACAAGGTTTTTTCGCTTCCTAGTTTCCCTTCAGAAGAATACGCAACACGCCTCTAGCAAAGTTTACTCATTCGTTCCGTTATTACCTATGACCGAAATCTGGACTGATGAAAAACTATACGAGCGCTATAATATAGACAAAGATGAACAAACTTTTATTAAGCAAATGGTAAAGGAGATGGAATAGTATGAATAAAGCAGAACCTCAAATTATCGAATTTCTATATGGAACCGATAGCTACTTATTTAAGAATGTTGATCAAGTAACAGATTCTGAACTCGAAACCTTTATTATGGCTTGCTGGCGATGTTTTATGACAAATGCTCAATGGTTATTGTTATTTTACGAAAATGAGCAGCTCGTTCCATATTGGCAAATTGCTTTTACCTTGAGGCTACTAATAGAGACCACGGCTGATCTGAGGTATGTATTGAGCAATAAAGGTAGCGAGACTAATGCCTTGAACGCATATAAAAACTTTCCAGCATTAACGGACGAGGAATTTATGGAAGAGCTGCAAAAGCTGCGGGGCAGCTCAAAAGAGAGAGACGAAAGTTTGCTTAATTGTGATATTGGACGAGAGGCTAGGGATGGCAATATTGCACGTGTTCAGAAGATGCTAGGCGCTCAATATGCTGATATCTATGTTTCGCTTTGTAACTTTAATCACTGTAATTATTGTGGTATATCTATTGCGTCAAATCCAACAAAAGAACTAACCAAATTAAGAAGGAGCTCATCCAGTATTATCCTTAATCTTTGCAATATTATGCGTGATGTCTTAGCTAAATATGATAAATTTCGCAAACTCCCTGAATGGCTTGATACTTTATCCAAACAAACAAGTTGCAAAAGCGCAATAAATGAAAGTGAGGGCAAATAATGACCAATAACCCTCTCCGCTACGCCAAACGTCCCCAAATCTATATCTACGAAGCCACTGGGCAGCCTGGGCTTAAAATCGGCTACACCGAACGAGTAATGAAATCTGGCAATGACTTTGACGCCGTAGAAGCCAGAATTAAAGAAGGCCTGGTCAAAACTCCGAACAAACAATACAAAATTCTTCACTACGAACCGGCAATCACAAAAGATGGCGAATACTTTACGGATCATCTCGTCCATAAGTGGTTGAAGAACTTTGGCAAACAACAACTTGCCGGTGAGTTTTATAATACTGATCTCGACACAGTTAAATCTATCATTCAAAATATTAAAAACGGCACACCAGAAAAGGGTAACGCTACTCGCAAGAATTTCAAAATGCGACCAGAGCAGGAGTTGGCGGTTAAACAAACTTCGGAATATTTCGAGAAACATTTGCTACCAGAAGGTTTGCAAGAAACGAAAGATGCACCACGCTTTCTCTGGAATGCCAAAATGCGTTTTGGCAAAACTTTTACGGCTTATCAACTTGCTAAAAAGATGGGTTGGGATAGAATTCTAGTGCTAACTTATAAACCAGGAGTAGAGCAGGAATGGAAAACTGACCTCTACGGACATCAAGATTTCGAAGGTTGGCAATTTATCGAAGGCTTGCAATCGTGGGAAGAAGCCGGAATTGACGAGAGTAAGCCCGTCGTTTGGTTTGCTAGTTATCAAGATGTGCTTGGTAAGAATACCGATGGCACACTCAAAGACCGTCACAAGAAAATGCGAGAAATCGAATGGGATTGCTTGTTTGTAGACGAATATCATTTTGGAGCGTGGCGAGAAGCCGCCAAAGAATTGCACGACGAGGACGATAAAAAAGAAGGCGAAATGGCGATGCCAGATGATCTTAATGAGATCGAGGAGACAATGCCGCTTAAAGTGCGTGGTTATCTCTACCTCTCTGGCACGCCGTTCAAGGCAATCGCAAACGGCGAATTCAATGAAGATCAAATTTTTAACTGGACTTATGCCGATGAGCAGCGTGCGAAGTTTCATTGGAATGGCGAAGGTGATAATCCTTACCGCGAGCTACCACAGATCGTAATGCTAACTTATCAGATGCCAGAAAACTTGCGTGAAGTGGCAATGAAAGGCGAGTTTAACGAATTTGATCTAAATAAGTTTTTCCGAGCTAAGAAAAACGTAAATGGTGATTATGTTTTTGAATTAGAAAAAGATGTGCAGAAATTCCTCAATATTCTACACGGTTCCGACTTACAAATTGAGGTAGAAAACAAGTTTGACTACCACGCTCCTGCGTTACCATACGAAGATGCTCGCTTATTGTCCGCTCTTAGGCACACATTCT
>CAZVPV010000022.1:0-9323 GCA_964629195.1 uncultured Candidatus Saccharibacteria bacterium | reverse complement strand
CGAACAGGGTTCGGCGCTGAGGGCTCTGCCCCGAGGTAGTTTATCTCGTGGCGGGTATATAGATTTGATAACTGGCTCGGCAAGAGATATGGCTCGAAATGGTCGTGTCTGGACAATTACTGCCTATGCGTCGCCAAATGCAGCTTATAGTTTTGGTTTTGATGATGTCGACTTATTTATCTCACACTTCAACTCCCGCTGGAGTGGCTTTACGGTCCGATTAAATTTTGATAAAAAAGCATTAAACAACTACGAATTCTCCTGTATATCTAACTCGTGGCGGGATAATAACTTCGACTACTGGTTCATTGAGATATACGGTCTATCTAGGATATTATTGGACAAGCGCTGCTTTTCTGGCGGAATTGCACACTTATTACTTTGGTATTGATGCTACGGATATTATTCCATCCAACTCTAGCGAACGGTGGCTTGGCTTTACGGGACGGGGAATGAAGCTTACTTGGCGAGGCAACGGATACTTTTGCCAATATAACGAAAGCCATAAGCGGCTGGACCGAAATGGCCAATATTGTTGCCATTTTGAGATACAAACATCTCGTATAGTCGAGTGCTAGAAGTGCCTGCGGTAGAGCTTGTGAAGCTGCCCACTGTTCCTATAAAACTGATTCCGCCCGAAGTGTATTCTAGGTTATATCGAATTACTCCGTTGCGAGTGAAATAGAAGGGTGCTTTATCAGTGTTTCTGTTGGCCGAAGAACTGTTGCCGGTATAAAAGTCACCATTGCCGTCAGTTGGATTATATAGCTTTGGCTCATACCCATAAGCCAAAAACAAGTTATAAAAACTATCCTGGCGATCGAGCGGGCTAGAACCCGGTTTTCCGTTCGCGAGAGTAAAATCCCTACGCCCGCCGACTGGCAACTTCCAGTTGGCGGGACAAATGCTATCTGGTGCATCTTCGAATTTTGCAACCAATTCGGCATCGTTATCACTCTCCGAAGGAGCTTTGCTGACCAAATCTCGCCCGCCAGTTCCAGCTGTCGCGGCGTTGAATTGATAGTAATTTCCGATCAGATAATGTGCATCATAAGTTTGAGCATTTTGGTTGGCAGTGACGTATCCGGTATAGTCTCCCCATGTGCCGTTTTCTCCATGCTCTTTGGCGGAGAAAGTTGGCTGCCAGCCGGAATTGACGTCTTGAAGCTCGGGGCAATTACTGAGTTTTTGAGCGTTGGTTGGGTTAGGAGTGCAAACGGTAAATCTTTGCGGTGTCACCAATGCAAAGTCTCCGAAGTCCCAAGATTTGACCCCCCAATTTTCAGGCGAATCAGCTGAAATTTCGATCGG
Source organism: uncultured Candidatus Saccharibacteria bacterium (assembly GCA_964629195.1). Taxonomy (GTDB): domain Bacteria; phylum Patescibacteriota; class Saccharimonadia; order Saccharimonadales; family Saccharimonadaceae; genus Nanosyncoccus. Next base: position 8,012 of record CAZVPV010000022.1, on the reverse strand, counting down.
TGCGGGAGTCTCATGGCTTGTACTCTCCGGCACCACCCACTCCCGACTCACATCCGAAGTCCCGGGTGTGAGAGTTTGGCCCGCTTCGAGATCGAGCGCGAGATTTTGGGTCATCCAACAATTCTGGTCGGCGAGCTTCGCCACCCAATATTTCTTGCCGTCGCGCACATCGATCAGCTGTTTCTCTACTTCATTTCCAACCGTAATCTCTCCGGTGTTGGCGCAAATCTCCGGCGAAATGTCTTGCATATAAATCAGCTCGGAGAGTTTGGTGAGCGCGGTTGGATTTGCCACTACACTGACTAAGACCTCATTGCTATATTGCCCGGCGGCCAAGATATTATCCACCTTCGCTCCGAAATGTAAACTATACTCATCCAGTGCCGTGTTCGCAGCGGTCGACTCGGCTTTGTAGAGGTTCTTCGTGATCCCGCGATAAAGTGCGCTATCCGTCGTGCTGCCGTCACCCGCTCCGCCTCTCGCGAGACTGTAGCCCCACGAGTTGTTGGCAAAACCGTCCGCCTGAGCGGGAGCGCTGAGTGCCTTGATCTCGCCTGTGAGTCCGGCCGAAGTCATTGCCGTAGAATCGGCGTCGGTGTTGACATAAACGCTATAACCAGTACTGTTATTAGTGCTGATGCGTAAGTTTGCAGCGCCTGACGTGAAGCTGCCGCTGGGGCTAGGTGTGACGGTCATGTCGACTTCGGGCGACAGGGAAACAGAGAGTGTGGATTGGACGGCGACCGCAGCATTCGTAGTGGAGGCGCTGGCTGGTAGAGTCTCACCAGTCGCTGCCGAGTCGTCTAGCACAAACGGACAAACTAGTGCCAAACCTAGTACGCCGAGCAAGCCAAAGCTAATTTGGCCCGGTAGATATGCTAGCCGTTTCTGGACTCGTAAGTTCTGGGCTTTGGTTTTGGTGGGTTTGCGTTTTGACATAGTGCCTCCATGGGTTGAGTTTGACATTGTTGGCCAGGTTGACTGCGAACTATAGCTTTAGCTATGAACTGGCAAATTTGCTTGTCCATAATTATCGCTTCATGGCCACCTTGGGCGTCGCTACAAAAGTGTCCTACTACTTTTGCTGCCGCTCTATTATCGGAGGTATTTGCTAGCTAGATCTAAACTAGACGGATCTAGCATCAACAAAAAGCGACACCGCAAGGTGTCTTACTTCCATTAGCAACCTGTATCTAATCCGAGAACTAGAACCGTTAGCTTTTGCGATGCCGCTTCATAGATTCCAGATCAGTAAAGATACAGGTTTGCTTTTGGATAAAATACTACCAAAAACTGGTTGCTAAAAAGTAAGACAAGTCTATTGTAGCGCAGAATTTTGATAAGCACAAGACTTTTGTATTAGATCATAAATAATTTCACCCAAAAGTACTCGTTGTCTCATAAATAATGTCACCGAGAAGTTTTGTGTGGACTAATTAGATTTGTAGGGATGGACCGTAAAGCCACGCCAACGTTCGAATTCGCTTGATGGAATAATATTAGTACTATCGAGATAAGGATTGTAAGCCGAAGAATCGGATGCATTGGCGGTGGATGACCAATAATTACCATGATGGCTAGAGCGTCTTAGAGCACCAGCAGGAATATAGATTGTCCCGCCACGAGTTAGATATATAGGAAGATTACTAGATGTTGAAATGAATGGATATTTGGCTGTATTGGTTAGTTTTGGGGATTTTAGCAACGCGGTTGGTGAAATTAGGGTGATATGGTATAATTGGAGAATGGAAGTGTGGCCGAGTGGTTGAAGGCGCACGCTTGGAAAGCGTGTAGGCGTTTATACGTCTCGCAGGTTCGAATCCTGTCGCTTCCGCCAGAAGCGAAAATAATAAAAATATGTCCCGAAGGGGACTTATTTTTATTATGCTCACCTTTGGTGAGCCAGGATTCGAGAAATCCGCGCCGTTGTCGCTATGCGACCGGGCGGATAACGAATCTTCATGGAGAATAAACCCGGAAGGGTCTATTTTTAATTTGTCCTCCTTTGGAGGACCAGGATTCTCTAATCTCGCTGCGCTCGATAACGAATCCTGTGAAAATCCGCGTCGTTGTTGCTACGCGACCGGGCGGATGGCGAATCCTGTCGCCGATATATTGACTTTTTAGCAGAGTGTGTTATTATTCTAGGTAGGTACCTAGATTTCTCAATATTCTAGAAAGGGGGAACGTGATGAAGAGCGAGAAGAGTTGGGTAAGTATAGCCGGAGGGAGATGTGATAGAAAGGAATATTTGTCTTCGTGCCGGCCAGTTAATGCCTTGATGTATGGTGTTGGCGACATTAAAAGAGATTGTAGAGTTGAACATTTGGAAAAGGAGGGGATAATATGGTAAAAGTGCTTTGGAGCGGTTTGACCGGAGAAGTTGGCGAAGCGGCGCTTAAAGTCGTGACAAAAGTTGACGGCGTAGAAATTACAGGCGGGGTGGATCGCATTTCGAAATTGGCGGAGAAGATTTTGTCTGGCAAAGAGTCGAGGGGTTATTGGGTGGATCAGCTACAGGATGGCTCTTCAACTTTGAATTCTGGAGCGAGAGAACAGACTGATTGGTACCAATATCGTTGGTTGCTTCAAGGTTTAAAAGCGAATAATTCTCCGTGCGACTTTGACGTTTTGGTGGATTTTACAAATGCAGAGGCTTTTGAATGGGTTTTAGACTTGGCAGTGCAAGCTAGGAAGCCACTAGTGATTCGTAAGGCGGATTTGTCGAAAGATCAGATTGAGCGTTTGGAAGATGCTACGCGGTTGATACCGGTGTTTTGTGATGATACTTGTTGCCGTGCAATGGAAGTGTATATTGATAATGCTTTCACTTTGATTGAAAGTGTGGGCGGGAGATTGACACTACGTGAAGAATTATATCCAGGTATGGAAATGCCGAGCAAAATGGCGCAAGCTTTTCAGCGGAGAGTGCTGCAGAAAACTGGGAAACTTGTCAAAATATGTTCCGTAGATACACTGACGCGCGAAAAAATGCTTTGCGGATGGGAATTTGAAGTGCGGAACGTGGAAGGCTCAGGTAGTTTGCCGCAGTGGGAGTTTAGCCAAAGTGGGTTGGCGTGGGATGTGCTGGAGATTGCGAAGGTGATGGCCGCGAAACCGAAACAAGTGGGTAAATTCTACGATCTGAGACAAATTTGGGAAGAACTGCCAGAGAAAAATGCTTGTTCGGCGGTTTGAACAAGTTTAGAAAAACCTCGCTGGGTAACTGGCGAGGTTTAAAAATGGTATTGATTTAGGTTAAACATCTAGTAATCTTCTATATATCTAACCTCGCGACTATCGTCGCTCCCACAGTCGTAGCGTGCAAAAAAGAAAACAGGTTTTCTTTTTTGCTCTACAGCCACTCCTGTGTTTCGTGGCGGGGAGGTAGTTGAAAATTTGGGTTCTTTGCGATATGCGGATCGTAGTGGCGACTATTGGGCGAAATCTGCTACTATATCTGAGTTTTATGCATACGTAGCTTACTTTGACAGTGGTAATAGCTGGATCTCAAGCAACAACGATCGTTGGTACGGCTTTACGGGCCGTCAAGCCAATCCAGCGAGCGTCGTTAGTTGACGGAAAGACAACTGCATTATTTAAATATAAATTATATGATGTTAAGTTAGAAAACCCACACATAGATTCCCAGAAGCCCGTTTGCTCACCTAGTGCTCTAAGAGCGCCATATTCTGGATACATAAACCCGCCACGAGTTAGATATATAGGAGTTTGGGAAGATGGTTGGGATTTTTGCGAAAGTGGGGAAGGGTATGCTAAAATAAGGTTAAGTAGTGTGGGCGAATTAATAATTGAGGAGGTGCCCGATGACAAAAACGCAAAAAGTGGAAAAGAAAAGTAAAGTAGCGCGGAAAGCGCCGACGAAATATATTTTCGTGACGGGTGGGGTGCTGTCGGGCGTGGGGAAGGGGATTACGGCGGCGTCGATTGGGGCGATTTTGAAGGCGAAGGGTTATGATGTTTCGATCCAGAAGTGCGATCCGTATTTGAATGTGGATGCGGGGCTACTGAATCCGGTGGAACACGGGGAATGTTTTGTGACGGCGGACGGGAAGGAAACTGACCTCGACCTCGGGCACTATGAGCGGTTTCTGGATTTTGAAACTTCGAAGTTTTCTTCGGTTTTGTCGGGGGCGCTGTATCAGGAATTGATTGAAAAGGAACGGAGCGGCGGATTCCATGGGAAGACGGTGCAGATGGTGCCACATTTTACGGACTTGGTGCAGGAAAAAATTGCGCTGGCGGGCGGAAAGTCAGATATTCATATCGTGGAGATTGGCGGTACGGTGGGGGATTATGAAGGGTTGAGTTTTATTGAGGCAATTCGGTTGTTTGCGAATCGAGTGGGGCGAGAGAATTGTCTTTATGTACATGTGGTTTATGTGCCGTGGATTAATACGTCGAAAGAGTTGAAGACCAAGCCGGCACAGAATGCCTTAAAAGACTTGCGCGGATTTGGCATTATTCCGGACGTGGTGGTTTGTCGGACGGAGCGGCCGGCGCCGCGGGCGATTTGTGAGAAAATTGCGGCGTTTTCGGGGATTGATAAAGATGCGGTGTTGAATTTGCCGGATATCGAGTCGGTGTATGATGTGCCGTTCAACGTTTTGAAGTCGGGGGTGCTGGAAATTTTGAATAAGTTTGTCGGTACCGACAACGAGCCGGATATGGCTCGTTGGAAAGAATTTTCGCGGCTGCGGGAGAAGAGGTGGGCAAAAACGGTGCGCGTGGGGCTGGTAGCGAAATATGTGGGGAATGAAGATGCGTATATTTGTGTGACGGAGGCGTTGAAAGCGGCGGCGGCGTGGGAAAAGGTGAACTTGGAGATTGAATGGATAAATGCGGAAGAGGCGACAGAAGCAGATTTTGCGAAAGTTGATGGATTGGTGGTGCCGGGTGGCTTTGGAGCGCGTGGGGCGGAAGGAAAAATTCGGGCAGCGAAGTATGCGCTCGAGCATGACATACCATATCTCGGGCTATGCCTCGGGATGCAGATGGCGTGTGTAGCTGCGGCGCGGCGGGGCGGTATAGAGCAGGCGAACTCGGAAGAGTTTGGCGCGGACGAAGAGGCTCAGAATAACGTGATTTATTTGATGGATGGGCAGAAAGGCAAGGAATCAACGGGCGGGACGATGCGGCTGGGTGACTATCCGGCGAAACTGGTGAAGGGGAGCAAAGTAGCGAAGATTTATGGAGCGGAGAATGTAACGGAGCGACACCGCCATCGTTATGAAGTGAACCAGAAGTTTTTGCCGGAGATCGAAAAAGGTGGACTAGTAGTGGCGGGGACGTCGCCGGATGGAAAATTGGTGGAATTCGTCGAAGGACCACAGAATAAGTTTTTTGTGGCGACGCAGGCGCATCCGGAATTTCGGAGTCGACCGCTGAACGTGCATCCGCTGTTTCGGGAGTTCTTGAAGGCGATGAAGTAGATGAGTTTCAATAAGATACGGATGCTTTTGATGCTGAAAAAACCTACACTTTTGGAGTTTGCGCAGCCGGAAATGTCGAAAAAGGCAAAAACGGTGTTTTATGCTTCGTTTGAAGATGCGAGGAAAGAGCAGGATAGGCTGTTGAAAAAGGCAAAAAGTCTGACGAACAGGTCTTAATCTTGACTTTTATGTCGATGTGTGCTATAATGGAAGGAGAGGGCCGAAGAATAATATAAAAAGCGGCTCTAGTATGGATTGGCACTGTAATGATTACAGTGAGTTTTACGGCTTGTAAAACTCAACAATCGGTTAGAAGATTAGCAAAAAGGGGGATTTTCATGAACGAAAATGTAGAATTAATGGCAAAGTTGAATTTGGTTGAGGCTGGGATACCGCTCTGGTTATCAGACGATTGGTATCAGGAAATTTACATCGAACCAGACATACAAGTGGCTATTCAAGAGATGGATGCGGCGCTAGCAAAAGTCCAATTACAGGATCTAATACCAGTGTTGGCACCGTATTTGATAACAAATGCTGACGAAGAAGCGATACGACGAACAGTGAAATGGGCACGAGAGCTGTTTGGCGTAAAAATGGAGCCGGAGATTAGGTTTTCCGCAGAAGTTAGCTTGATGGAGTCGTGGTTTAGCTGCCAAGAAAAATCGGGTATACGATGGAGGTTGATAATTAATCCACACCGGTTGCGTGATGAGTCAGTTGATTTTTTGATTGGGGCGGTGGCGCATGAGGTTTGGCATGGTTATCAACGAGAATGTGCGAAGAAATGGGAAGGTTGCTTAGGGATTGTTTTGACGAAGATGTCTATGAAGGATAAACATGAGCTAATGCGCGCACTGAACCAAACGTATGTAGTGGCATCGAAGCAAGATCCGAAAATATATATGTCGCAGCTAATCGAGGCCGAAGCGTATGCGCTGACGGGCAAGGTATGTGAGATGCTGGTGCGGATATTGACCGAGGCTTATCGTCGAGGTGAGATCCCGCGACAGATGCTAGTGGCAACGACTTCGCTGAATGGCAGGTCGGCTTTGGCTGGAACGCTCCGTTGATTTTATTATAGTTAGGATACTGTGCTAATCGAAAAATCCTCGCTGGGAAACTGGCGGGGATTTTTGTTGTCGTTAAAAACCGCCCTTTTGGGGCGGCTTTTAAGGTGCGGAAGATGGATTATGGCTTTGATTCGGACTCTTCGGGATCTTCGAGTTCAGCCGGGCGATAATCGATGATCTGGTCGAGTTTGTAGGCCAGGTAATGCTCGCCTGGAGCGTAGTGGTTGACGAAGTCACGCAAGTAACGCAGAACAATCAACTGGCGAGGTTCCTGGAAGAAAATGTACTTTTCGGGCGGGAAGGCCAGAATGTGCCGCGAGACGAAGCTGTATAGCGTGCTCGGTTCCTGGATCAGGACGGCAACATCGGCAAAATTGTGTTGGTCAATGTAAGTCATCGGCAGAGGTAAGCCTTCCTCGAACATCTCGATGAATTGGAGCGAGAGGTCGAATTTGCAGCCGACTTGCTTACCGTTCATTGACTTGGCCTGGAACTCGATGTGGCTGATAACCGGCCAGAGATGGTTGGGCTTGCTGGACGGCGTGTCTTTGGCGATTTTTGCGGAATCAGTTGAACTTGGTTGCTGGTCGGTATGGGTTGAATTGATGAAAGCTGAGCTGATACAATTTTGTGAGCTGAAGAAATCCAGATTGTCCTGAAATTCGCTTTTGCAAATGCCTTTGATCTCGGCGATGATGTGCTCACGTAACCAACGGGGAACGAAACTTTCCTCGCAGAAGCTGAGAGTTTCTCGCAAATTGTTTAACAGATCAATCTCGAAAGTGTGGTAGTGCCAGAGTCGAAGACCGGTGGCTTGATCGGTGATTTTTACGAGCAGCATGATCAGACGGTCGAGATCGTTGCGGACGAACACATAGGGAAGCGCGTTGCGGAAACCGCGGTCCAAATTGTATAGCAACTCTGCGCAAAAATTCTGGCAGAGGTCTGGTTGGAATTGGAGCGTTCTGCGCAGGAATTGGTCTTCTTTGTTCAAAAGAAAGAGCAGGCGTCCGAAACCGACGTTACAGTAATTATAAGCGGTCGGATAATTGTTATTGAGGCGCTTTTCGCCGATTTGGCGTAGGATATTACGTAAACAAAGATTCCGCACATGCTGCGGATAATGCCCGTCGACCCAAATGAAACACATGACGTCAAATCCACCATTTTCGGCATCTCTGTACTCAGAGAGAATTTTGCGAAACTCACAAAATTCTTCATAAGTATATTTTACCGGTCCATCTTCAAAAAATGTTAATTTGCTTTCTGACATGTTTATCCCTCCTTTTTATTTTTTGCGTCAATTGACGCGTAACATGTAGAAACTTTATCTATAATTTTATCATAAAACTTTGGACTTGGCAATTGAGGGAAAACGTTTGTAGAAAAAGGTCTTGCGGGGGGGGGGGTCGTTTATGTGGTAAAATTAAGGGAGATGATAAAAAATGCCGGTTGAAATGGCCGAAGGAATGACAGTTTTTGCAAA
>CAZVPV010000021.1:0-9572 GCA_964629195.1 uncultured Candidatus Saccharibacteria bacterium | reverse complement strand
ATTAGGCACGCCGCCAGCATTCATCCTGAGCCAGGATCAAACTCTCCATTAAAGCGGCTCCGAAGAGCCAGTTCGAAAACTCAAGCATCTGAGAGAAGAAAAAACTTGTTTTCTCTTCCGAAGATGCGCAGAGTTTTATGTTTTGACATAGTCAAAACATAACCAAAGTTCACATAAAGACTGACGATGATAAGTTTTAGTACTCGTCAAGTTTCCCCGACGATACGTCTAAAACCATAATTGCACAACTAAATTGTTAAATTCCAAAACCTTTCAACTCAAGAATAAACAAGGAAAATTCCTCACCTACCCTCGCAGTTCTTAGGCTATCCCCATCTTATCGCACTTTAAGAAAAAAGTCAATACTTTTTTCAGACTTTTTTCACATTTTTGTGATTTTTCTCGTTTTTAGATAAGCATTACCATCAAAAACCCAATTATCGCTCCCAAAATCGCCCCCACTGCTACTTGTATCATCGTATGTCCCTCAACAATTGGCAATTTTTGCATATTTTTCGCCTCGAGCAGCTTATTCAGTGCTTTTCCCTGCTCCCCCACCGCATAGCGCACATGGATCGCATCATATAGCACAATCGCCCAAGTTCCCACCGCCAGCGCAAATACCCCCGATGTCCAACCGCACACCCCTCCTAAGCACACCGTCATCGCTGTAAAACTCGCCGCATGCCCCGAAGGCATCCCACCCGACCGCGTAAAATACCCGATCGCTGCCTGTAGACTCGTCACGCCTTCCGGTTTCTCCCCCGTTGATAACCCTGCAATCAATTTCCAAATCTGCGCTACCAAGAACCCCAGCACAAACGCAATTATCGCATACAGACCTTCCATACCTCCATTATATCACACAACCCGCTTATCTTATATTCTTCTCTCGCACCCTTTGCCAAATTTTGCGCAAAGCCACCAAAATCACCAGCAAAAGTCCTGCAAGCAAAGGTAGCCAAAACACCCAAACATTCATTTTCTGCCCACCGCCCAAATTTGGCACCTCAACCTTTTGTCCAGCTTGCCCATTTTGCTCATTCTGATCCTTCTGCTCATTTTCATTCCACTCTTGCCCATCCTGGTTCTGTTTATCTTGAGCTTGTTCATCCCAATCATTACTAACATTTTCACGAATACCGACATTTCTCTGAATATTACCATTTCCCTGCACTACAACATCGCCCCAAGTTCCAGCTCCTCCCTGAACATCAACACTCCCTTGAGCATTTCCTTGAGTATCAGTGCTCTGCCCCGCCCCAGCACTATTCGCATCCGAACCTGTTCCAGTAGGCTTATCTCCATCCCCAGCCTGGCCCCCACCCTCCTCTACATTATTATTATTATTATTATTATTCTCCGTAGTATCGTCTTTCCCCTGTAGTTTTCGTAACCTCGCCGCTAAGTCATCTCGTCGCGTCCTGAGTAGTTCCGCCCCATCGCCCTCAGTCTTCGCCAAAGTCGTTTTCAACTTATCGAGATCTGTTTCCGCCTTCGCTACTTCATTCTCATCCGCCTCAGCAAAATCTTCCAACTTCTCCCACTTCTCAATTTGTTTCTCAACTTCATCCAGTCGCCCCTTCTGAATTCCCTGCCATTCCTCGTCCCAAGTCATAATATGCACATCCGCCGCTGGCTGACGCCCATACGTCCAATATTTCGCCGTCGCCTCACCGTCTTGATGTACAACCTTGCACTCCCCATAATTTACATAATTCGATCCATGAATACAGTCCCGGTAGTCAATCTTCCCCCGCGCCCAAGTCGAATTCGACCAAGTTGTCGCCAACCCGCTCCCTGTCTTCTCACCAAACTCCGCCGCATAATACAGCACGTCCGATTTATTCACCTCCGCAAGACTCAACGAACCCATCGCCATCCCGTTCTCGTCCAGCTCCATCGCCCCACCGCCATAAACACTATTCTGCGGAAAACCGTTCATCGCAAAATCATACACCACCGTTCCCCAAGATAACTTCCCTTCCGCTCCTAGTTCCGCGATTCGCGCATCCGCTTCTCTCTCTGTTACCCCGTCTTCATAATTATAATAGGCTAACACCACCCGATGTAGATACAGACCCGTCCCCGCCGAATTCATCGCAAAATCCAAACTCCCATCCGTCGGTCGCACCATGCTGATATAGAACATCGGATCATAATAATTCTTCACCACCCCGCCAGCCGCCGACGTCTCCGCTTGCGCTTTTTCCGTTGGTATAGCCAAAACTAACCCCATCGTTAAACTTAAAATTAATAAAATGTTTGAAAATTTTTTCATCTTTTCCTCGCAATTTTTAGTATTTCCGCCAGTGTAGCAAAATTTTTTTCAAACTTACAAGCACATCCATGTTAAAAATCGCATTTTCTTTCCCAAACCACCCAAAATAGCCCCAAAATCACCAAAAAATCAACCAAAGAACCATCAAAAACCATCAAATTATTCGCCAAAAAACGTTAAAACCTTACCTAAAATCGCAAAAAATCATCAAAAAGCTATCAAAAAAATGACCAATGGTCATTTCCAAGGCACACAAATCATCAAAAAAATGACCAACGGTCAATACCCCCAAAAAAACCACTATCACACCAAAAACAGTGTCCACCTCTCTAGATGGACACCATTTCTTCGCAACAATCCTATTGTCTACTTCCCGTCGCCTTCCCCCTCATTTTCCTCTTCCGGCAAGACAATCCCGATCGATGCCACCGTATCTCCTTCATTCATCCGCATAATCCGCACACCTTGCGCCACGCGCCCCAGCGTCGGAATATCTTTCACCGCCACTCGAATTGCCTGCCCCATCGACGACATCATAATCACTTCTTTCGCCGCTGGATCCAGTGTATGCACTGCCACAATCGGACCAGTTTTCTCCGTCACCGCTGCCACTCGAATCCCGACTCCACCCCGCTTATGCGCTTCAAAGTTCTTCACTAGCGTTGCTTTACCATAACCATTCGCCGAAATCACAATCAATTTCTGCCCCGCGTCACGAATCACATCCATCCCCACAATTTCATCCTTCGGACGCAACCGAATCCCGATCACCCCCTTCGCGCTCCGCCCCATACTGCGCACATCCTTCTCATTGAAACGCATCGCCTGACCCGCCGAAGTCGAAATCACTACATCATTCTCACCAGTTGTCTCCTGAATCCATTTCAACTCATCCCCCGCGTCAAGCTTAATTGCAATCATGCCATTCGCTCTGAGTGTCAAGAATTCCTTCACCGCCGTCTTCTTAATCGTTCCCTTCTTTGTCGCCATGAAGAGATAGCCACTCGGATCGCCGCCTTGCTTAATAATCGACGTCACTTTTTCATCTGGATGCATATTCAGCAAATTCACTGCCGCCGTCCCCTTCGCCACCATCGACGCCTGCGGCACTTCGTACGCTTTCATCCGGAAAATCCGCCCCTGGTTCGTGAAGAATAGTAGATAATCATGCGAGTTCGTCGTCACAATCTGTGCAATCACGTCCTCATCTTTCGTCGTCATCCCCCGGCGCCCCTTGCCACCCCGATTTTGCCGCTTGAAATCACCCTGCAAAACTCGCTTCAGATAGTTCTGTGCCGTGAGCAAAATCACGCTTTCCTCATCCGGAATCAACTCCTCTTCCGAGAACTTCCCTACTTCATGATTAAAGATTTTGCTCCTGCGCTCATCGCCATATTTCTCTTTCATTGCGATCAGTTCTTCTTTCACCACACGCAGCACTTCTTCTTCACTCGCCAAAATCTTCTCGTATTCCGCAATTTGCGCCAAAAGTTGCTTCAATTCATCCTCAATCTTATCGCGCTCGAGTCCTTGCAGTCGGCGCAGTTGCATTGCTAGAATCGCCGCCGCCTGGATTTCACTTAGTCCAAACCGCTCCATCAGCCGTTTATCTGCATCGTCATAGCTTTCACGAATCGTCTTGATTACTTCATCAATATTATCCAGTGCAATTTTCAAACCTTCGAGGATATGTGCACGTTCTTTCGCTTTTCGCAGATCATATTCCGTCCGACGCCGCACCACTTTCTGCCGATGTTTAATAAACTCTGCCAGAATCTCTTTCAAGCCTAAAATCCGCGGCTGCACCCCATCCACCAACGCTAGCATATTATAATGGAACGTCGTTTGCAGCTGCGTCATCTTATATAACTGGTTCAAAATCTTCTTCGGGAACGCATCTTTCTTCAGTTCCACCACTACGCGAATCTTCCCGCGTGCACTTTCATCTCTTGCATCCGCAATATGATCAAGTTTCTTGTTCAATACCAACTCTCGCACCTTTTCGATGAAACCTTCCTTGCTCATCCCATAAGGCACCTCTGTAATCACGATCTGGTAGCGCCCATTCTTCTTCTCTTCAATCCCCGCCACCGCGCGAATCGTCACGCTCCCTTTACCGGTCGCATAAGCCTGCTTCATCGGCGCGCCACCATAAACCTCTGCCCCCGTCGGGAAATCTGGCCCCTTCACATGTTGCATTAACCCATCCAGACTAATATCCGGATCCTCAATCTGCGCCACTGTCGCGTCAATCACCTCTGACAAGTTGTGAGGCGGAATATTTGTCGCCATCCCAACCGCGATTCCCATCTGGCCATTCAAAAGAATATTCGGTACCGCCGATGGCAAAACTACCGGCTCTTGCTCACTTCCGTCGAAGTTGTCCCGAAAATCCACCGTTTCCTTCTCAATATCGGTCAGTAATTCCACCCCAATCTTATCCATCCGTGCCTCAGTGTACCTCGAAGCCGCCGCATCATCGCCGTCCATCGAGCCGAAGTTCCCTTGCCCTTCCACCAAGGTATAACGCATCTTCCACGGCTGCGCCAAATTCACCATCGCATCATAAATCGACGAATCACCATGCGGGTGATACTTACCCATCACCTCACCCACAATACGCGCCGACTTCACCGTCGCGTGCGGCGCCTTCCAGCCATTCCTATTCATCGCATACAAAATCCGCCGGTTCACTGGTTTCAAACCATCTCGCACATCAGGCAATGCTCGGTCAATGATCACCGACATCGAGTAGCGCAAGAAATAATTTTCCATCGTACTCTCGACGTCGCGCTGCTCAATCCCGTCAATCACCTGCCCCTCAACCAGTTGTCCGTCCAAACTGGCGTCTTTTTCCATTCCGGCTCCCGCGTCGTCTTTCATCTTTTTATCCATTTCGTCACCATTATCCATCTTCTATCCCTCTCCCTTAAAAATCCAATTCGTCCAGATCAACACTTGCTGCCCCCGCCTGAATAAAGTTCTTCCGGAGGTCCACTTGGTCGCCCATCAGCTTCGTGAACACCGCATCCGCCTTCTCGGCATCCTCAATATGCACCTGCACCAAAATCCGATTCTCCGGATCCATCGTCGTTTCCCAAAGCTGCTTCGCATCCATTTCACCCAGACCTTTGAAGCGATTTTGCGCTGTATAACCTGCCTGCTTAAACCGCTCTTGCGTTGGGTCCACTTTCGTCCCTGCTGCCTTGCGCTCCTCGATTTTCTCCGTCAATTTCTTCTCCAGCGCAACTTCATCATACACATAATCAATTTTTCGATTACTTCCCGTCCCCTTCGAAAGCCCAAACAACGGTGGCTTCGCGAGATACACATGTCCTGCCTTAATCACCTCTGGCATATAGCGGAAAAAGAACGTCATCAAAAGCGTCGCAATATGCAAACCATCGACATCAGCATCCGTCATAAAAATCACCTTATGATAACGCAAACCATTAATGTCAAACTGTTCGCCAATCCCCACGCCGAGCCCCTTAATTAGGCTCACCAGCTCTTGATTTGCCAGCATCTTATCCAGCCGCGCCCGCTCAGTGTTTAAAACCTTACCTCGGAGCGGCAAAATCGCCTGAATCTTCGGGTTACGTCCTTCCTTCGCTGAACCTGCCGCTGAGTTCCCCTCGACGATGAAAAGTTCACATTCACTTCGATCTCTCGAACTGCAATCCGCCAACTTCGAAGGCAAGTTCAACCCCTCGAACGCTCCCTTCCGGATCACATTATCTCGCGCTGCCCGCGCCGCCTTCCGCGCCCGCGCTGCCAGTGTCGCCTTGGTGATAATCTTCTTCGCCACCGCTGGATTCTCTTCCAAATAGTAGCCGAAATACTCCGTCATCACCTTGTCGACATAGCCACGCACCTCTGGATTCCCCAGCTTATTCTTCGTCTGCCCCTCAAACTGCGGATCTGGCAACTTCACCAAAATCACCGCCGTCAAACCTTCCTTCACATCCTCCCCCGTCAGGTTCGGTTCCTTTTCCTTGAGCAAATTATTTTTCCGCGCGTAATCATTAATTACTCGCGTCATCGCCGTTCGAAAACCTTCCACATGCTTCCCGCCATCCGGCGTCAAAACGTTGTTCGCAAACGGCTTAATCGTCTCCACATACGTATCATTATATTGCAGCGCAACCTCAACTTCCGAATCTTCAATTTCCTTCTCGACGTAGAAAATGTCATCCGACACTACTTCCTTGCCTTCATTCAGCTTACGTACATAGCTTCGAATGCCACCTTCAAAGTAAAACGATTCTCGCTTCCCCGTGCGCTCATCTCGCACCGAAATCATCACGCCCTTCGTCAGATAAGCCTGATGCCTAGCATAATGCGACACCCAATCATAATCAAATGTCGTCGTCTCTTTGAAAATCGTCGGATCCGGATAAAACGTAATCGTTGTCCCCGTGCCCGTCGCCTCGCCCACAATCTTCAGACCATCGCCAATCGTCTTTCCCCCGTTCTCAAACTCCACCTGATGCACTTTACCGTCCTTGCGCACCTCAGCAATCATTTTTGTACTCAGCGCATTCACCACCGACGAACCCACGCCGTGCAGACCCGACGATACTTTATATCCGCCGCCACCGAATTTACCACCCGCGTTCAAAACCGTCAGCACCGTTTCGAGCGTCGATTTCTTCGTTTTCGGGTGAATATCTACTGGAATACCACGCCCGTTATCCGACACTCGCACCCCACCGTCTTCAAGCAACACAATTTCTACTCTAGTACAAAATCCTGCAATCGCTTCATCAATCGAGTTATCCGCAATTTCCTTCAAGAGGTGGTGCAGACCATCAAAACCTGTCGAACCAATATACATCCCTGGTCGGATCCGCACATGTTCCAGCCCCTCCAGCACCTGGATTTGCGAACTATCATATTCCTGCCCATCACTTTTTTGTTTTTCCGACATACTACTGTACCTCTTGCTTATTACCCCTATATCTTAACGTACAATCCCCCCAAAGTCAACCTTTTCCCCGCTAATCAAGGCTCCGAAATATGTTTGCTCCAAACTAGCTTGAAGCAAAATTCCGAAGGACGAAGCTATCATGGATGAGATGCAAGGCTCGAGGACGCACTAGTAGCGAGGTTATGCGCGGAAGCAGGAGTAGCGGAACAAGACGTACTTAGCGTACGTTGAGTGAGCAACGCATCTGCTGAACTGTTGAGGATAGCGAACGAAAATAGATCTCTATCTATTTTCTGAGCGTCGCAGACAGTAGATTCTTGCTTTGCAAGAATTGACAAAGCAGAACCCGCTAATCGTGCGTCCTCTTAGAGCTCGTCCCAAAGTTCCTCCAGCGCCATAAACCCAGCTTCACTGCTCTTATCTCCAGCCCCCAAAGCCGCTGTGCTATTATTTTCAACCTCAAGCTTTTTCTGCGCATTCGGCGTAAACGGCATCCCCTTCTCCCGCACCACCTGCGCAAGAAACATATTCAGCGCCGCGCTCATCGAAATCCCCATCTCGTCAAAAATCCCCTCCGCCTTCTTTTTCAACACCAATTTCGTCCGGAAACTCACCGCCGCCGTCTTCGCCGCCACCGGCAAAACCGGTGCCACCTCCGGCTTTTTCACCTCTGTTTCTACTTCATTTTTTGTCTTCACCCGCTCTTTCGTTCGCTTTGCCATCCTCTTTAGACCTCCCTTTTCCTCCATTATACCACACTGTAATACATTTTCCACACAATTTCACTATGTTCCATATACAAACGCCATACAACGCATTACATTGTATATCATTTGTATATAGAATGTATTACGCACACTCAAATTTTCAATTTCCCCTCCTCAATTTTGTATATACAATGTAATACATCTTCAATACATATTATATACATTATCCATACAAACGCAATACAATGTATTACACAAAATTTTCCAAAATTCTTATGTTATTTCCAAAAATATTTTACTCAAAAACCACCAAAATCCATACAACCATAACCAAATTCTCTAACCCGAAACCACCACACTACATCCACAAAAAGAAAACCCTAGGACCATCGTGCAACATACTCTGATGTGCGGTCCTAGGGCTATTCCCTGCTATCCGATCCAGGCCGATCCGAGCCAAGCCAAAGCCACGCTAAAAACAGCGGGGGCGAAACTTAACGCTCTATGGCCTCTTGGAAGGTTTCAGCATACCAACCACGGTACACCTCACCCCCTTCGAGAATTGGCGATATCAAACTAATCCGCCAATAATACCTCTTGACCGTGTGATCATATACACACTCAGCCAAGACGGTCGCCCCACTAGAGCCCGACTGTACTACGACCGCAGCATCGCCACCTTCTCCTGGATGCAACTCATAAACATCGTGCGAGAAATCTCCCGCATGGTCCGCATCCAAGACAGTCAACTTCGTTAGCGTAGGAAGATAATCCAGCGCGATGCCACGATAACCAGCCGTATCTTTAGACAAAAAGAGTACTGGTTTAGTCCTCTCCCCATCCTCGTAATATCCAAACCGAGCGTAATCATCCCAGTTCTGGATACCCGCTGGCTGACCAAAGCCACAGGCTCGAGCGACAGTCATCACGCCTTCCGGGTCGTCTCGGACGGAAACTGATTCAACCACCCAGCCCACGATCGGCACCATGGAATAATCGTTCCAGGTACCGCCCTCGCGGACGACTTTAACAGCTCCCTCGGAGAACGGCTTCCCATATGTCTCGACTACAAAAGTGTCAAGTGTTTCTTCCAGCCCAAACAAGCCAGACTGCGCCGCGAATGTGCCTTTAATAGCTGCCTCAAATGTTGCAACCACCTTCATTGCTCTGTTCATCTTCTTCATGGTTTCCACCATAACCCACCCTTAGGCAGGTCCCTTTCTTTATATTGGTTTTAGGCTCCTCAGCCCGCCGCAGGATCACTCACCACCGTCTTAAGCATCGTTCAAAAGCATTAGCCCGAACAATAGTTAGCGATGCCTTTTGTGCCTGCGCGCTATGCAGTTCTTCCCTTCGCTCTCGTGCAGCTTCATTCCTCACGAGTAGCAAACAAATGATTGACATGGTAGTAAAGGTGAACCGTCTCAAAACCACCATTTCCAAGAGGCAATGTAACCAACATATCCTCTATTCTCTAACCATCTATTTGCTACCCATGAAGTCAAGCAATGCGAATAGGTAAACTCCACTGAAGAATTGGCGTCCAACAAATGAAAACTAATCAGCATTAGGTCTAGATAACAGGTTTTAATGTACTTAAGCTTCTAGGCTTGGAACCTAGTTCGTTAGAACTAGGGGTTATATGAATATAACC
>CAZVPV010000020.1:0-10007 GCA_964629195.1 uncultured Candidatus Saccharibacteria bacterium | reverse complement strand
GGCTGTATTACGTTATTATGCTTCAGTACCAAAAACGCGAATCAAAAAACCTAAAAATCTCCATCACAAGTATCAATAAACCTCAATTTATACCTCTCAAAATCCACCTTTTGTTCCTCCAGCCACGCCCGTGCACTCTGCTCATATTCCTTCTTCAACTTCTCATCCCCACATGCCTGATAGCTAATCACCAAATAATCACTCATCATCCGAATATCATACGCCACTTCCCCTGTTTCCTCGTTCAACTTCGTATACGGCAACACCCCAATCGGATTCCCCACTTCCCCCGGCAGCTCCGTACTAACTTTTTTACACTCAAAATCATCATACAACACCAAATCATCCGGCACGCACGCCACCTCAACATAATAATTCCCCAAATCTACATTCTTATATTTCGACCATGTCATACTCATCTGATAACTCTGTCGTATCGACTTTATATCCACCACAAACCGCCCATGAATTTCCTCCCCCTCTTCCTGCTCCGCATAAGTCCCCACCCGAACTTTCGCTCCACCCGTCGGCACTTTCTGCCCTTCAGCTAAATTCTCCCGTATCCGCGCATACAGCGCCCGTTCCGCCGCTTCCCGACTCACCCGTGACATCGTTTTCGCATACTCACTTAGATTGTCAATCTTCGTCATCTGATTTTCCGCCAACATCTTCTGATAATTAATAATCCAAAAAATCACTAGCCCGATCACCACCAACACAATCATCAGAAAGGCAAACACCGGATTCAACGTCCCATCCTCATTTTTTGGTCGCAACAACTTCCCAATTGACATATTTCCTCCTTATTGTCCGGTATTCACCGTTTTTTGTATTTCGTCAAGCAAAATCGCTCCATCCGTATAGGCATAAGTATACCTACCATTAGTGTATTCGCTCAAATCATACTCATGCGCCCCCGTAAATCCGGGATTATTACAACCCGCCTCACCAATAATAATCTTCCCCTCCGCCTCTTTTATACCCAGCACTACCCCAGTATGTCCCGCCCCATTGAAGCTCGCCCCTGGCCGACTAAATATCGCATACGGTCGCGGCACTGATCCTCCGCTCGTAATAAAATTCTCTGCACTATAGTTCAAAAGATAGCCCACTACCTGCCCACCATTCACCGTATTCTTCCAGTGATTCTGGCTATAATACAAAGTATAACGATTCAAAAAATACTGCGAAAACGCTACACAATTCGCCAACCCCGGCGAACAAGCTGCATAAATATCCCATTCCGTCACCCACGTCCCCGACGCCGCACCCTGATACTCCCTCATTAAATTTATATATGCCGACATAAACTTCTCCGCCTGCTCCATCGTCAATCCACCAGTCACTGCTCCCCCTCCCCCACCCGTACAACTCGCATTATACACACTCGACGGATTCCGCGTCAGCGCTGCCTTCACATCATCCCAAATATCACCCGGGTCAATCTTTCCAGGATTATTTGGCAAATGCATATGCCCCAGCACTCCACGATACGACCGCGCCGCCGAATCCGTCAACTTATGGTCCGGACTATCCCATTGTACCGAACTTTCTAGCGGAATCCCCGTATAGGCCGCAATCGCATTCAAATAATATGCCAAGTAATCCCACTCCGCTTCGCCAAAGTTCGCGAGGTTATATGGGCTACTCGTATCCACTCCGCCCCAGTCCGCATAACCCACTCCTACAATTTCAATCTGAATCGCGTAGCGATCATAGCTCGCCACCGCCAGCGACGGTTCACTAAGCGGAAAATGTTGATAACCTTCCTTCTTCTTCAAGTCAATCGTGAAATGCGCCGGGAACATATTGCTGCCATACGCCGCCAAACCATTCGTCGTCCCTGCTGTATAATGTAAGACAATCATATTCGCCTTGCCATTATCCGTCGCAAAACTCCCCGCTGGCGTCTCCCTGAGGTCTGGCCGCCCACGCGCATCTTGCTTTTGCAAACCTTCAATTCCGCCTAGCCAACCCTCACCATCCGTCTTCGACGAAGACGACGTCATCGCGCTATCCGCAAACATCTCATAATATTGCCGCGCGTGTTCTCGCCGTTTCTGCATCATCTGATAAAAATACTCCCGACCATACATTCGGAACATTAACGATCTCACCCCACTATCTTGTAGCGCCCCTTCACCACCCACACCACGCTCCACCGTCAACTGGAAAAGTTCCGCATAGGCTTCCGGCGTCTTATTCGACACCACATTAATATCACCTTCAAACGTCCCCGCAAACGACCCCGGCCGAAACCCACCATACGAATTCACCAGATAGTCCAGCGTAATTTTCACTGCCTTCGCCACTGCATCCGGCGGCGCCGAAGTCTCGAAAGATGTCGACCAGTATTGACTAATTCCTGCCTCCTCAAACGCATTCAAAAGCCCCGGATTCCCGCTCTGGTTCGCCTGAAACAACCCACGATACATATTCCCACCCCCACCAATAATGAACGGATTGAAACCCGATTCCACATACATATTCCCCAAAATCCCCGCAATCGCCGCCGCATTGTCCGAAATTCCCGCGATTCCCGCCGTTGCAAAATAATTCCAAATCTGCGCCGCTACGTCATCCCCCGCCGCAACTCCTACACCACCCGTCGTCGAACAATCTTCAACCGGATTATAATAACATGCATCAAACGACTCGCAACCATTTTGTAAAGGCGCTGTCACCACTGCCAACGTCGGCTCCACCCCGGAAAACGCCCCAAGTATCGCTAACAACATCGCTAGCGCATGACGCACTATCCCGCGATACCCCCTTCTACAGCTTTTCGTCTTTCGGCGCATTTTCCTCCATTCAATTAGCCTGCGCCGCCCCTTAACCAAAAGCGACACCGCACGGTGTCTAACTTCCATTCATAACCATCTACGTTCCTAGTGATTATTATGCGATGCCGCTTCCAACACTAGGAAACACAAAAAATCGCAAATGGTTATAAAAAGTTAGACACCCCTATTATACCACAAGTGTTTTCGTGACAAAAATCCACCCTCCGCCAAAAAACTCACCGAATACTCTATATATCTAACTCGTGGCGGGAGTGTAAATCTTGAAGTTGGTTCTTTGAGAAATGCCAACTATCATGGCAATTATTGGTCGTCTTCAAGCTATGCTTCGGCACCCCATGTGTTTCGTCTTAATTTCAGTGATGGAAATGTTGTTCCATCCGGTCACGATGGTCGCTGGTATGGCTTTACGGTCCAAACAACACAGCAAAATCTCACCCAGACCGTAAAGCCAGCATAGCGCACATTATAATCCGCCGGATAAGCATTTGTACTCCCAAAGTCAATCGCAAACGCATGACTTTCAGTCTGATAGGTCGTCATCGTCCAAAAATATCCCGCATAATCCGCACTCTTAAGCGCCCCAGAATCAAAATATATATTCCCGCCACGAGTTAGATATATAGGAGAAACGGAGAATATTTAGATTCTCTTTCAGTAAATTCAGACTTTCCCAAACCGTAAAGCCAAACCAACGGGCACCATAGTCCGACGGATGAACATTAACGCCAAAACCAAGAACATACACATCAAATTCAAACAAATAGCTAGTCGATGTCCAAAAATCGCCATCGCCACCCGCAGCTCTCAAAGCACCAGAACCCTCATTGATGTGCCCGCCACGAGTTAGATATATAGGAGAAAACGGAGGATGTTTTATTTCACAATCTTTTTACTCTCGTTCCACACTAAATCCAAAACAGACCCAAAAGGAACCAGACCGTCAAGCCATACCCACGACTACCATTGCGCGACGGATCAACGCCAGTATCATTCAAATCCAGAAAAGTTGCAGAAAGCCAAGACGAATCGGCAACGGCCGACCAACAGCTATCACTAAGCCCCGAAGCCTTTAGCGCCCCAGCAAAAAGACTAAGATTCCCGCCACGAGTTAGATATATAGCAGATTCGCAGTTGTTTATATTACAGAATCTAAAATCGTCTATACAACATACTTGTGCTTGGGTTTTGAAAGTATAATGTGATAGGTTAAGATTAGAACCGCCAAAGGCGCTATTATTTGGCACAAGTAATTTAAGAAACTGGAGAAAGGAGGGTTATGGTAGTGACACTTTGTCTCAAAGCCTTTGGCTTCAAGATTAAAATTACCTTCACTATCAAGCGAAGGTAATTAACTAACCAATAATCCCATTCTACTGAAGAGTTGGTGGGGTGTCAACAGTCTTTGGCGGTTCTATTTAGAAAAAATTTAGAAAAACTTCTCCAGAATGTTCTATATATCTAACTCGTGGCGGGGTTGTCAATCTGCCTACTGGCTCTTTGAGGTCCGCAGGCAGCGATGGCGACTACTGGTCATCTGTCAGTTACGCCTCATCGCTCTATGCGTTCTACCTCGATTTCGTTAGCGCTAACGTCTACCCGTCGTATCACTACAATCGCTGGTACGGCTTTACGATCCCACCCCACGATTTCAGGTTTGATTGCATTTTGACTTGATTTTTCGTGTTCTATTTTGGATGGAGGTTTGGGGTTTATGTACCTAGTTTTGATTGCATGATTATTAGGCTGGCGCGGGTCTGGAGCACGGCCCCGAAGGGGATTCGCTCCAGAGAGCGCCACCTGCAATCAAAACTACGGTACAAAACACCAAACCGACTTACGAAGATATGAAACAAAAAACTATTTTAAAAGCAACCAAAACTACTGCTCAACCCCCTTCATCGTCAGCGACAACCTCCCCCGATCATCAATCGCCGTGAGCTTCACCTTCACTTTCTGCCCCACTTTCAGCACATCACTGACATTTTCCACCCGCTTATCGCTAATCTGCGAAATATGTAGCATTCCATCCACCCCTGGTAAAATCGTCACGAACGCCCCAAAGTCCTTAATCGTCGCCACCGTACCTTCATAAATTTTCCCCACTTCCGGCTCCTCGATCAGGCTCTTGATCCATTCCACCGCCTTCGCAATCGCCTCATTCTCCCCTGCCACCGTCACGAGCCCATCATCCGCAATATCCACCATCGCTCCAGTTTCACTCGTAATCTTATTGATCGTCTCGCCCCCCTTGCCAATAATCGTACCGATTTTCTCCGGATCAACCATCAGCTTCTCAATCCGCGGCGCATATTCAGAAATCTCCGGTCGCGGCGCCGCAATCACGCTCAGCATGTGCTCCAAGATAAACATCCGTCCCGCATGACTCTGCTCGATCGCTTTCTCGAGAATATCCACCGGCAAACCATGCACTTTCATATCCATCTGCAGCGCCGTAATCCCCTCGGTCGTCCCGGTCACCTTGAAGTCCATATCACCAGCAAAATCTTCCGCATCCATCAAATCCGTCAAAACATAAGCTTTATCAACGTCATCCCCCATAATTTCCTCACCCGCCGGCACGTCCATCATCAAGCCCATTGCCACCCCTGATACTGGCCGCTTCAACGGCACGCCTGCATCCATCAAGGCCATACAACTCGAGCAAGTCGCCGCCATCGACGTCGAACCATTCTGCGACATAATTTCCGTCACACTTCTAATCGCGTACGGAAAATCTTCCTCGCTTGGCAGCATTGGCAAAATCGCCCGCTCCGCGAGATAACCATGCCCCACCTCGCGTCGCCCTGGCGCCCCAATCCGGCCCGGCTCACCCACTGTATAAGACGGCGCATTATAGTGATGCATATAGCGTCGCTTACCATCTGTTACTTCCATCGTGTCCACCACCTGCGCAAACGACAATGGCGCCAAAGTCACAATATTCATCGCCTGCGTCAAACCCCTCGTAAACAGCGACGACCCATGCGTCCGCGGCAAAATCCCCACTTGCGAGCTGAGCGGTCGCACCTCATCCAGCTTCCGCCCGTCTGGCCGCACCCCGTCCTGGATAATCCCCCGCCGCACCTCATGATGCACCGCGAGATCGAACGCCTGATCATACTCACCCTGCATCCGCTCAGTATAATCCGCAATTCTCTCTTCTTCCGTCTCACCTTCACCCAGTTCCGCCGCAAACTCCGCGTGCATCTCGTCCTTCAGTTGCTGAATCACCTTCTGGCGTTCCAAAACATTTCCCCGCACTTGATCACCTGCGTGTATCTTGTACCAATTCTCAACTTTTTCTTGAATCTCCTCATCTGGCAACACTAATTCATATTCCTGCTCCGTCACCCCTACAGCCGAGGCCAATTCTCGTTGCAAATCGAGCACCGGCTGCACATTTTTCACTGCCCAGTGCATCGCCTCAATAATCATCGCTTCCGGCACTTCATTCGCCCCCGCCTCGACCATCATCACCTTACCGTCTTTACACGCCACCACCAGATCCATGATGCTTTGCTCACGCTCCTCTGGGCTCAAGAACGCCTTGAACTCACCGTTAATCCGCCCGATTCGCACCCCCGCAATCGGTCCATCAAACGGTGTTCCAGAGAGCATCAACGCGCTTGACGCCGCAATCATCGCCACCATGTCCGGCCGAAAACTCGGATCCATCGACAGCACCGTCGTCACCACCTGCACCTCTTGGCGATAACCCTTCGGGAACAGCGGACGAATCGGTCGGTCAATCAACCGCCCGACTAGAATCGCCTCATCCGCCGGCTTCCCTTCACGCTTGATAAATTTCGAACCAGAAATCTTCCCCGCCGCGTAGAACTTTTCTTCATAATCAATCGTCAGTGGGAAAAAGTCCTGCACCACCGGCTTCTTTCCCACTACTACACTCCCCAGCACCACCGTGTCGCCATAAGTCACCAACACCGATGCCGTGCTCCGAAATCCTACTCGGTTCACCTCGAGCGTCAATTTCCGCCCACAAAACTCCGTCTCAACGCTAAAAACCTGCTTCCCGCTCGGATTAATAATTTCCATCTTTTCCTTTCCCGGGAAAACTCCAGACATAACCCTTTACTGCGTATAAACAATTATGTCTGCCGTCTTCCCTTATTAAAATAATTACTTTCTTTCTCCTCTCCATTATACCACACCTTCCCCTTCCTCATCTAATTGTCCCCATAAATCACCATTTTCCTCACCAACTATTGACGCTACCAATCATCCATGCTATAATACAAGAGCTAGCCACCTTTCTCTAGAAATTTGGCTAGAGTATTCTTATGTAAGGAGATTAAAAATATGAAAATTGTTAAGGCCGAAACTCCCGCAGTTGATGCGAAAAATTCCGCAACTGCAATCTCAGTTAATTCCGTTTCAGAAGTGGCAGCCACTTCTGCCTCACATGTGAGGCCCGTCGTCAGGATCACTGATTCCTGCGACATTGTTATTAGCGGGCTACCCATCCTCTCGCAAACCGAGCTGGACAATTCGACTTTCAGGCGCATTTGTCACGCCCTGAAACATCGTTACATGGACCCGAACTATACTAAGCACGACGCATTCCTGCGCCGACTCAACCATGGCGAGCCCGTTGAACGCCCAGAACATATGCCATCGATTTGCATATGTTACATGTTGGGCTTCACTTACGTCGCAGATGAGATTAGCCCACAACTCGTGATTAAATTCACGCCAAGTGTTGGCTTCCCAAGCGCACACATCAAATGCGCCTCCGATGACCCGCGATGTGATTACCAGACCTGCAAAATCCATGAGGGTGAGCATATTCCCGTCTATTGGCGCCCACTTGGGAAAGAGACGATCGAACAGATCGTCCAACAATTTTCAAAAGAATGCGCCCGCCTCATCGAAGCGCGCATTGATCTCGTCTGGAACCATACTCCGGACGGAATAACTCCCGTATATTTCTAGCATTTGCCAAACCCTGCACCTTTCTCCCCCCTTTGAGTGCAGGACAACAAACCTACCCAACAGGTTATAGGCTTGGTCTATGCCTATAATACTTCCTTTCAGTCATCAAGGCTCCCCCTTGATGACTTGTAATCCGGCAAGTGCATTTTCGTAAGACCTCCCGCTCCCCGGGAGGTCTTTAAATGTCTAATAATCCTGCCCCACCTCACTTTCTACCTACAAAAAACTCCCATCGCTGGGAGTTTTTTTGTAAATCAGCCTTTCCTATTTACGTAGGCCAAGTTCGGCGATCGTCTTCTTGTACAGGTCAAAATCCGTCCGCTCAAGATATTTCAAAAGTTTCTTGCGCTGACCAACCATCTGCATCAGACCACGCTTCGCCATATAATCATGCTTGTGCTCCTTAACGTGCTCGGTCACTTCCTTAATCCGCGACGTCAAAATCGACACTTGCACCTCTGGCGAACCCACATCATTCTTGCTCCGAGCAAGCTTCTCCATCGCCTCAGCTTTTTTCTCTCTAGTAATCATATATCCCGAATTATAGCACACCTTACGAATTCCGACAACCCCAATTCTTCTCCATTTTTCCTAAACACATTCCCAAACGCCACCCAATCCTAATCAACCAACTCTCTCCCATTCTCCTATATATCTAACTCGTGGCGGACATACTACTGTGTCGACTGGCTCTTTGAGGAACGCGGGCGTCAATGGCTACTACTGGGCTACTACTGCCTATGCACCTTCGCTCTATGCGTACTACCTCGATTTCAATAGCACTCTCGTCGACCCGTCGAACTACAGCAGTCGCTGGGACGGCTTTACGGTCCAACCACTCCGACGTAATCTCTATCCCGCACCAACTTCCATTTCATATTTGAACTTGTACACGCGGAACAAGTTCAACTTAATTTTCTCTCTATAAAATCATCTAGATTTTTGGGTTGGTAACTTTTAGGCTATTAATTTTGGTGAGATTTGGCGACGTCTGATAATATCCAGACCGCAAAGCCAAGATAGCGAGAGCTAAAATAAGACGGAACAATAATAGTATCGTAGACATTCGTATGGAATGAGTATAAAAAATCCTGAGAAGCTGTTTTAGACCAACTAGAGCTTGTAAAACCTGCATTTCTTAAAGAGCCAGAAGTTTCATTAACATTCCCGCCACGAGTTAAATATATAGAATATTCGGAAGAGTTTTAGCTTTATTATGAAACCATTATGACGTATATAATTTATAAAATGGCCTATATAACATACTCGTGCTTGAGTTTTTAGTCTAGAATGTGTTAGCCTAAACCCAGAACCGCCAAAAGTGTTGGTTTTGGCATAGTATGTAAACAAAACATTTTGCATATTAACATACGGGAGAAAGGAGGGATTGCGAGATGAGTATTTCTTTAGACATCTTGATGTTTAGAATAAAAATTATCTTCACTTTGAAACACAAGCGAAGATAACTTATCCGTTTTCTTATTCTAATCTTACTGTAGAGTTGGTGGGGTGTCAATAACTTTTGGCGGTTCGAAAGATAATACATAAACATCTTTCAATTTTCTATATATCTAACTCGTGGCGGGAATGTTGATGCACTAGAAGGTGCGCTAAGAGACGCTGGGCACACCGTGAATATTTTGCCATCAACGGCTTTTGCGATTGAGCGTAATATGCCTATCCTCCATGCAAATGAATATGAGATTTATCCTGCGGGTGGTGGTAGCCGGCGGATCGGCTTTATGGTCTGGGCAATTTGTTAGCTGAACCGCAAAGCCGTACCAACGATGGCTGTTGCTTGACGGATCGACATTATTAGTGTCGAAATTCAGAAAATAAGCATAAAGATTGGATGAGTAGGCAGAACTTGACCAAAAGTAGTCGGCACGACCCGCGCTACCTAGAGATCCAGAAGGCTCATTTACATTCCCGCCACGAGTTAGATATATAGGAATATTCAGAGCTGTTTAGATCTACCGATTTTAACCACCAAAAAGTCTTGTGCTTATCAAAGCTCTGCGCTACAATAGACTTGTCGAGCAAATATTCATAACCAATTTTTGGTAGCATTTTTATATCACATACCTATGCAAAACATCTAGTTTTATTCATTTTTTGACAGTTTTAAGCGGCACCGCATAAATAGCTGTCAATAGATAGTAACGCTAGATATTGTATAGGTTATGAATGGCTCGACACCTTGCGGTGTC
This sequence comes from uncultured Candidatus Saccharibacteria bacterium, assembly GCA_964629195.1. GTDB lineage: Bacteria > Patescibacteriota > Saccharimonadia > Saccharimonadales > Saccharimonadaceae > Nanosyncoccus. The sequence continues at coordinate 43 of CAZVPV010000020.1, read as the reverse complement.
GCTTTTTGTATGGCAAAACGTGGAGTATTTCAGCAGAAATCCA
>CAZVPV010000019.1:0-13303 GCA_964629195.1 uncultured Candidatus Saccharibacteria bacterium | reverse complement strand
GGTTATATTCATATAACCCCTAGTTCTAACGAACTAGGTTCCAAGGCTTAGGAGCTTAAGTACATTACGAATCAAGTTTGTCGAGAGTTGTTCATTTTCTCACTCCTGTCTTATGAGCAGCATTGAGTTGATATTCCTATGTCAGTTCAACGCTGCTCATGAGAGTAGCACGAAACTATATTTCGACTATGAAAGGGCCCCGCAAGGCGGGGAAAGGTGAGAATCATGAAAAAAATGAGTAAGAACGCAGTTGTGACAGTAGAGTATATCGTGGGTGAAACCGCGATGAGAGTTTTGGAAGAGATCGGAGACGACAAATATCGCTTTGTCTGCGATGCTTACATCGATGACTCGGATCAACTTCGGCCTGGGCTGTTTAAGCACCTTCGTCAGGCAATTCCTGCTCGTAAGGGTAGGGTAACTGATGAAGTGAAGGCTTGGCCTCGTCTGCGCAAGGCACTGCAGTTAGCTGGCGTTCGATCGGTAAACATCCCTGGTGGCGAGTATCCGCTGCACTATGCAGATGAGATTGCGGTGCCGGACTATAATATGTCTGGTGCGCATTATTTCGTTATTCCGCGGAAAGAGATTGGGAAATATCTCGATCAACTTCCGTTAGGGGAAGCAGGGTTGGCGCGCCGCCAGAAGATGGAACAGGCAGAGCTTGACCGCTGGCTGGAGAGTCGCGATCCAGATTATGTGGCTGATAGTATTGGCCACAAGTTTTGGTTGGAGTACCACTCTCTCAGTCGAGTAGCGGGTGACCATGAGTTCGTCAAACTCACGATCGTAGACGACAACGGCTGTCAGAAGTCTGTTGTTTATCCTACTTATAACACGAATTTGATCTGGGAGCGATGCACCAATGTTCCCAAGATCGTGTGTGAGGCGCCCGAAACGGGGGTTGAGTTCCTCAGCCCTGAGGCAGCGGTTCTTGATCCACGTAATCACCACAGGATTGAGAAGTGGTATTGCGAGGGATGGAGCTGCGATGTAGCCTACTTGCAGCCAAAGGCTGAGATGGCCGATTTTGTCGGTGATACTCAGCGCTGGCTGAGGTTGTTTGATGGCGACGACGTAATCTCCCACAAGGAAATTGCTGATGCTAAGAGAATTCTCTTGGAGGTGTATAACTTGACGGATGAGTTATTGTCTAAAAAGCTGGTATACTCTAGGGAAACAAACGAGGTAAAACTCGTTTAGACGACAGGCTTGGTTCATCAGGGCTGGAGTTTAGACTCCAGCCCTTGCCGCGTTTTTCTGAGTAGTAGCTTTAGGCTGCTGCTTCGGCGGTCTTTTTCGCAGTAGTTTTGGTTGACTTTTTGGCAGTCTTGGCGGATTTTGCCGTTTTTGCGGCGGTTTTGGGAGCGTTTTTAGCCTGGTTTTTGGCTTCCTTTGCGTATTTCGCGAGAGCGGCTTTGCGGCGGGAAGCAGTGTTTTTCTTCATGAGGTCTTTCTTCACAGCTTTGTCGTATTCGGATTGGGCTTTGGAAAGATTTTCAGGGGTCGGATCGGCTTTGAAAGCTTTGAGGGCGTTCTTGATAGCTTTTTTGATTTGTTGGTTGTGCGCGGTGCGCTTTTCTGCCTGGCGGGCAGCTTTTTTCGCAGATTTGATAATCGGCATTCTGTTTCCTCTAGATAATTAATAAATAATACTTTGACCAATTATAACTGATTTGTCTGAGAATGTAAAGAGATAGACGGAAAGAAAAAAATTGGGTAGAATGAGGGTAGATGAGGAGGTACCTGAAGGCGATAGTGGCTCGGCCATGGAAGGTGTGCGCGATTGTGGCGGGGGCGTTGCTTTTTGCGATATTGGTGGTGGGAGTGCGGCGGAATCTCTTGACTTGGAAATATTGGGGAAGGTTGAGTGAGGAACTAGAGCAACAATTTGAGGTGGAGATTGTGGGGGTGAACTTGTTCAACTATTCGCTGGAAGTGGAGCTGAACGGGGAATATCGGTATAATTATCATTGCTGGTATAACACGCGGGGGCAGAAATTGTGTGCGAGTGAGTTTGCGGACGGAACGACGGATTATGGGGTGTATTTCACGAATGTGTTTCGGGAGCAGATTTTGGAACTGATGGAGAAATATCGGATTTCGAAGGTGAAACATATCGACAGTGAGTATTATATCGCTTACGATGAGGAGGGGTTGGTGAAGTTTTTTCAGGAGGTACTGGAGATTCCGGATATGCGGCGGATTTATGAGCTGTATAAGAGTACAGGGAAGACGATTTTTGGGCGGACGGAGATTTTGATTGAGATTAATGAGGGGAGGGAATATTTTCGGATGTTTGATTTGATGCGAGAGATGGGGTTTTGATTCACGTTTTTGTACTGAAAAACGCATAGTGTAATACAGCCTATACCGTAGTTTTGATTGCAGGCTTATAAATTGGTTTTCCGATTCGCATTTTGTGCTGGACACGGAGTCCTCCCGTCCCGTTGTCACGGGCGGGACTCTCCTCTCCCAACGCGAACTACGTTCGCTACCAGCTGGGCGTCGCCTCTGAAGAAAATGCGAGCATTTTCTTCGCTCGGCTCCTATGGCTGGACGCTCGTGGCGTTGCGGGATGGTCCAGCACTAAAAAGCGAATCGGAAAACCAATATAAACACAAGTAAAACTAGGTATGGAGCTGTATTACAATAAATCTTTTGTAGCAAAGAACGAATCATAAAACTAAACATCTACTAATATTCTATATATCTAACTCGTGGCGGGAACATTGATATGCCAACTGGGTCTATGCGAAACGCAAGTGGATTGGGGCATTATTGGTCGATCACTGCTGCTGATCCATCTATTGCATATAATTTGCTCTTTGACGGAGATAATGTCATTGCATCGGATTCAGTTTATCCACGTTGGTTTGGTTTTGCGGTGCGGAATGTTTTGATGAGAGAATATTAAACAACTTCCGAATATTCTATATATCTAACTCGTGGCGGGATGATGTATATGGCTTTTGGTTCTTTGCTTGCTGCTAGTCTTGATGGCTATGGTTGGTCTAGTTCTGCATCTTCCGTATTCAATGCATACTATTACCATTATAATGATTTTAATGTGATGCCGTCAGTCGATCATAATAGCTGGCGTGGCTTTATGGTCTGGAAGTTTTGATTTTGGACTCTGGCAAGCTTAAACATCTAGTAATCTCCTATATATCTAACTCGTGGCGGGTATATGGATTTGATTTATGGCGCGTTGAGGTTTGCTAATAGTAATGGGCTTGTTTGGTCGCGTACTCCAGATTCTATGCTGGATTATGCTTATAATTTTGAATTTGGATTTGGTGGCCATATTATTCTCGCTGGGACGAATAATCCACGTTGGGCTGGCTTTGCGGTTTGGGTTGCTTTGTTTTTGTCTAGTTTAGACATCTAGTAATCTGCTATATATCTAACTCGTGGCGGGTATACTAATTTGCAATATGGATCTTTAAGGAATGCAGATGGCACGGGTGATTATTGGACACTTATTGCTTGTTCGTCTGAGTTTTCTGTACATAGTCTCGATTTTTATAGCACCATCATCTACCCATCAGACAGTAGCTATCGTTGGCTTGGCTTTACGGTCTAGATAAGTTTTGATATAAAATATCAAACAGCTACGAATCTCCTATATATCTAATTCGTGGCGGGTATATTAATATGAATTTGGGTGCATTAGTGGCTGCGGGGCATACGGATATTATCGTTTGGAAACTGCTCATTCGATTTCGTTTGCTGTTTATTATCTTGTTGTTGATAGTCTCGCTATTTTTCCTTCGCGAACTGATGTTCGCTGGTTTGGCTTTACGGTTCGGGTAAGCTTTAAAAGATGCTGTTAGGCTGTTTAGAGTGATGGGTAAGTTTTCTAAGATGCGAGGTAAGTTTCTGGAAGCTAGGGGTAAGATCTTTGATGTAAGGGGTGAGATTTTTGGAGGAGGGAAATTGGAGGAAATAACAGGGGTGAAATTTTGAGAATAGAAAACGTAAGATTCTTGGAATTCGAGGTAAGATTTTAAGATGTGAGAGTGAGATTTTGAAAGATGGGAGTAAGATCTCGAGGGGTGGAGGTGAAATCTCGCGGGGCAAGGGTAAGACTCTATGGGATGAGGATGAGGTTTTGGATGAGGATGAGGTCTTGAGCGAGATTGGTGCGGACCGTAAAGCCGTACCAGCGAAGGTTGTAGCCCGACGGGAAGACGCTAGTGCTATTGAAATCGAGGTAGTACGCATAGAGCGAAGATGCATAGGCAATAGTAGCCCAGTAGAAGCCATAGAAGCCCGCGCCCCTCAAAGAGCCATACTCTAGATTGACACCCCCGCCACGAGTTAGATATATAGGAGAATGGGAGTGGTTTTGGGGAGCGTCGGAATTACTTTGGATGTGATATAATTTTGTTAATGACTAGTAATGAAGGTGCACCAAGAAAAAAGATGATGAGGGCTGGGGATGTACAGTCTTCGAAGGGGAATGTGAATGATAAAGCCAAACATGGGATGTTGTGGTTGGGGATTTTGATAGGGGCGGTCGTCGCGATTGTCGTGATTGGGGGAGTTTTGTTGTTGGTGGTGAATAATAGGTCGAGTGAGAATGATGGTACTGGGACGCGGGTGGCTCAGGATGGGGATGATAGCGCGGATGGTGAAGATGGCGATTTGAATGATGGCTTGGACGGTGAGGATTTCGCATTGAGTGCTAGTGAATATGATACTGAGATGGCGCGAAGAGTGCTGAGTGCGATACCGCATTATCAGACTAACAATAACGGTAAATTTCCGGCGGCTAGTGAATGCCAAGTGGGTGATACTGCGCTGAGTGAGCTGGCAGACAAAGATGGAGTGCGGGGTGGAGCTTGTAGTTTTATTAGAAATTATTTGAATAGTGCTGCGAGCACGGAAAATGAGTTTGCGGATGTTGAGGGGGAACCTTATGATTTGGTGATTTTGCCGAATCGGGTGGTGGCGGATGATGAACCGCATACTTTTTATGTATATCCGAATGGGAGATGTGGGAACGAGAAGGTGATTATTTCGGGGGATTCTTACGCGGTGTCTTATAAGGCGACGGATGATGCGGAGATGATTTGCGTCGAAGAGTCGATTGGGGCGAAGTTTCGGGTTGACGAATAGAGCTTTCAATAGTTCTAAATAGAGAAAATAACGGAGATATACTCCGTTATTTTCTCTGGTGGGTCGCGAGGGGCTCGAACCCCCGACCTCCTCGGTGTAAACGAGGCGCTCTAGCCAGCTGAGCTAGCGACCCGAATGATCTGGAGATCATGCTGCTATTATAGCATGTTTTGCGATGAAGTGTTAAAATGCAATTAGAGACTATGAGGTGATAGCGTAACTAAGCTATCCTAGGACTTTAAGAGGAGGTAGAGAGATGAGCAATAAACCGAAAATGATCTTGCGACGAGAAAATGGCATGGCATTAGTGGAAGATCCGCGAAGTGGGGAGCGTCGTCCATTGGCGGAAAGGGCTGAGCAGGAGCTCTTGGCGCGTCAAGGAATGTTGGCTGAGCATGCGGCGCGTGAGCAGAAAATGAAAGAGACACTAGGGTTGAACGCGGAGATGATGGGGCGGGTAGAGCATCCGGAAAAGATGTATACACGCTTGAAAGGACAACTGAATGCGGCACGTTTTTGGCAGGCGACACGAGCATTGGGGCATGCGCGAGAGTATCATCTATATCAATCGCGCGAAGGGAGCGGTACGCCTTATGTGGTACATCCGCTCCGGATGGCGTGTCGATTGATGTCCGAATGGACTGGGCCGGATGATCCGAATATTGACGATGTACTGATTGCGGCAACTTTGCTCCATGATGTGGAGGAAGATGCTGGCGTATCCCCGAGAAGTTTGGGTTATACAGAGGAGGTCTGTAAGGTGATTGGCTTGGTGACGATAACGCCTAAGGAGGGGGAGTTGAAATATGAAACGAAGATTCGGTATTATGATGAGCTATTCCGGGAAAAGAGAGCAGGGATTTTGAAATTGGCTGATAAGGAGGACTCTTTGACGACGATGATGATTGATTTTGCTAAGATGCCGGATCGTTGTCGTAAGAACGTGGTGGAGCTGGACATGATTTTTCTGCCATGGGTGCGCCGGATTCGGGATGAATGGCCAGAGGCGACGAATTTGATTCAGCGGTTGACTTGGTCGATTGTGAAATGGGTGGATTGTATGGCGATTCGCTATGGGGTTTTGCGGACGGATCCGGATTTTGTCAATGCGCCAGGGGCGAAAGACTACACTTATCTCTTGACCGGGGAAGAATCGCCGAAAGATCAGCCTACGGAGCCGGAGACGATAGCATAATATTATGCTCAGGGAAAGCCGCCAGTTTTGGCGGCTTTGAACGGTTTTAGATGGTATAATTAAGAAAAGAATGGAGTGAATATGGCAAAATTTGGTAAAAATGAAGTTTATGATTATCTCGAGAAAGCGGGGGTGAAATTTGAGAAAATTGAGCATGAGCCGGTTTATACGATTGAGGAAATGCAGAAAGCGGGGCTGACGGAGCGGGGTGGAGTGTGTAAGAACCTGTTTCTCCGCGATGCGAAGGGGAAGAATCATTTCTTGGTTGTGGTGCCGGAGGAGGCGAAGGTGGACCTCAGGGGGTTGGCGGGGAAGATTGGCAGCACGAAACTGAGCTTTGGATCGGCGGAAAGGTTGATGAAGTATTTGGGAGTGGAACAGGGGTGTGTGTCGCCGCTGGGGATTTTGAATAATGAAGATGATACGGTGGTGGTAGTGTTCGATAAGAGTCTCGCGGGGAAGGAGGTGGGGGTGCACCCGAATGATAATACGGCGACGATTTGGCTGGAGTTTGATGACCTGAGGAAGGTGGTCGAAGGGGCGGGAAATAAGGTTTTGATGGTGCAGGTTTAGTAATGAGGTTCTAGGCTTGGGTTTCTTGGTGGTTCGGGGCTGGTTTTGGAGTTGGTTTTCGGTGAGATGGGCGGGGTGTGATATAATGGAGAGATAAGATAATTGCTAGAGAAAATCTAGCGGAAAGGATAAAGCATGAGTGTAGCTCAGGAAGAAGTCGAAAAGATGCGTCATAGTCTCAGCCATGTGCTTGCGGCAGCAGTGCAAATGATGCGGGAGCTTTATCCAACTACTACATTTGGGGTGGGGCCAGCAATCGAGGATGGTTTCTATTATGATATTAACTTCGGCGAGACGAAGGTGACGGATGCGGACCTTGAGAAAATTGAACAGAAGATGCAGGAGATTATCCGGCAGAAGTGTGAGCTGAAAGAGCGCGAGGTCTCGAAGGAAGAGGCATTGGAATGGGCGCGGAAAAATGGGCAGAAGTATAAGGTTGAGCTGATTGAGGAGATGTCGGCGGATGAGCGGATTACGTTCTATGACATGGTGGTGCCAGAGACGGGGGAAGTGATTTTCGCGGATCTTTGCAAGGGGCCACATGTGAAAGATTTGGGTGAGATTCCAGAGAATGCTTGGAAATTGGAGCGAATCGCGGGGGCGTATTGGCGAGGCGACGAAAAACGGGAGATGTTGACGCGGATTTATGGCTTGGCGTTTGCGACGAAGGAAGAACTGGAAGCGTATCTGGCGCAACAAGAAGAAGCGAAGAAACGTGACCACCGAAAACTAGGGAAAGAGTTGGATTTGTTCTGCTTTTCAGAGCTAGTGGGGTCGGGTTTGCCGCTGTTTACACCGAGAGGAACGGTACTGAGGAATATGCTGGGGGCGTTTGCGAATAGCTATCGAGAAAAATGCGGCTATCGGAAAGTGTGTATTCCACATATCGCGACGGTGGACCTCTATAAAACTTCGGGGCACTACCAGAAGTTTCCGGAACTGCTGAAATTCGTGAGCACGGAAAGCGGAGATGAACTGGCTTTGAAACCGGTGAACTGCCCGCATCATTCGCAGATTTTCGCGAGCGCGCCGCGGTCATATAAGGAATTGCCGGTGAAATATCTCGAGACGACGATGGTTTATCGCGACGAGCGCAAGGGGGAGCTCGGAGGACTCTCGCGAGTGCGGGCGATTACGCAGGATGACTCGCATGTTTTCTGTACGGAAGATCAGATTGAGCAGGTGTTTGGGGAATTGATTGAAAGTGCGAAGGATCTCTACAAGAGAGTAGGGATGAAACTGAAATTAAGGTTGAGCTTCCGCGACGACAAAGACGCGTATATTGGCGATCCGAAGATGTGGGAGAAAGCGCAAGCGGCGATCGAACGGATGGCGAAGAAGTTTGAGATGGATTATTTCGTCGGGATCGGGGAAGCGGCGATGTATGGGCCGAAGATGGACTTCATGGCGACGGATGCGTTGGGGCGCGAGTGGCAACTGGCGACAGTGCAGCTGGACTATGCGATGCCGGCGCGGTTTGGGCTGGAATATACGGATAAAGATGGCAGCAAGAAGACGCCGGTGATGGTGCACTGTGCGCTGATTGGTTCGATCGAGCGGTTTATGAGTGTTTATATTGAGCATACGGCGGGATGGTTCCCACTGTGGTGCGCGCCGGAGCAAGTGCGGGTTTTGACCGTGAATGACAAGGCGGAAGATTATGTCAAGGAAGTCGAAAAGGTGCTCAGGGGAGTGGTGCTGGAAGAGCCGGTGAAGGGGAATGAGCTGAGGTTTGAGATTGACCGAGGTGATGATTCGCTAGGGAAGAAGATTAAGCGCGCGACGGAGATGAAGATCCCGGTGGTGATTATTGTGGGGCCGAAAGATGCAGAAACGCGCGAGGTGAGCGTCAGGACGCGCGAAAAAGAAGAAAAAATCAAGCTGGATGAGCTGAAGGATTGGCTGGAGAAGAGGGGCGGGAGTGGGGAGTAGCGTAGCCTGGAAGCTGATGAGCAAAATTGTGCGGTGGTTGGTATAGGGCGAAAAAGTGGCCCTCTGGGCGTTCAGGAGGGGCTTAGAGGGCGATTTTCTGAGGTTTTTGATATAGATATTGTCTTGGGTTATAAAATGGCGGAATTTTTCGATTTTTGTCGATATTTGACGCTTTATGGCTACAAGGCGGATGGATTCGAGGGAAAATTGTCGGCGCCGGAAGAATTGGTGCGCAATCATCTGGGGAATTGCTGGGATCAGACGGAATTACAGAGAGAGTGGTTTGAAAAACATGGTTTTGAGGTGAAAACGTACCTGTTATATTACTATATTCGGGATGACTTTTGCCCGTCGCATTCGATTTTGGTGTTTTGGGGAGGAGGCGGGAAATCTGATAATGTGGATAAAATAGATAGTTTTGATGATTTTGCGGGTCTTTTGGGTTCTGCGGGTTCTGCGGGTTCTGCGGGTTCTGCGGGTTCTGCGGGTTCTGCGGGTTCTTCGGGCTTTAGGGAGGGGAAATGGTATTGGTTTGAGCCGATGTTTGCGCGAAACAGGGAAGATCCGGCGGATAACTGGGCGGGAGTGGAATATGCGGGGATTCATGAATATGAGAGTGAGCGGGAGTTACTCACGGATTTTCGACGAGTGTTTGCTTTGAATGGGCAGAAAACGGGGATGTTGCCAGAGGTGCTAGAGGAGAAGAGGTGGGCACTGTATGAATATAAGCGGCCAAAATATGGAATTTCGGACGGGGAATTTTATGAACATTGTCGAGAGGGGAGGAGGGTGGAATTGTAGAAAAAACGGGGATTCGTTGAGATGATCTATTGACTTTTTGGCTGAGGTGTAGTATAATGAGAATATAGGTTGTTGAAGCCTAGTTTTTTATTAACTAGCTTAAAATAAGTGTCTTTTGATGATTCTGGAAGTGTTTTTTTAGGCAGCCATAGGAGTAAAATGGATATGTTCATCGTATTGGATGGAAAAATGTGCTTCTATTGCTGCCTAAAAATAAATCAGAAAGGGGGAACTCCGCTAGATGGGCGGCGCGGAGAAGAGAAAAATGACGAAAGATATGAAGGTATTTGTCACGGGGGAAGGTCCGAAAAAGCAGAAGGAAAGACGCGAATGGAGTAAGGCGCATACGGCGGAAGCTGTGCGGTTAATTACGGAATGGTTGGTGTCTTGTAAAGTGCAGAATATGCACAGCTTGGAACATTGGGAGAGGGAAACCTTGCAATGGACGTTGACGGAAATGGGGTTTGATATCCATACGTTGATTGGAGACATTTTCCAACAAGAGATACAACCAATGTTGGAGTATGCTGGAGGCGAAGAAAAAGTGGAAGCGATTTCGAATGGTCCTATGTCGAGGAATCAATATTTCCAATGGGAAGCAGCGGGAAAAGTCACTACTTTTTATATGTGCTATGATGATTACGTACACGGAATTTCGGATTATTATAAGATTCAACAATGCCAGAAATTTTTGAATGGATTACGTTTCTTAAAATCGAAGAACAAAGAGATGTGGAAGGCGCAAGGGGAATTACTGCATTTGAAAGCGGATTTAAAGGAAGCGTATAGGCAGGGAATAATGTCTTGTTATTCGATTATAAACATCGGTTGGCAGATAGCGCTGCTGAAAGTGTCGGATTACCAGATCGTAGTATGGGAAGATTATTCTGTGGAGGGAGTACGGAATTTGAAAGCCTTGTTTGAATAAACTGACTGCATTTTGAGCTAGAAGAATAAACGGAAGGGCTTGTCGTGAGGCGGGCCCTTGGTTTTGTGATAGAATAGGGAAAATATAGGAATAAGGAATGAAATTTGATAAAACAGTGGTGATTTTGGGGTCGACGGCGTCGGGGAAGACAGGGGTGGCGATTAAGATTGCGCAGGAGATTGAGCGGCGGGCGAAGGAATCGCCAGAGGGGAGTTTTTGCGGTTTTACGGGGGCGGAGATTATTTCGGCGGATTCGCGAGCAATCTATAAGGAGATGGATATTGGGACGGCGAAGCCGGATGCGGAGGAACAACAGGGAATTCCACATTGGGGGATTGATTTGGTCTATCCGGGGGAGAGATTTACGGTGGCGGACTGGAAAAAATATGCCGAGGAGAAAATTCAGGGGATCCGGGGACGAGGGAAGTTGCCGATTATAGCTGGAGGGACGGGGTTATATATTGACGCGTTGGTTTTTGATTATAATTTCGATGAACAAAAGAAAAATGAACAGCTGGATCGGAAAAAAGTTTGTACAAATTATTTGCTCGTCGGGATCCAATGGACCCCTGAAGAACTACGAAAAAGGATTACACTTCGGGCGGATAAATTATTTGTTCAGGAGTTATATAAAGAGACTCGAGAGCTAGAAAAAAAGTATAGTTGGCAAACGCAGGCGATGAAAAGTAATATCTATCAATTCGCGTGGAGTTATTTGCAAGGGGAAATAAGTTTGGAGCGTGCAAAAGAATTATTCATCTATGATGACTGGCATTTGGCGAAAAGACAGATGACATGGTTCAAGCGGAACAAAAATATTAACTGGTTAGAACTTGCAGAAGTAGAGCCCTTTGTGCTAAAATGTATACAGAATGAGCAAGGAAGATAGCACTCCAGTAGAAAAGTTGTTCGGCTCGAAGACGAGGGCTAAATTGCTTGAACTCTTCTTTTCTAATACGGGACAGTCGTATTATGTGCGGGAAATCACGCGGGTGATTGAGGAGCAGATCAACTCGGTGCGGCGGGAGTTGATTAATCTCGAGGGGATTGGGATCGTAAAGAGCGAAACTTATGACAATAAGGTGTACTACTCGGCGAATATGAAGCATCCGTATGCGCACGCGTTTCAAGAGATTTTTGGGCGGAAGGTGACGCCGGATACGGTGGTGGAAGTGAAACGGGCGGCGACGAATAATTGGCAGGAGTATATTCGGCCGGTGGCGAAGTATTTGCGGGCGATGGTGCTAATGAACCGGTTGCCAGGGCAGGAGGGGATTGACATGCTGGTGATTGGGGATGATCGGACGAAAAAACTGACGAGATGGGCAGAGGTGGTGGAGCAGCGACGCGGAAAACCGATGAATTATGTTATTATGAGTAGAGATGATTTTTTGTATCGGAAGAGTGTGCGAGATAAGTTCTTGATGGAGGTTCTAGAAATGGAAATTGCGGAATTATATGATCCAGAGAAGATAGTAAAGGAATAAGGAGATGTGAAATGTTTGAGATTGAGAGTAAAGATCCGGAAGAAATCGTAATTACGACCAAAAAGGCGCGAGTGAAGTTTAACTTGGCGGAGGAGTCGGTGGACGCAGACCTCAATGTGGGGAAGATTGTGGGGCCAGGAGAGTTTGAAATTGGCGATGTGGCGATTCGAGGGATTGCGACGACAGATAATGCGCATACGATTTATGATGCGGTGATTGGAAATGTGCATGTGGGAATTTTGGGCGGAATTGAGGAAGCGTTGGCGCTGGATGAGCTGGGGATTGCGGATATTCTTTGTACGAGTTCGGTGCGAGCAGTGCGTGAAATTGAGCCGAAAGTAGTGATTGCGACGGGAAATGTGGACGGGATGGTGACGGAGTTGAAGTTGGCGCCGAGGGCGGAGAGAAAGTATAAGGTGAAGAGTAAGGATGCTTTGCCGGCGGCGCTAGAAGTGATCGCGCTGACCTAGGAGAGATGATGGAACTAGTGATTGTACTAGTCGTGGTGTTATGCTCAATGGTTTTGCATGAGCTGGCACATGGGGTGGTAGCGTACTGGTTGGGGGATAATACGGCAAAAGAAGAAGGAAGGTTGACGCTGAACCCAGCGAAACACTTGGACCCGGTGTTGTCGATTTTGGTGCCGGTGATGCTGTATTTGTCAGGGGCGCCGATTTTTGGTGGAGCAAAACCGGTGCCAGTGGATTCGCGAAATTTGCGTCATGGGGTGTGGGGGATGGCGTTGGTGGCGATTGCGGGACCGTTGATGAATTTTATGCTAGCGCTGCTTGTAGCAACGATTGGTAGTTTGACGGGGGTGCTAATCTTTGAAGGAGGGGCGATGATGTATGTAAATAATTTCTGGGGTGAGTTGCTGGTGAATTTGGTTTATGTGAACCTAGGGTTTGGGATTTTTAACCTGATACCGATCCCGCCACTGGATGGATCGAGAGTATTATATGCTTTGATGCCGGATGAAGTGCGGGGAGTTATGGAGAAGATGGAGCGTTGGGGGATTGTGGTGGTGATGGTGCTAGTGATTGTATTTCCGAGTTTCATCTCAACTTTTATGCTAGGGGCGATACAGGGAATTTTGCAGCTTTTTGGAATGATTTTGGGGTGATTTGAGATTGGTTAGAGAACTTGGGGAAATGTTGGTTTTAGCTAGTTTTAACTAGTTTTGGGGTAGACAGATAATTATATGTTATAATGGGGTTAACCCTAGTGGCGGCATGATTTTACTGAATAATCATGTTTTAGTGA
>CAZVPV010000018.1:0-14025 GCA_964629195.1 uncultured Candidatus Saccharibacteria bacterium | reverse complement strand
CTCGAACTCATGACCTCTTCAATGCCATTGAAGCGCTCTAGCCAACTGAGCTAATGCCCCGTAAACCTATTATATCACACACATAATAAATAAACAACTATTCCCAAACTCCTATATATCTAACTCGTGGCGGGTTTATCTATATTCCGACTGGCTCTTTGAGGTATATTCCTCTTGCCAGTTTCTACTGGTCCAGCACAACCGACATATCAGGGCTTGACACATATGATTTTCACTTCAATAACACTGAAGTCTTTATATCGCACAACTACTATCGTTGGAATGGCTTTACGGTCCAGTCCAATAACTTTGCTTCTACCATGCAGAAGCACCACAACATTAACGAACGTATGATCAACACATAAAATTTGATCTGCCCCGAACCTTAAAGCCATTCCACCGATTACTACCATATGTCATAAAGACGACGATGCTATCAAAATAAAGACTATACGTATAGATTTCAGATGAAGAAGTAGTAAACGCCCAGTAGTTACCACCAAAATTTGCAGCCCTCAGCGAGCCCGTGGCCAAGCTAACATTCCCGCCACGAGTTAGATATATAGGAGAATTATGAGATGTTTAGTTTTATGATTCGTTCTTTGCGACAGAAGATTTATTATAATACAGCTCTATACCTAGTCTTACTTGATGTTTTTACTTAGTTTTTCTAGATTCGCTTCTGATGCTAGACCATCCGCAGCGCCACGAGCGAGGAAAAGGCGGCTCGACCCTGTGACGACAGGTGTCGAGAACGCCGGGTCTAGCACAGAAGACGAACTAGAAAAACTAAACAGATAAGACAATCAAAACTACGGTATAAGCTGTATTACATTATCATTCTTTAGTACAAAAATGCGAACCAAAAAAACTAACCCAAACCGTGCTATAATATATTATATGAATAACCCAACCATCCTCACCGGTCTTCGCGTCAATAGCGAGCTTACGCTCGGCAACTTTCTTGGCGCACTCGTCCCCATGGTGCGGCTCGCAAATACGCACAGCCAAAATTCCCATATCAACATTTTTGTACCCGACCTCCATTCCATCATTTCCGACATCGACGGAGAATTACAAACTAACATTATCAAATCCCTCAAATATTATCTCGCCGCCGGACTCCAAATCAACGACCATATCCACTTCTATCGTCAATCTTACGTCCCCGCTCACGCCGAACTTTGCTGGATCCTGAACTGCATCGCCACTATGGGCGAACTGAATCGTATGACTCAATATAAGGACAAGAGCGAAGGGAAGGACAGTGTCAACGTCGGTATCTTTGACTATCCTGTTCTCATGGCTGCCGACATATTATTATATGATGCCAAATACATTCCAGTCGGCGAAGACCAATTTCAACACATCGAGCTCACTCGCCGCTTGGCCGAACGATTCAACCACCGTTTCGGGGAAACTTTTGTGCTTCCCGCCACCCCGCGTGAACAAGCCGAATTCATGTCGGTCGGCGATGGCATTCGTATCCGCGATCTCCAAAATCCCGAGAAAAAGATGAGTAAATCCAACCCCGCGCCGAACAGTAAGATCATGCTCGATGACGATCCGGCCGCCGCTGCCAAAAAAATCATGTCTGCCACCACTGATTCCGTTGGCAAAATCAGTTTCGACATGTTTAATCAACCTGGCATCAGCAACTTACTCCAAATCGAAGCACTCGTGAACGACCTGCCACTTCAAGACGTTATTGCCACTTGGGGCGGCGAAACCCACTACGGTGACTTAAAACAAAAAGTTGCGGAAAGCGTCTCGACTATGCTTACCGACTTCCAGAGTAAATTCGCCACTATTTCCAACCAAGAGATTCTCGACCTGCTCGAAACCGGAGAAGCCTACGCCAATCAAGTCGCAAACCAAAAACTCCTCGCCGTTCAGCAGGCTTTTAAGCTACGCTAAGCCAAAAAGGAACAAAGCAAAAACATGATTATCACCGGCAAAAAATTCAGCAAACCCAACCTTTCCCGCGTTATTAACGGTGACGTGAAACTGAGCGACGACCAAAAAACTACCGAAAAATTTCGTCTTGATCACCTTTTGGTCGAAAAATATCCTGAATACAACCGTTCGAGTTTACAAACTTTCATCAAACAAGGCTTCGTCAACGTCGATGGCCAAATCGCCAAAAAGGCTAACGAAAAATACGAAAAATCAGCCGATATTCAGCTCAATCTACCCATTAGCGAGCAGAAACTGCCAAAAATTCCTATTATTTACGAAGATGATAATGTGCTCGTACTTAATAAACCTGCTGGTTTGCTCAGCATGGCCAAAGGGGAATATTGTCCCGAGCCAACTTTGGAAAATTATGGCTTACTTGTCCACCGTCTTGACCGTGATACCAGCGGCGTCGTAATTTTAGCCAAAAATCCCGAAACTCAAAAACTTCTACGCAAACAGTTTCAAGATCGTAAGACCCACAAAACTTACCTCGCCATCGTCGAAGGTCGTCCCAAACTCGACGAAGCGCTCATCGACCTACCAATCGCCCGCAATATGAAACATCCTACTACCTTTCTCATCGACCAAAATGGTAAACCTTCGCAAACTTACTACCGCGTCCTCGACACGAATGACAAATACGCTTTGCTTGAACTAAAACCGCATACTGGTCGCACTCACCAACTCCGCGTTCACTTACGCCATCTCGGCACACCTATCCTCGGCGACCCAGTTTACGGCTCAGAAGGTGTTATTTCAAAAAACAAGGCTAACAAATCCAGCGTCGAGAAATCTTCCGAGCATCGTCTCATGCTTCATGCTAAATCTCTCGAAATTAGTATCCCAGATCCCAACCACCCTGGCCAAAACCTCCGCCAAACTTTCACCGCCCCGACCCCACCCGAGTTTACTGAAATCATGGAGCGTTAAGCACATGTTTCTCGAAAAAATCAGTGATTTACCCACCATTGCCGCACGTACCAGCTGTGCGATTTTCGCAGCCTCACCCGACACAAAGCTCAAACTCCCCCACGCCCTCTACCTCCGCCCCGACTCGAGCAAAAAAACTCCAGTTATTACTGTCGAACAAATCCGTGATTTTCTCGCCTTAACTAATAGTCACGAAACCCACGACCGTTTTTTTGTCATTACTCCCGCCGACGCCATGAACGAACCTGCCGCCAATGCTTTTCTCAAAACTTTCGAAGAGCCCAAGCCGTTTTGCCATTTTGTTCTCCTTACCGAAAAACCCGGCGCTTTGCTACCCACCATTCGCTCGCGCGCCCAGATATTCTATCACAAAACTCCCGGACGTCTCGACCTCGCGCCGAACAGCAAGCCTAAAACTTTAGAACAAGCCAAAAAGCTCATTGCCGCCACTTCTAGCCAGCTTCCAGCGCTCGCCGCTGATCTCACCAAATCCAAAACTAACACTCGCGAGCAAGTCATGGACGCCGTCGCCACTGCCATTGAACTTTTATATAAATCTTATTTCAAAACTGGGAACCCTAAGTTTCTGGTCAAACTCCAAAATTTTATCAAACTCCACGATAACTTAACCAAGAACGGTCATATCAAGCTCCACATTGTCGCCGATCTCTGCTGACGGCAGAGCCTTTTTGTGCTAAAATAAAAACATGATTGGTATTATCCTTATTCTGTTCGTCGCAATATATCTGGCCTGCTTTTTTCCTGCTTTCAAGCCTACCGAAGAAGATACGCCACACAATGCTCGCTATGATATGCAGATGAAAAAGCTTTGGAGCGCCGCACAGGCTTCAATGCGAGATCATAAGCCGCTCCGCGCTGAAAAGGCTTTGCTCACCATCCTTAAATTCGACGAGAAAAACGCCGCCGCCTACAACCGTCTTGGCATCCTTTACGCCAAAGAGCAAAAATTCGAGGAAGCGATCGAATGCTTTGAAATCGCTCAATCCCTCGACAATAATCCATCTTCACTGCATAACGTTGGCCTGATTTATCTCGAAACTGGCGCCTACGAGAAAGCCGCCATGGCCTTCGAACAAGCCATTGAGCTCGAAAGCTCCGTTGCCGCTCGCCATATTGCCCTCGCCAAGGCTAAAGAACGCCTCGGCCACACCAAGTCAGCTATTGAGTCGCTCGAGAAAGCCTATTCGCTCGATCATAGCGTCAGCACTCTGCGCCAAATTCTCGCCATCCATGAAGCCACCGGCGACGCTGAAGCTCTCGCCGACACTACCGCCCGCATTGAAGCACAGATCGCCGAAGACAGCGCCAGGAAGACCAAACGTGGCTCTTCGCGTTCCCGTAGCACTACTACACGTGCCAAAAGCACCAGCCGTGCCGTCAGTCGAACCCCCGCAAAAAGCAGCACCTCAAAAGCCCTCACTCGCCCATCCCCGCGCCCAGCTGCTCGAGTTTCCGCTCCGACTCGTACCGTCACTCGCCGCCCCACCACTCGTCGTAAACAAATTTAAGGAGAAAAGAATATGACCATTAGTCTAGAAGAGTTCGACCAAATTGATATGCGAGTTGGCACCGTTATGGCCGTCACCCTCAACAAGCGCGCACGCAAGCCCGCTTACAAAGTGACTATCGACCTCGGCGAAGAGCTTGGCACTAAGACCTCCTCCGCCCAGATCACTGATGTCTATAAACCCGCAGATCTCATTGGCCGTCAAGTCATTGTTGTCACCAATTTTTCGCCCATTCGCATCGGCGACGTCAAAAGTGAAGTACGTATGCTCGGCGTCGACAGCGCTAAAGGCGTCGTCCTGCTCGATGTCGAACGCCCCGTAAAAAATGGCGTCAGAATTTACTAGAACAAAAAATAGCCCTGGAGCCGCCTTCGGGACTTGAACCCGAGACCTCATCCTTACCATGGATGCGCTACTACCAACTGAGCTAAGGCGGCACAGATGCTAACACAATTATATCACGTCGTATTGACTAGTCAACCCGAAATATTCTTCCAAGCTCAACCAATCACCACTATTATACAGTTTTTCTGCCAAATCTCGCCCCACATAGCGAAAATGCCACGGTTCAAAAATATATCCTGTTAGTTCCGACTTGCCATTCGGATAACGTAGCACGAAACCATACTCCCAAGCATGTTCCACCAACCAGCGCCCTTCCGCCGTCTCCGCGAAACTCGAATCTGCCAAATTCAAATCCATTGCCAAACCAGTCTGATGCTCCGAAAAACCCGGTCGCGCCGAATAAGTTTCTGCCTCTGCTAACCCATCCCGCGCCACATAACGATTATATAAATTTTGCTGCGTTCCATATGAACGAAAACCGCTCACAATTGCGAGATCCAGACCCTCCGCCGCTACTACCGTTTGCATTTCTTCAAATGCCGCTAGCGTCTCCGCTGTCAAATCCTCTCCATAATCCGCCGGCAAACCATAACTTTTATTCACAATCAGCGTTCCATCCACCGTCGTCAGACCATTCTCCGTTTTCGCCTGAAATCCGCGTTCCGTCATGAAAGTTCGACCGAGGATCCGCACCGTCCCCGCTTCACCTTCAACCACCCGTAGAGTCAACATCTGTTCTGCCTGATTCCCACCCTGATCCTGCGCCACATACCGCAGTACATACTCCCCGGGCGCGTTCAAATCATAATCTCCCAATACTCGCACCTCCACTGTGCCGTCAGTTTCGTCCACCGCTTGCACATAACTCAAAAAATCAAATGCCGTCCCCGTCGCCACCTCTACTTCCGTTAAATAATCCGTGAAAACTGGCGCTATTTGATCCAGCGACACCGTCTCCTGCTCACTCGGTTGCTGTTGTCTTTGCCAAAGCTGCCAAGCAATCACGCCGAGCAACACCGCCAAAATCCCCACCATCACCCAGCAAATCCGCATCAACGGTTTTCGCTCCGTATCTCGCTCATTTATCATAGTTATATTATAACGCATAAAGACCCCAAGAGGGGCCTTTATTTAAGGTTCATAGCAACCAAAGTCGAGAAGAAGACGCGCAGTTCTGCAAACTAATCGTTATTCGTCACACAGCTCATGCGACTCAGCCGTCTCAACAGCCTCAGCCGGCTCGTCGTCCATTCGTCCATCGCAAAATCCCGTACGCTCACGGCAATATCTAGCCAAGCGTTTCACGAAGATCCAGCTCATCAGCGCTTCAAACACCATACCAAGCACATAAGCCCAGATCGCTTGCCGCGCAAACTCCGTGAGCGGCAAGCGCCCAGCAAACGCTAGCGTTTCGAACAACAGGGAATCAAACAATCTCCCCGCTAGAGACGAAAGCAATTCCCATTTCTGGAAGTGGTCCTGGCTATCCCGCTGACGTAAACGATCAAAAACGTAATTGTTCGCTAATTCGCTGGCCAGAAATCCCACCACGCTTGCGCAAAAAATTCTTCCTGTCGCCGAGCGCACGATGTTAAACGCTGTATTGTCTGCACCCGGAAAATCTGGCAAGAACCCCGCAAAAGCTAAAACCACCACTGCGATAAAAGCAAATGCAGCCGTCGCGTAAGCTACCAGATCTGCCACTTTACGCCCATACAGATAAACCAACAGATCACCCGTAACATACAACAGCGGAAAGAACCAGATCCCTGCGTCTACCGGCACGCCAAATCCATTCCAGATTTTGAGCGCCGCCAGATTCGAAGCGAACAGAATCACACCTTCACTCGCCGCTAGGATAATCAGGAGATATAGCGCTTCAAACGGCACTAATACTTCTCCCCGCGCCCGACGTCGCATAATCCGCGCATCCCGCCGAGCGCCTCGCACGTTCTGCCTCATCATCCGCCGAGTCATCTTCCGACGCAACCTACGTCTACGCCTTTCCGGCCGCGACACCTTTGCTTGCTTCTTTCTTCTTTTCAAAAAACTTCCCCCTTTCTGCTCTAAGATTTTTGTTTCACTTTGACCAGTCTTCTCTTGAAGACGAAGCTAACCCGATTCCTTTTAAAAATCTCAGTTCACCCCTAGGACATAGATCAGTGAGGCCAAAATCCAGCAAAAAGACCCTATCCTTCCATTATAGCACACATCACCAAAAAAGTCAATATTAAAACTCATTTTTCTAGCAGTCCAATATTGACTTTGCCAAAAACTAGCGTTATCATAGATTAATGCTCAAACTTTATAAGTACCTCAAACCATATATTATTCAAGTCATCATACTTCTCCTTGCCATCTCGGCGCAAGTCTGGACCTCACTACAGCTCCCCGCCCTCATGGCTGATATTATAAACAACGGCATTATGCCTGGCAATCTTGATTATATCTGGAGCACTGGAGTCTGGATGATTAGCCTAGCCCTGTTTTCGTCGGTCTGCGCCTTTCTGACTAACTTCCTTTCGGCCTGGCTCGGTGCCGCCATTACGCGCGACATCCGCCTCGACTTCTTCACCCACGTTCTCAGCCTCAGCGTTACCGAAATCGACCAATTCTCCACCGCTTCACTCATTACTCGCACTGTCAACGATATTTTCCAAGCTCAACAAGCCATCACCATGACCCTTTCCATGGGCGTACGCGCTCCACTCACCTGTATTCTCGCTATCGGCCAGGCCATCACCACCGCGCCTGACATGACCTGGATTATCGCGCTCGCCGTCTGTACCATCATCTGCCTTACTATTCTCATCATGTCGATCGTCATGCCCAAATTCAAGCTTATTCAGAAACTCGCTGACCGTCTCACCTTACTCACACGCGAGAATCTCACAGGTCTCCGTGTCATTCGCGCCTTCAACAACGAGTCGCTCGAACAGCGCAAATTCGACCAGACCAACACAGAGAACGCCAAGCTCAACACTTTTGTCGATGTCATCATGTCGCTCGAAAATCCTCTCATCAGCCTCGTCTTCAACGGCACGACCTTACTCTGTATTTGGGTTGGCATCTCGCTCATCAGCACTGATTTTAGCTACCTTGGCAACATGATGGCCTTTATGCAATACGCCGTTCAAGTCGTCATGTCCTTCCTCTTTCTCACTATGCTCTTCATCGTTATTCCACGCGCCGCAGTTTCTGCCCGCCGCGTCAACGAAGTCATGGAAACCAAATCCAAAATCACCTGGGCATCCGCCACCACAGGCAAACCTAGCCTCGAACCATCCGTTGAGTTTTCTCACGTTGATTTCACCTACCCTGGCGCCGAAGAGAAAGTCCTCGAAGACATCACTTTTACTGCTAAAGTTGGCGAGACTACCGCTTTTATCGGCTCGACCGGTTCTGGCAAGTCCACCCTCATCAACCTCGTCCCCCGGTTCTACGAAGCTACCGCCGGCGAGATCAGAATCAACGGCCTCAAACTGCAAAACTATACCGAAACCGATCTCATGCGCCGCATCGGTTATGTCCCCCAGCGCGGTGTACTATTCGCAGGTACCGTAAAAAGCAACATTCTCTTCGGCGCACCCGAAGCCAGCAAAGCCGAGATGCAAAAAGCCGCCAAAATTGCCCAAGCTAGCGATTTCATCAATCAACTCGACAAAAAATACGATTCCCATATTGCCCAAGGCGGCACCAACGTCTCCGGCGGACAACGCCAGCGTCTTTCAATCGCTCGCGCTATCGCCAAAAACCCCGATATTTATGTTTTCGACGACTCTTTCTCCGCGCTCGATATGAAAACTGATGCCAATCTGCGCCGCGCTCTAAAAACTGTCACTGGCAGTGCTGTTACACTTATCGTCGCTCAACGTATTAGCACTATCAAAGATGCTGAGCAAATCATCGTCCTCGACAAGGGTCATATCGTCGGCAAAGGTACCCACCTCTCTCTGCTCCAAGATTGCAAAATCTACCGCGAAATCGCCAAATCGCAACTTTCCGATCAAGAATTTCAGACTGAGCTAGCTCACAGCCAAAAATTCACTGCTTCTAGGGCTCAGACTACTGCCAAATCTCAGGCTCATACTCAAACCAAAAAGTCGCAAAGTCACAAGGAGGACCAACATGTCTAGAAATAGCCACGCCACTGCCAAACCCAAGAACCTCGGCTTAGCCTTCAAAAATTTCTCGCATTCACTCAAGCCTTGGCTACCCCAGATCATCATTGCTGCCTTGCTCGCCATTGGCGCTACTGTCTGTTCAATTTTCGGTCCAAAAATCCTCGGTCAAATGACCGACAGTGCCGTCGAAGACTATCAAGCCGTCGTCATGTCTCATCCCGGTGAACAACTCAACCCCGAAACTCTCTCAAACGCCATCAACTGGAACAAGCTCGGCAGGCTCGCACTTCTGCTCATCGGCCTTTATATCGCTTCCGCCATCCTAAATTATATCCAAGGCGCCATCCTCTCTGTCGTCGCTGCACGTTACGCCAAAAAAATGCGCCAAGACATTATCGAAAAAATTTCCCGTTTGCCAATTTCCTATTTCGATCAGCATCAAATTGGCGACGTCTTGTCGCGCATCAGCAGCGATGTTGATGTGGTCTCGTCTACCCTCGCCAACGTCCTCACCCAAATCATCACCAGCCTCACCACCGTCATTGGCATTTTAATCATGATGATTACCATTTCACCGCTCCTCTCTCTTATTGCACTCGTCTCCGTTCCGCTTTCCCTCATCGTCATCAGTTTCATCGCCAAAAAGGCGCAGAACTATTTCCGCCACGGCCGCACCGTCATGGGGAATCTCAGCAGCCACATTGAGGAAGACTACGCCGGTCAATCCATCATTCGTATTAGCAACCACCAAGCAACCTCGATCGCTAGTTTCACCCGCACCAACCAAGAGCTCTATAAAGATACTTGGAAAGCTCAATTTCTTTCCGCCCTGGCTTTTCCCGTCACCAATATGTTTACTAATATCAGCTATGTAATTATCTGTATCGTCGGCGGCCGACTCGCGATTGACGGCAAATTACTCATCGGTAGCATCCAAGCCTTTCTCCAATACGTCAGCCAATTCAACCGTCCCATCACTGAAGTTTCACAAATCGCCGCCAACATTCAACAAAGTCTAGCCGGCGCTGAGCGTATTTTCGAATTCTTACATGAAGCCGAAGAAACTCCCGACTACATCCCCGCCCAAACCATTTCGGACATTCAGGGTAAAGTCGAGTTCCACCACGTCAACTTCTCTTACGACAAGAAAAACCCCATCATCAAAGATTTCTCCGTCAAAATCAAACCAGGCATGCAGGTAGCCATTGTTGGCCCCACCGGCGCCGGCAAAACTACCATCATCAATCTCCTCATGCGTTTCTACGATCCTGACACCGGCTATATTAGCATCGACGGCGTGCCGACCGCCGAAATGACTCGCGCCGACGTACGTAAACTCTTTGGTATGGTCCTCCAAGACACCTGGCTCTTTTCCGGCACGATCGAGGAAAACTTAAAATATGGCGACCCGAAAGCCACGCACGAACAGATCCTAGCCGCCACCAAGGCTAGCCACACTCATCATTTCATTGAGTCCTTATCGCATGGCTACAAAACCGTCATTTCTGAAGACTCTGACAACATTTCCGCCGGTGAAAAACAGCTCCTTACTATCGCCCGCGCCATGGTCGCTAACCCGCCAATGATGATTCTCGACGAAGCCACTTCAAACGTCGACACGCGCACCGAACAACTCATCCAAGATGCCTTCACTAAGCTCACTCACGGTCGCACTTCTTTCGTCATCGCCCACCGTCTCTCGACCATCCGCAACTCTGACTTAATCCTCGTCATGAAAGAAGGAAATATCGTTGAGCAAGGTACTCACGACCAACTTCTCGCCCAGAATGGTTTCTACGCCGAGCTCTATAACTCTCAGTTCGCCGAAGTCGACTAGCCGCCAAAAAAACTCATCAAAGAGTTATTCCTCTTCTCTAAACTGCAATTTTCCTATATAATATATAGTAATGAGTAAAGTATTATATATTGTTGTTCCATGCTATAACGAAGAGCCGGTGCTACACGAGACCGCCAAGTGTCTTGACCAAAAGCTCCAGCAAATGATTGACCAGAAATTAATTTCTGACCGTAGCCGCGTGATGTTCGTTAACGATGGCAGCAAAGACAAGACTTGGCAAATTATCAAAAAACTGCACAAAGAAAATCCCCGTTTCGTCGGTCTCTCGCTCTCGCGCAATCGTGGTCACCAAAACGCTCTACTCGCCGGACTTATGACCGCCAAAGAGCGCGCCGATGTTATCATCAGCATGGACGCTGACCTCCAAGACGATATTAACGTCATCGACCAAATGCTCGCTGAGCACAAAAAAGGCGCCGAAATCGTCTACGGTGTACGTTCTTCGCGCGCTAAAGATTCTTTCTTCAAACGCTTCACGGCCGAAGGCTTCTATAAATTCATGAAACTCATGGGTGTGGATGTCATCTTTAACCACGCTGATTATCGTCTCACGAGCCGTCGTGTCTTGAACGAGCTCGAAAAATACCAAGAAGTCAACCTCTTCCTGCGTGGGCTTTTCCCCATGATCGGCTTCAAGACCGCCGTCGTCTATTATGAACGAGGCGAACGTTTCGCTGGCGAATCAAAGTACCCGCTGAAAAAGATGCTCAGTTTCGCTTGGGATGGCATTTCTTCGCTCAGCGTTAAACCACTCCGTATCATCACTGCCCTCGGTTTTATTGTCACCTTTATCAGCGCACTTTTCCTACTTTACGCCATTATCACCAAACTTTTCGGCGTCACGGTTTCTGGCTGGACCTTTACGGTTTGTTCTATTTGGCTAGTAGGTGGCGTTCAAACACTTTCACTCGGCGTGATTGGCGAATATATTGGCAAAATTTACAATGAAACCAAGGCCCGTCCACGCTACATTATCGCCACCGACCTCGAGCAAGAAGATCTTAAGGAAAATTAGCTCGTGCGTACGCGTGGTTTCGAAATTGCCAAAGGCTGGGAGGATCAAGACATTGAACTGCCAAAACGCAGCACCGTCCACGCCGCCGGCTACGATATCGCCGCCGCCGAAGACGTGATCGTACCAGTCTTTCAACCTGGCATGAAGCCCACGCTCATCCCTACCGGGCTCAAAGCCTATTTCCCACCCGATGAATGCTTGCTCCTGCTCAATCGCAGCTCTGGCCCCAAAAACCACATCGTCATGGCAAATGGCATCGGGCTAGTTGATGCCGACTATTATAACAATCCCGAGAACGACGGCCATTTCCGCGTTCTAGTTTACAACACAAATGACAGCGAACTTCATATCAAAAAAGGTGACCGCATCGCCCAAGCCGTTTTCCAAAAATTTCTCAAAACCGATGATGACCAAGCTCCTCATAGACAACGCCTCGGTGGGCTCGGCTCGACCAAATAGTTATTTTGCCTGCAATTCTGTTGCAAACTTATCAAAATTCACATAGATATAAGCTAGATCTTCAATCAAAATCGAATCTATTTTCGCCTGCGAGAAAAACACGTTACGCGCCAAAATTCCCACCACAAACATCGGTACCACCACCATCAAAACAATTTGCAAAGTCGGTCCGATGATGCCTAGTAGTTTCAAATTATCCACCATATGTTGCTCATCGTTATACGCAATCGCTACTACCGAAGCTAGCGCAATCGCAATCGACAGCACCCATTCGAGCACACCGGTCTTTGCCGTCACCGGCCGCTGTTGCTCAAAGTATTCAATTGCCAATTTCAGATCTTCTCGCGTCCGAAAATTATTTTCCGCCAGACTCGCCACTAATCCTCTCAATCGCAACTTCTCATCCGCCTTCGCGTAAGCATCCAACTTCGCCACAAATTTCATCGGCTTATTGCCGCCAATCACCATCCGCATATCACGCCAAAAGAACACGCCCACTAGCACAAACAGAATCGCCAAACAAATTCCCGCCACCAGCCAAGCATTAAAACCTAAAAAGATCACTACGAATATCGCTAACGCCAAAATTAACAAAGCTCTCAGCAAATAAAACCGCCAAAAACGTTGTTCCGACAAAGTATCTCGATATTTTCGTTCAATCTTCGTAAACATTAGCACTATTATACCACATCTCTAAGTCTCCTATATATCTAACTCGTGGCGGGAATATTGATATGGCTACTGGTTCCTTGAGATATGCAAGCTTCAGCGGCGATTATTGGTCTGGAGCCGCCGTCTACCAGTCTAGACTCTATGCATACTACCCAAGTCTTAACAATGCCAACACCTTCCCATCGAGCGTCAACAACCGCTGGCTAGGCTTTACGGGCCAGAAACCAAAAAACAAGCCGAACCGTAAAGCCGACCCAGCGAACGTTATTATATGGTGGACTAACGACGGCGCTATAGAAGTCAAGGTTATATGCGTCAAATTCTGATGCGTAGGCAGTAGTAGACCAGTAGTCCCCATTGACATTCGCGGCCCTCAAAGAGCCATATGGTATATAGATAAATCCGCCACGAGTTAGATATATAGAAGTATTCGGTAATGTTTATACTTAAACCTCAATCAGCCAACCTTTGCCATCAAGATATTTTTCAAATTCCTCAATTTCATAATTACTATTTTTGCAGACAAGATGAATCGCAAGAAATATGCCTATCCTTTGCCTTAGCAGCTAAGCAAAGCAGAAAAGAAAGCTCACAATTCTTCTCCTGAAATACATCATCTTCATCTATTATTCCGAATACCGCATCAACGAAATCACCATAATCATCGATTTCCTTTTCCAAACAACAAATTTCTTCAGAAGAAATGGCCTGTTTAAGTTTTTCTGCAATAGCGTGACCATCTCGAAGCGCCTTGTCGACTAATGATGTGTCGTATTTCACAATGGATTTATTATATCACAAACCCCCGCCCCAACCAAAAAACGTCTCTAAAACTACAAATTTTAGAGACGGCTCGAACCTGCGATTTACAGAGGTAAAATAATCTCAAACGCACCTTGTTATCAATGTGGTGCTGGAAGTAGGACTCGAACCTACGAAGGCCGAAGCCGAGAGATTTACAGTCTCTTGTCATTGCCACTAGACGATTCCAGCAAAGTCCATCCTTCCATGCGAAAGAATAATCTCATTATAGCAAACCTTGTATTTTTTCGCAAGGTCCGATATAATAAACAAAGTAAGCCGTGTTAGCTCAGTTAGTAGAGCAGCCGCCTTGTAAGCGGCAGGTCGTCGGGG
>CAZVPV010000017.1:0-20147 GCA_964629195.1 uncultured Candidatus Saccharibacteria bacterium | reverse complement strand
AAAATGATCGTGCGCAGTCGCCACGAAGGAAAGAGGAAATAATGTCTCGAAGTCTGAAAAAAGGTCCATTCGTAGACTATAAGCTCGCGAAAAAGATCGCCGCCCTCTCCGCGGATGATCGCACCGTGATTAAGACTTGGGCGCGCCAATCAACCATCTCGCCCGAGATGGTTGGGCGCACGATTGCCGTTCATAATGGCAAAGTACACGTCCCAGTTTTCATCAGCGAGAACATGGTCGGACACAAGCTCGGAGAGTTTGCGCCTACCCGCAAATTTAAGCGTCACGGTGGCAAAAAAGCTGCCGAAGCGGCCAAGGGAGGTAAATAATGAGTAATACAATTTTTGCCCATGCCGCTATCAAGGGAATTGATAATCAACCACGCAAGACCCGCATCGTCGCTGACCTCGTACGCGATCGCTACGTGGCTGACGCAGTCGTGATTCTTGAGAACACGCCGCGCCGCGCCGCTCGCGCTGTGCGCAAAGCGATCGAATCCGCTGCTGCTAACCTCATGAACAACAGCGGTGTCAGTATTGATCCGAAGACAATTCGCATCGCTCGTATCTCCGTTACGGCCGGCACTCGCATGCGTCGCTATGTACCTGCATCGCGTGGTCGCGCGCTACCTTACGAAAAGATTTCTAGCAATATTTTCGTGGAAGTAGCCGGAGAAGAAAAAGTTAAGAAAACTGCCAAGGCTGCCGCTGAGACCAAAACCGCGGAACAACCAGCCAAAGAGGAGGAGAAATAATGGGACAAAAAGTAAACCCAGTTTCTTATCGCCTACAGGTCACCAAAGACTGGTCGTCTAAGTGGTTCACCCGCAAAGCCGACTTTCGCAATTGGCTGATCGAGGATACCAAAATCCGCGAAACGATTGAGAAACGTTATAGCAGCCGCCCCACCATCGCTCGTATCGACATCGAGCGCAGCGCCAACCTCACCACGGTAACGATTTTGACCGCCAAGGCTGGTGCCGTCATTGGTAAGCAAGGAGCTGGCATCAACGAGCTGAAGAAGGAACTTGAAAAATTCGTCAAAGGCCCAATCCGCCTGAACGTCGAAGAGGTGCGCAAACCAGAGCTCAGCGCCAAATTGGTCGCCGAAAATATCGGCTTCCAACTCGGCAAGCGTATGAACTTCCGCCGTGCCGTCAAAATGGCCTGCCAATCAACCATGAACGCCGGTGCAAAAGGTATTCGCGTCGAAGTCAGCGGCCGCTTGAACGGTGCTGAAATGAGCCGTCGCGAAAAGTTCATCGAAGGCTCGGTGCCTCTACACACCCTGCGTGCAGATGTTGACTTTTACGTTTGTCACGCACAAACCGTAGCTGGTATCGTTGGCGTTAAAGTTTGGATTTATAAGGGGGAGAAATAATATGGCAATTTTAGTACCACGAAGAGAAGCACATCGCAAAGTCCGCAAGGGCAAAAATCGCGGCAAGGCCAGCCGCTGCAACACAGTTGCTTTTGGCGAATGGGGTCTCATGTCGCTCGACAATGAACGCATCACCAGCCGTCAAATCGAGGCTGCCCGCCAAGCCATCACGCGCTACGTCAAACGTGGCGGTAAAATCTGGATTCGCATTTTTCCGCACACCCCAGTCACCAAGAAACCGCTTGATGTCAAAATGGGTAGCGGCAAAGGCGAACCACAATTCTACGTCGCCAAGGTTAAAGCTGGCACCGTGATGTTTGAAATCGCCGACGTCACTGAAGAACAGGCCAAGGAAGCCTTCCGCCTCGCAGGCCACAAGCTTCCCGTCCGCGTTAAAGTAATTAAGAAAGAGGAGGCATAAGATGGCCGGAGAATTGCAAGGGATCGTTAGTTCGGCAGGGCGCGACAAAACTATCACTGTTTCCATCGCCAGCCGTGAAACTCACCCCCTTTACCGCAAACAATATACCAAAACGCGCAAATACACCGCGCACGACGAGAAAAACGAAGCCGGTCTCGGCGACAAAGTATTGATCGAAACTTGCCGCCCATATAGTAAGACTAAAACCTATCGTCTCGTCAAAGTCCTAGAAAAGTCGCACGGCACGGTCGAGCTGAAAGACGACGTCACAAATACAGGAGAGGAAAATTAAATGATTCAACAGGAAACTAGATTAAAAGTCGCAGACAACAGCGGCGCCAAAGAACTTGGTGTAATCCGGGTCCTTGGTGGGACGCGTGCTCGCTACGCGCGCGTTGGCGATATCGTCACCTGCAGCGTCAAAGAAGCTAGCCCAACCGGCGGCGTCAAGAAAAAGGCCGTCGTTCGCGCCGTAATCGTCCGCACCAAGCAACAGATCCGTCGCCCAGACGGCAGCACAATTCGTTTCGACGACAATGCCGCCGTATTGGTCAACGACGACAAAACTCCTAAAGGCACTCGTGTCTTTGGTCCCGTACCTCGCGAACTACGCGACCTCGGTTTTAACAAAATTATCAGCTTAGCTCCGGAGGTACTATAATGGCACAGAATTTGAAAGTTGGCGACAAAGTCAAAGTTATCGCCGGAGATCACAAAGGCGAAATCGCCGAAATCATCAAAGTCGATCGTAAAGCCGGCAAAGCTTTCTTGAAAGACATTGAAGTTCGCGAACGTCATCTGAAGCGCACACAATTTAATCCGAAAGGCGGGAAGAAGACCATCCAGCTCGGCATTGACTTCTCCAACCTGCGTAAGGAGGATAAATAATGGCAGACAAAACGACTCCACGACTCAAAGAGTTATATAATACTAAAATCGCCAAAGAGTTGCAAAAAGAACTTGGTCTGAAAAACATCAACCAAGTACCAAAACTCGAAAAAGTGGTGATTTCTAGCGGCGTCGGCAAAAAACGTGAAGACAAGCGCTTCACCGAAACCGTCGAACTCACTTTGACCAAAATTAGTGGCCAAGCCACCACTAGCCGCCTCGCCAAGAAATCTATTGCTGGTTTCAAGATCCGCAAAGGCATGGGCGCACCAGTTGGCTATCTAACCACCTTGCGCAACGACAAAATGTACGAATTTGTCGACCGTTTGATCAATATCGCTTTGCCACATGTCCGCGACTTCCATGGCGTCTCACGCAAAGCTTTTGATAAGCAAGGGAATTATAGCCTCGGCCTCAAAGAACAAACCGTCTTCCCCGAAATCACTTTCGAAGACGCCTCAGTTCTACACGGTCTCGAAATCACATTTATTATTAAAAACGGGTCTCACGAAGGGAGCATGAAGTTGTTAGAAGCCTTTGGAATGCCATTTGAAAAGGAGAACAAATAGATGGCAAAGAAATCAGCAATTTTGCGCGACGAAAAGCGTCGCAAAATGAACGAAAAGTATAAAGCAAAACGCGCCGAGCTCAAGGCTGCCGGCGATCTTGAAGGCCTCCAAAAGCTTCCTCGCAACGCTAGTCCCACCCGTCTCAAAAATCGCGACATGTTGGATGGTCGACCACGCGGCTATATGCGCTATTTTGGCCTCAGCCGTATTAATTTCCGCGAAAAAGCATCAAAGGGCGAAATCCCTGGCGTAACAAAGAGTAGCTGGTAGGAAAGGAGAGATAGATATGTCATTACAATCAACTGATCAAATCGCCGACCTCATTACTCGTATCCGTAACGCCATCATGGTTGGTAAAACCGAAATTCGCGTCCCAACCAGCAAACTCAAAGTTGCAGTCACGGAAGGCTTGAAACATGCCGGTTATATCGCTGACTACGAAATCGAAGAAGGCAAACCACGCGGCACCCTTCACGTCACTATTTGTGAAGAAGGCATGCCCGCTAAAATCACCGAGATTTCCAAAGTCTCGAAACCCGGTCGCCGCGTTTACGCTGGTGCCGAAGAGATCCCCGTCGTTAAAAGTGGCCGTGGCATCGTGCTTATCAGCACTTCTAAGGGTATCATGACTGGTCGCGAAGCCAAAAAGCAACATCTTGGCGGCGAAATTCTTGTTAAAGTTTACTAAAACTTTCACGAGAAGCAGGGGGTTCCTAACGGAAATCCCCTGCTATTTTAGTGAAGGCTTATTAAAACAAACTAAATCAAGCCACCAGAAAAAATCTTCCTCGCAAGGGGAAGATTTTTGTTAGCTATATCAGCCAGAAACAAAATATTCATTTTTGACAAAAATTCTTCAAATTCTTTATCTTATTGACTTATGCAGACTTTTATCATAAAATAAACTAGTAGCAAATTTAGAACATAAGGGGGAATTTTATGAACAATCAAAGCGCTACTAAAAATAGCACCTTAACTTACACACTAGGGAAACACGAAAAATATTTCGAGCTGGATTATCTTGATTTTCTGTTTGATTTCGCATCGCTCTTCGTCGTCAGCCTCAAAAATTTATGTGAGAATAAGTATCTTTGGGAGACAACATGGCTTGAAAAGATCGTCGAGCAGCCAACCACGCTGCGCGAACACATTTACCACGCCGTGCTCCATAGCGACCAAATGCTCGATGCAACACCAGTCAAGCAACGATTTTATTCTTTCGAAAAGAAAGCAAAACCAACAGAAAGGCAAAGCTACGATTTTTCTAGAATTCTGATCAGATGCTTGAACTTAGCTGACGATTTAATTATTCTAGAAGTCCTAACTAATCGCTATCAAGCCGACATTATTCAGCCACTCCAAGATATGCAAAGCGAACTTAGCGCTCTAATCGATCAGTTAACTAAACTCCAGACCGACTGCCAAACCGAAAATCTCAAGGCATCTCTGGATGATCTGACTGGGTCATATCTCACATTGTTCGAGAAACAACTTAAGAGCATTAACTGGTCTCTCCGGAATTGTCAAACCGCAGTCGACGAAATCGCCAAACATTATCACACGCTTTGGCAGCTAGCCTTTGAAAATACCGTTCGAACCCGGGAAGACCTACGTGATGATAGGCGCGAAGGCACAAAGAGAATCCAGAGCATTCAAGTAGAAATCAACCAAATCTGGCAAAAGTTATTTATTAAAAATAAGTCAACCAGCCCAGCCGACCAGACTAGCAAAATTTCTACCGACGATCTTGCAAACTTTCGTACCAAAATTTACGGCTATCGTGTCGAAATGTATAAATGCCACGACATACACCACCCTGAAAAAGAAAAGGAGTCAAAGAATAGTTTCGATCCAGTCGATCAAATCGAAGTCTTACTCGAGCATTTTAATCTTGAATACGAAAGAGAACTCGATTCTCTCAGCAAAGCTCAAAAAGAGCAAGCTAACGTCGCGCCAATGGTTACCAAAATCATCAACTTTGCCAAGCTTTCCCTTGAGCAACAAAAGCCCAACAATGCTTAAATATTTTAAAAGAGACCCGTTCATCGAGTCTCTTTTTACAGTGAAAGCAAATAATTAGAGAAGCTACTAACCTATCAGTAAAAAACAACGCGGTCAATAAGAGCCTAGGCTTCTGGCCAGAGCCCATATTTCTGCAAATGACTCACGGCAGCTTGATAAAGTTCAGGATCAGTGTATCGCAGCCCCGAAAAACGGTTCTCATCCTCGCAAGCCACCTTCAACCTACCAATCGTCTCAATCCGATAAGCACGTAGTGTATCCGATTCGTCTTCATCAAAATCTAAAGCTAACACTTCGCTCCTATTGCTTGGAAAGCATAAATCAACTGGTATTAAAATCGCCCAACGTTTTATTGCTACTTCCAACTGTTTCATACTACGCGAGCCAAATTGTCGCGTCTGCGATAACCTGCACCAACCAGAAGCAAAACCATGCGCAAAAACCGACATCAGATCACTCACCGTATTCAGTCCTCTGCGTTTCAAGCAATTCGCCAACCGCACGGTACTCTCATCTTTAAGCACATTTTCAAGCGCACTCTCGACCGGATCGTCCAGACACACTTCAACCGTGTCGTCCTTGTCAGGCCATAGCCCTTCGCGTCGCATCATAGCAATCATCACACTCTGTTCCCACAACGTGACTGTCCTATTATTCCCAGAATTGTCAAAGTTAGCGAGAAGTTTCACCAGCTGTGGTACGGTCTGCAAGTCAAAACTTTGCAAAATATGCGAAATTCGATAAGGCCAACGAATCTGTTTAACCGAGTTCGGATTATCTTCATAATCTTGCGGTACATCCAAATTTACAACCGTAGAACTATTTTCTGGACGATTATTCTTATCCCTAATTTCCGTAAGCAAAGTTTCAATCGCCCGCAAAGCCTGATCACGTCGCTGATCATAAAACCGCACTTCTGCCATTAGTTGTTCTACCTTCATATATAGTTCTTCGGTATTGAAACTAATCGATGTTGTACCAACAGTATCAACATTCGAACAGCTGCCAGAATTATTCTCCGCAGCAGGCAGAGCAATTTTCTCCTTATCCCGCCAAGCTTCTTTGCAATCAGCTAAAATATACCTCAAATAGCTATTAGGCTCTTGCACAAAATAACTTTGCTGTCCATACCGAAAATAGCTTATCGCTTCACTAGGCGCTGTCTTACGAACATGCTCATCATCAAAAGTCTCACAACCCATTGCTTGCCGTAGTACACGCCAATAAAACTGACCACAACGCGTCTCCCGCACCAAGACCGTAATATGCTCAAGCATCTTCTCTCGTTGAAAAGACAACTCGCTAAAAACCGCGTCTTTACCTTTCAGTGATATCTCATCCTCCAGTCCAAAGACCAAAGCATATACACTTTCCTCAGGCGATAAATCTAAATCATTCAACATTTTGATAATAGCGTTACCATCATCTAACATATTCCTTCCTCCTTGTTAATATGCTTACTCCATTACGGAATACTACCTCTATCTTCTCATTATAGCACACATCGCCGAAAAAGTCAATAGAAAAACCACTCTTTTAACACTTTTTCAGAGATTTAGCAAAATTTAGCCATCCAAACCTCTAAAATCCGTATTTTTCAAAACCTTAACCTTTTCCCAACTTTTCATGCTATACTATTACTAATAACCATAAACGAGGTGTGGAAATGAATTTTACGGGGCGCGACTTTTTGCAAATATTAGATTTTAGCCCGAACGAGCTACGCTATATGCTCGACATCGCCAAAGTTTTCAAAACTTACAAGCAAACCGGTCAAAATCACAAATATTTTCCCGACAAAAACGTCGTGCTAATTTTCGAAAAAACTTCCACCCGCACGCGTTGCAGCTTCGAGGTCGCTTGCCATGACCTCGGCATCGGCACCACTTATCTTGATCCTAACGGTTCGCAAATGGGTCACAAGGAGTCCATCGCTGACACCGCTAGAGTTCTCGCCCGACTCTATGACGGTATCGAATATCGCGGCTTCGCCCAAAAAACCGTCGACGATCTCGCGAAATACGCCGACGTACCAGTCTGGAACGGCTTGACCGACTACTGTCATCCCACTCAAGCCTTGGCAGATTTTCTTACCATCGAAGAACATTTTGGCAGCCTCAGTGGTCTCACCGTTGCTTACCTCGGCGACACGCGCAACAACGTCGCTAACTCACTCATGGCCATGAGTGCCAAAATGGGCGTGAATTATATCGGCTGCGGCCCAGAAACGCTTCATCCCGACGCTAAGTTGCTCGATCAGTGCCGAAAAGTCGCCGCAGCAACTGGCGCCAAAATCACCATCACGCCCGACCTGAACGCCTTAGCAAACACCGCTGACGTCATCTATACCGATGTCTGGCTTTCAATGGGCGAAGACAAATCGAAGTGGCGAGAACGCATCGACCAGCTGAAACCCTACCAAGTCAACGCCGCCGTCATGCAACTTGCGAGACCTACCGCAGTTTTCATGCATCCATTACCGTCCTTCCACGACCTCGAAACTTCCGTCGGTCGCGACGTCCACGCGGAATTTGGTCTCGGCGAGCTCGAAGTAACGGACAAAGTTTTTAATTCCGCTCAGTCGCTCGTCTTCGACGAAGCCGAAAATCGCATGCACACTATCAAAGCAGTAATTTATTTAACCTTAAAAGGTAAGGAGTAACCGCCATGAAAAGCGCCATTTGCAACTTCAGTGAAGTCGCACCTTTGAAAAAAGTTTTAATGCATCGCCCCGGCGACGAATTCCTCAACCTCACGCCAACCACACTTGAACGCCTACTTTTCGACGATATTCCTTACCTCAAAATCGCTCAGCAAGAGCACGATGCGTTCGCCAATGCTCTACGCGCGGAGGGCGTTGAAGTGATCTATCTCGAAGATCTCATAGCCCAGGCGCTTGACGACGCCGACACCAAAGTCCGCAAAGCCTTTCTCGAGCAATTCATCGCCGAAGCCGGCGTCACTTCGCCCAAAATCGCCAAGCATTGCTACAATTTCCTAAACAATTACAAAGATAACCGTGAGATGATCAAAAAATGTATCGCCGGTATTGACATTTCTGAGCTCAAGCGTCTAAACGGCGTTTCCGGTTTCTATGCTACTCGCGACACTGGCCGTATGATTATGGACCCCATTCCTAACTTGATTTTCCAACGCGACCCGATGGCTACTATTGGCTATGGCGCCACGCTCCACAAAATGTGGGCACCCACTCGCACGCGCGAATCAATTTTCGCCGAATATATTTTCAAATATCATCCATTCTACGAAGATACCAAGCTCTACTATAACCGCACCGAGCCCTACTCGCTCGAAGGCGGCGACATCCAGGTGCTATCCGAGGAAGTTATCGCCATCGGCATTTCGCAGCGCACCGAGCCCGACGCCATCGCCGAGTTTGCCCAAAACCTCTTCAAAGACAAACGTAACACTTTCAAATACATCCTCGCGATTGACATTCCTGACGAGCGCAGTTTTATGCATCTTGACACCGTCATCACCCAAGTCGACGTCAACAAATTTGCCGTCCAAGACGCTATCATGGATATTTCCACGATTTATGAAATCACCAAAGGTCGCGGCAGCGAACTCGAAATCGTCGAAAACCGTCAAAGTTTGCAAAAAGTCCTCGAAAAGTATCTCCACTTATCGCGCGTTGAACTAATCAAATGTGGCGACGGTCGGCGCATCGACGCTGAACGCGAACAGTGGAGCGACGGCGTGAACCTACTTTGTGTGCGCCCCGGCACCGTCATCGCCTACGATCGCAACTTCGTCACTAACGCAAATCTCCGTCGCCACGGCATCAATGTCATCGAAATCCCCAGCTCCGAAATCTCTCGCGGTCGCGGCGGCTCGCACTGTATGGCCATGGCCTTAGTACGCGAAAAATGATTGACGCAAAAATAATTAATCTAACCACTTTTTGGAAAGGAAACCATGGTGAAAAAGCCCAAAACTCGCAAAAAATCTAATCGTTCAATGCTCTCAGCTTATTCGATCATCATGATCCTGATCGTCGCGCTCGGTCTCATTTCTCACTTGCTGCCCAAAGCTCAATTTGTACCGGTCCCGACCGAAGAGGTTGTCGAAGAAACCGAAACTGCCGAAGGTACTATCGAAGAACAAACCGATACCAATAATGTCAGTAATACCAACAACACAGAAAGTGTCGCCGAAGCCTCCACGGAAGTCGCCCTCACCGAAAACAGCGTCGAGCCAATCAACGACCTTACCGTCAACGGCGTCGACGTCGAAATTGAAAATGGCCAAGTAGTAGAAAATCCCGATCTCGTGGTCGAAGAGGATACTAATACTAAGCACGAAACTACCGAAACTGCACAAATCACCTATACCGACCTCGAAACCTGCGAAGAGGAAACGGGCGGCGATTGCGCAATCGTCGACGGTTCCGGCGTTGTCGGCGCTAAACTTTGGCAGGTTCTCATGGCTCCCATCCTCGGTTTCGAAAACGCCATTGATGTTTGTATTTTCATCATGATGCTCGGCGGTTTTCTTGCCATCGTCGCGAGAACCAAAGCTCTCGAAAACGGCATCAAGCTACTAGTCAAAAAACTCCACGGCAAAGAATATATCCTCATCGTCCTGCTAATGTTCATCTTTTCCATCATGGGCACCACTTACGGCTTCCTGGAAGAAAGTGTTGGTTTTTACATCCTGATCGCCGCCACCATGTTTGCCGCTGGGCTCGATCCATTAGTCGGTGTCGCCACCATTTTGCTCGGTGCCGGCTCCGGCGTACTCGGCTCTACTATCAACCCCTTCGCCACCGGCGTTGCTCTCTCCGCCATGAAGGACGCCGACATCCCTTACGACCAAGGCATGATCATCTTGATCGCCACTGTACTCTGGCTCACCACCCTCGCGATTTCCGTCTTCTTCACCATCCGCTACGCCAAAAAAGTTCAAAAAGACAAAGGCTCAACCTTCCTCAGCTTACGCGAACAAGCCGCCGCTGAAAAAACTTACAACCAATATCTTGCTTCGAAGGACGACGAAAACCTTTCCGGTCGCCAAAAGTGGACACTCGTCATCTTCGCTCTCACCTTCGTCGTGATGATTATCGGTTTCATTCCTTGGGGCGAATTCGGCATCACCTTCTTCGACCAATGGACCGGCTGGCTCACCGGCGAATCGCTCGGCAACTGGTGGTTCTACCAAGCCGCCCTCTGGTTCTTGCTCAGCTCCATCCTTATCGCTATCATTAATCGCACTGGCGAACGCGGTTTCATCAGCACTTTCATCGACGGTGCAGACGACATGATTGGTGTCGTACTAGTAGTCGCTGTCGCCCGTGGTGTTTCCGTGCTTATGGGCCAAACTTTTCTTGATAATTTCATCGTCTTTAACGCCTCCAACTTCCTCGCCACTTTGCCTGAAATGATTTTCGTCCCGCTCAACTACATCCTGCACATCTTCCTTTCAATCCTCGTTCCATCCTCCTCCGGTCTCGCCACCCTTTCTACGCCGATCATCGCACCAGTCGCTGCTGCGCTGGGCTACAGCACCAACGTCACAGCCATGACTATCGTCGCCGCCAACGGTCTCGTCAACCTAATCACCCCGACTTGTGGCGCTATCATGGGCGGCCTCGCTCTCGCCAAAGTCGACTATCCAACTTGGTTCCGCTGGGGAATCAGAGTAGTGGGCACTATCGCCGTCGCCAACATTGTTATCCTCTGTCTCTTCTCGATCTAAAACCTCCCGCTAAAGCCCTATCGAAAAGATAGGGCTTTAGGCTGCAAAAATAGCAAAAATCATCCGTGCTGCACCATATATTATACAGTGCATTTTACCGCAAAACTCTTGAAAATAATCAAAAACCATGCTAAAATTAAGCAGATATTAAAAGTAAGGGAAGAATATGAGTCGTATCGGAAAACAACCCATCGAAATTCCGGCGGGAGTGACAATCACGGTCGGCGACAAGGATATTACTGTCGCTGGACCGAAAGGTTCACTCACTGTCCCGCTTCAGGAAAATGTTAAGGTTAGCGTCGCGGATAGCGTCGCTACCGTCACTCGCGACAACGACGAGCCAAAATCTCGTGCCTGGCACGGTCTGCAGCGTGCATTGTTAAACAACGCTGTCCAAGGTGTCTCTAAAGGTTTCGAGAAAAAACTCGAAATTAATGGTGTCGGTTTTCGCCTCAGCGGTGGTCCAAAAGAGATCGAAATGGCCCTCGGTTTTTCACACCCTGTGAAGTACAAAGCACCCGAAGGCATCGACCTCAAAGTCGACAAGATGACGATCACTGTCTCCGGCATCGACAAACAACAAGTCGGCCAAGTCGCTGCGGAAATCCGCGCTCTCAAGAAACCTGAACCATACAAAGGCAAAGGCATTAAATATGTCGACGAAGTTATTATTCGTAAAGCAGGAAAGGCAGGGAAGAAATAAATGAATAAAGTATTTCGTGCAAAACGCACCCGCGCTAAGCTTCACGGCACCGCTGATCGCCCTCGGCTCAGCGTACATATCAGTAATTTACATATCATTGCGCAACTTATCGACGACGACAGTGGCAAAACTCTAGCCTACGCCACCACCGTTGGCAGCAAGCTTACCGGTTCCAAGACCGACAAAGCCGCTGCTATCGGCAAAGAAATCGCCGACAAAGCCAAAAAGGCGAAGATTAAGTCCGTAGTTTTCGATCGGGGCGCTAAAATTTATGCAGGTCGCATGGCTGCACTCGCCGATGCCGCCCGCAAGGAAGGATTGGAGTTCTAAGATGGCTGAAGCAGACAAAACCGCTAAGGT
This sequence comes from uncultured Candidatus Saccharibacteria bacterium, assembly GCA_964629195.1. Classification (GTDB taxonomy): domain Bacteria; phylum Patescibacteriota; class Saccharimonadia; order Saccharimonadales; family Saccharimonadaceae; genus Nanosyncoccus. Next base: position 8,086 of record CAZVPV010000017.1, on the reverse strand, counting down.
TATCAACAAATCTGGCACCCTCAAAATGGATGACAAAGTCGCCGAGACTAAAACTCGCCGCGATATCAACGGTAAAAGCATGGGCCGTCGCAACAACCGCCGCGATCGTCGAAACACCGACAATACGCCAAAAGAGTTCGACACTGTGACGATCAACATCGACCGCGTGTCACGCACCGTCAAAGGCGGTCGCCGCATGCGCTTCAAAGCCCTCGTTGCCATCGGCAACCACAAGAACAAAGTCGGTATCGGCGTTGCCAAGGGCAGCGATGTTACCAGCGCCATCCAAAAGGCTACTGCCAAAGCGAAGAAGACCATGATCGAGTTTAACATGGACGGTGAAACCATTTGTCACGAAGTCGAAACTCGCGCCACTGGCGCCGACGTCTTGATGAAACCAGCTGCTCCTGGTACCGGGATTATCGCTGGTGGCGTCGTTCGTAGCATCATCGGCCTCACCGGCATCAAAAACCTCATCTCAAAGAGTCTCGGCAGCACCAACAAAGTCAACATCGCCTACGCCGTGATTGACGGTCTTCGCGCTCAGACTCCACGCGATCAGTGGGTCGGCAACGAAGGCAAAAAAGCCGAGCAAAAGCCATCCGCCAAAAAGGAGGACAAATAAATGAAGTACAACGATCTACAAGTCAATAAGAACACTCGACCCACGCGTGCTGGTCGCGGTATCTCCGCCGGTCGCGGCAAAACCGCCGGTCGCGGCACCAAGGGTCAGAAAGCCCGTACTGGTCATCGCAAGATGCCAGCCGGCTTCATGGGCGGACAACGCGCCATCATGCAGGCCATTCCGAAACTCAAAGGTTTCAAAAGCCTGCACGACAAAGCGCAAAACGTCTACACTGATCGTCTGAACGACTTGAGTGGTAAAGTTGACAACTTCACTCTCGCCGACCGCGGTTTAATTGAGAATCCTTACGCAAAGGTGAAGGTCATTACTCGTGGCGAGCTGACCGCTAAAATCGAGCTCGAAACTCAATTTGCCAGCAAAACCGCCATCGACGCGATCAAAAAAGCTGGCGGCAACTTCAAGAAAGTCGCCATCCCTCAACGCATCGCGCAAAAAGTTGCTGAGTAATCTCACGACTTGATTGATTCTAGCAGAAAACATCCCAGAAACGGGGTGTTTTCTGTTTTCTAAACTTGCCAACATCTTCTAGATAAAATCTTATCTAAATCAACAACGATTTAGGAAACCAGATGTAAAGCCAAATATAAAACATCTAGTAACCTTCTATATATCTAACTCGTGGCGGGGATGTCGATATGACTACTGGCTCTTTGTGGTATGCGGGCCGCAATGGCTTCTACTGGGCTACTACTGCCTATCCGTCTGAGCTCAATGCGTACGACCTCAATTTCGATAGCACTAGCGTCGTCCCGTCGCGCAACTACGGTCGCCGGGATGGCTTTACGGTCCGTCACACCATCACGCCCCAAAAAATCTTACCTCTCTACCTCAAAATCTTGCCATCAATTTCAAAAATCTTACGTTTTCTGTTCTTGAAACTCCACACCTGTTGTTTCACTATTTTCCCACTTTCAAAAAGCCTTACCCCAGCTCCGAAAAAGTTTACTCCAGGCTTTAAAAAGTTCACCTCGCACGCCCCGTAAAGCCATACCACCGAGGGTTGACGTTTGACGGAGAGACGATAGAATCGCTGAGATCAAAACTATATGTATAAAGCGAAGACGTATAGGCCAGCGCAGCCCAATAACGCCCATCGACGCTTGCACTTCTTAGAGAACCGGCATCCAACCTAAGCATCCCGCCACGAGTTAGATATATAGGAAAAACGGAGAATATTTTATTTTAATAATATACGCGAAGAACGAGAAGGGGCAATAATACCCCAAATACCACTTATTCTACAGCTGTTGTAAAAATCACAACATATTTCTTGCTCAACTAGCCTTGAGCGTGATACAATAGAATTGCCTTAATACTATCATAGCCAGTTTTTGGTTAGTTCATTATCTAAACCAGCTACAAGCACGATTCGTTTTGCATTTGAGCGGCATCGCATAAATAATCGAAATGAGTTTAGACTTGTAGTAGGTTATGAATGGTATTAAGGCACCTTGCGGTGTCGCTTTTTGTACTTAAGCTAAAGCGGTCAAGCGGCAGTTCTTTGGCTAGATTGGCACTTGACTAAGACTGATCAAGCTAACAAGCTTGAGTTGGTAGCCTAGCATTTAGCTCGAGAAACAGCAGACAAAGGCGACACCCTGGGTGATTAGTCGGAGAACTGGTGGGTAGGTTTCTAGTCTACTTCGCAGAGTTTTTGACGGCTTCATAACATAACTATCTGGAGGTAAGGATGAGAAAACAAACACGTCGGCTAGCAAATGCCGGAAATAGCAAGCAGAACCGGCATGAACGAGCTAGATCGGGAAATCTAGCCTTCGACCACTTCGAGCGGAATATGGGCTTTGTGACACTGGGACTACTGGGGTTGCTTGGCTTAGTGATTTTGAACCCAATAGTAGTTCAGCCAGCGGAAGCAATCTGCGAGAATAATACGAATTGCGCCGAAGCCTCAAAGCCACTCGCGCTGGCCGTAGTGGCGAACCCGACGATTAGTATTAGCATGGAGCCGAGCGTAGTGATTGATACTCTGCCGACTAGCGAAGGAACATTTAATAAGAATTCGACCAAGGTGAGAGTGGGGACGAATAATACTTCAGGCCTGAAAGTGATGATGAACGGACTCTCGGGTACTGACCTAGTCTCTACTAACCTACAGGATACTACGAACAAAGTGGCGACGATTGCTGTGCCGAGTACTGCCGCCAACTTTGCGCAGAATTCTTGGGGCTATTACTTTGGCCAGAACCTCGCGGATGAGAATACCACTTACGAAAGCATCCCGCAGGACGAGACCGTGATTGAAGACCTCACTTCACCGGCGGAGATGACGGAGTATGAGCTAATCTTTGGGGCAAACGTCAGCACTAGCCTGCCAGCCGGGACTTATACTGGCGAAGTGGTGATATCCGCCATTGCGAATCCGCTGGCGATTACTACCATGCAAGAGCTGATTTATATGCAAGACATGACGACGGAGATCTGTGCGGCGAGTGGGGAAGTGACGCCGGGTGGCGAAGTGACAAAACAACTGATTGATAGTCGAGATGGCACGAAATATTGGGTAGCAAAGATGGCCGATCAGAACTGTTGGATGACGCAAAACCTAGCACTGAACCTACGCGAGGGACAAAGGTTGACGGCAGGGGATACGGATCTTACGACCAAAACCGAATGGTCTGTCCTCTACCAGGACGATCCCGACTACGCCAACAAATCCCAAGACAGTATTCATTTCGCCAAACCAACCACTTTCGGCAAAATTGTCACCGACCCAGCTTCCGCCACAGAAGACACCGATTCTTGGAACCTAGGTAATTATGTAGTTATCAAACCCGAAGAGCAAAGCACTTGCGAAGATTTCGCTAACTGTCCGCGTATCGCCGAACTTAGTACTGTTGAAAATCCCGACCTCCACTATCGCATCGGCAACTATTACACCTATAACGCCGCCACAGCCGGCAGTCTCGGCGAAATGGCAATCAATGGCCAGCAACAGCTCGACGCACCTAACTCCATTTGTCCCAAAGGTTGGACCTTACCCAGCGTCCGCCGCAACACGGATTCTTCTTCCGCCGATTATGGTTTGCCCATCAACCATCACAGCAGTTTTTACAACCTTTTTCTCGCCTATGGCTATCAAAGAAGTGACTACAATCAAACACATGATGTCAGCTACGCCGAAGTCAAGGATGGCGCGTACCAAGACCCAATCAAAGCCCCGTTCTATTTTTCCTACACTGGCGACGTCGAGCCAAAAAATGGCAAGCTCAACTATACATTTTATGGTTACTACTGGTCCAGAACTACGCTCACTACCCTAGGCGGCATGAACGCTCTTATCACTCCAGCACTTTATATCAACAACGGGTCCGGTTTTAACACTGGCTTCTCCGTTCGCTGCCTTGCCAAATAAAACTTCTCCGATCCTTCCATATATCTAACTCGTGGCGGGTATATACATATGGGTACTGGTTCTTTGAACTACGCGAATAAACATGGTATCTATTGGACGACTACCACCTATGCGTCTTCGCTCTATACATATAGTTTCAATTTCGATAGTACTAGCGTCTACTCGTCGGATCATGGCAACCGTTGGTTTGGCTTGACGGTCCAGCAGCAAAATACTAAGCTCACTGAACTTAGCACAAGATTTTTACAAGTTGATACGAAAGTTTAAAACCCAGGAGTAAATCTTTTACAAATTAACGTAAATTTTTAGAGTCCAGAAGTAAACTTTTAGAAATTTTCGGTAAGATTTTTTTCGTAGCGAAAATACCAAAATAGCAGGGGCGAAATTTCACGAACAGAAATCGTAAGATTCTAAAATATTGAGGTAAGTTTTTAAAATGCAGAAGTAAGTTCTTGTAAAGTAGTCATAAGATTCTACGCAGCAAATACAAGATTTTGAAATACAGTAGCAAGCTCATCAGACTGGACCGCAAAGCCATCCCAACGATAGTCGTAATCCGACAGATGAAAAATTAGATCATTCGAGTCGAATAAATACGCGCTGAATTCAGTCGTCGTAGCAGTACTTGACCAAGCAAAGACCGCAATCCCAGCATTTCTCAGCGCACCAAACGGCATTACGATATTCCCGCCACGAGTTAGATATATAGAAGATTAAGGGATGTTTTATAATTCCTCCCACCAAACCTCTTCCAGAACTTTGGACCGTAAAGCCCAAAAACCGTACATTGAGTTTTGAAGCTATGATGTAAGTATCATAAAACGAAAAATTAAAAGTAGTATTAGAGTTCAGCGGAACACTCGTAGCCGTCCAATAATGTCCGTCACTCCCCACATTCCTTAGCGCACCATGCTCAAGATACACAAACCCGCCACGAGTTAGATATATAGGAGATTACTAGATGTTTAGTTTTCTGATTCGCTTTTGTGGCAGAAGAATTATTGTAATACAGAACTATACCTAGTTTTGTTTATGTTTTTAACTTTGGTTTTCTTCGTTTTGCTTTTGTGCTGGACCATTCCGGACGTACGAGGAGGAAGAGGCGCGTTTCACCCGCGACGGCGGGATGAAACGACGCCGTGTCCAGCACAAAAGACAAAACGGAAAACCAAATTAAGCACCAGAAGTCAAAACTAGTGCATAATCTGTATTACACTATGATTCTTTAATACAAAAACATGAACCAGAAAACTAACAAAATCCCCTAAACCGCCTCCAAGTATGCTATAATGGAACCCATACGTAGAGAAAAAAGTAGGGAATCATGAATTTTAAGACCATTTTCAAATCTTTCAGGAACAAAGATATGTTGAAACGCATGCTGATTGTTGTCGGCCTGCTCATTATGTATCGTTTTCTAGCGCACGTACCGGTGCCGCTTGGCGAGCCACAAACTTTCCAAGAAGCTGTCCAAAATTTAATCCAAAAGTCTGACTTTGGTAATCTCCTTAATCTGATTTCCGGTGGCGGTCTGACTGCTTTCTCGATCCTACTCGTTGGTCTCTCCCCATATATCACCGCTTCAATCGTCGTCCAACTCATCACCAAAGCTATCCCCCGTCTCGAAGAACTCTCTCAGGACGGCGAAACCGGTCGTCGCAAAATCAATCAATGGACTCGCATTCTTACCGTTCCACTAGCCATCGTCCAGTCTATCGCTTACATTTTTATCCTCTATCAATCAATCGTCGCTTCAAATACTACCCTCGCTACTACCCCAACTACGGCTAGCTGGCTCTTATCTGTCACTTCTATGGTTGCCGGCTCAATGATCCTCATGTGGTTTGGCGAACTAATCACCGAACAAGGCATCGGTAATGGTATTTCGATCATCATTTTCACCAGCATCATTTCCCAGCTCCCCACCACTCTTGCCGACCTCGGCACCAGCCTCTTCGACACCAGCGAAGGCTCGCTCTCACTCTTTGGCTGGTTCAATCTACCCGTCAACCCCGTCATTTTCTGGATCATCCTCGGTTTCGCCATTGCTCTGCTCGTCGTGATCTACTTCCTCGTTAAACTTAACGAGGCTCAGCGCGTCATCACTATCAACTACGCCAAACGTATCCGCGGCAACAGTGCTTACGGCGACATCAAATCCATTCTCCCGCTCAAACTCATTGCTGCCGGCGTCGTTCCAGTCATCTTCGCTACTGCTTTCTTGTCACTCCCCGCCCTCCTCGGTCAACTAATCACCACCATTTCCCCCGGCAACAGCTTTGGTGCTACCTTGATCACACTCTTCACTGCGCCTAACGCTAACAACTTCTTGCAATATTATCCTAACGGCCTCACAGCCCAATGGTTCTTCTATCCCGCCGTCTACTTCCTCCTAGTTGTTCTTTTCACCTATTTCTACACCAGCATCATTTTCAACACTAAAGAAATCGCAGATAATCTCCAGAAGCAAGGTGCCTTCATCGAAGGGGTCCGCCCCGGTATCAAAACCGCCGAGTACCTTGGCAAAACTATTACTCGCCTCAATCTCTTCGGCGCACTCTCGCTCGGTCTGATCGCTATGCTACCATTCCTCACCGATTATATCTTCATCGTCATCAACGGCGCCCCGATCGGCCTCTCAATCTCCGGTACAGGGCTTTTGATCGTCGTCACCGTCGCGCTCGAAAATCTCCGCCAACTCAACTCCCGTGCACTTATGGTGACCTACGATGAATATAAATAATTAAAAGGAAAGATTTATGAAACTTCCAGTGGTGAGGAAAATACATTTTAGCCCTTTAAGCGTTATCGGCATAATCATCGTCCTAATCCTCAGCATCTTCTTTGGGCGCGTGGCGATCTGGGAACACAACTACATCAAAGCCAAAGAAGGCAGCGAACGCGCCACGGTAGCCGTCTACGAAGGCGAGAACGTCGAAGAAGAACAACCCAGCTCCACTGATCTTGCCAACTACACTGTCGCTCCTGACAAACCGCGCTATCTCTCCATCCCCAGCCTTGGCATCGCCAACTCTCGCGTCGTCGAAATCACCAAAAAAGAGAACGGCACGCTCGACACCCCAAGCAACATCCACGATGTCGGCTGGTACGTCGACTCCGCTTTGCCCGGATCCGCCGACGGTACTGCCATTATCGATGCTCACGGTGGTGCGCTGGGTGACGGCATTTTCAAATCTCTTCCCAATATTCAAACCGGCGCTCACATTAACATCGAAATGGGCGACGGTCGCCAGTTTACCTATCGCGTCGTCGACGTCGCTTCAAAAAGCATTCGCGACAGCGAAGCCAACGATTATATGTCGACCGCCAGCGTTTCTCCCGAGAAAGGCAACGGCTCACTCACTCTCATCACCTGCACTGGCGACTGGTGGCTCTCCAGCCAAACTTACTCCCACCGACTTTTCGTCCGCGCTGTACTCGTAAACTAATCCACGGTCATAGCGCCAAAACATGCTAAAAACGGCGCATAATACAGAAAGCCAACCGAAGCACCAAAATTCACCGTTTTTCATGAAAAACTATTTACATTGACACTTTCATGTGCTACAATAAATGAGTAATTTATGGCTAGTCAAAAAGAAGTAATTAAACTCACTGGTGAGGTGATTGAGGCGCTGCCCGACACCCATTTTCGAGTCAAGCTTGAGAATGGTCATAATATCATTGCACACATTAGCGGAAGAATGCGCAAAAATTATATCCGCTTAGTGCCGGGCGACCGGGTAGAAGTTGAGCTCACCCCCTATGATCTCACGAAGGGGCGCATCAGTTTCCGTCTGCAATAAGAATATAAAAGTGTTGTGATTTTTACAACACTTGTTAGTTTTTCTGGAAGTTCGACGAGTTGAGCGTCAAAATCCAAAAATAGAGCTAACAAGCTTGTGTTATTTCGCAACTTTAACGGAAAGGATAATTTTGACACTATGAAGGTGCGTGCCAGTGTTAAAAAGATTTCCCCAGATGACATCATTGTTCGTCGCAAAGGCGTACTTCGTGTCATCAACAAGAAAAAACCTAAGAATAAGCAAAGGCAGGGTTAAGCATGG
>CAZVPV010000016.1:0-22928 GCA_964629195.1 uncultured Candidatus Saccharibacteria bacterium | reverse complement strand
CAGTGCCCTTATGTACCTTTTTATGCATTGACTTAACTAGCAATCGACATTCGATTCTTGAAGTTCGACTACTAGCTCCGTCTTACAATTCTAATCGTTGTCCAAATTGTTAAATGAAACCTTCTCAGCAGAAGATAAGCTATTTGACTAGATAAGTCGATAGATTACCTCGCATAGTTTCTATCTTAATACAGAGGTTGCTCCTCGGCAACTTGTTTAACTGTTCCTCATTATAGCGCGCCTCAATGACGAAGTCAACACTTTTTTCAGACTTTTTTGGGATTTTGAGGAAAATCTGGATAGAAATTCATTTTTTCGGGTTTACAAAGGTAATTTTCATGGTTTGAAGAACAAGTTGAGGCTGGTTTTTGCCACTTTTCGGCTTGTTCGGGTACCTGAAAATACCTTATGCTTCCATTGTAGCACACTTTGCTAAAAAAGTCAATACTATTTATGCCTATTTTTGGTGTTTTTGGCAAAATTAGGGTAAAAATGGCGTTTTTCGTGTGTTTTTAGGACAAAAATTACAGAATTTCGGCGAGAGCTAGAATTCAAACTCGTAGACTTGCCCCTGTTCAATGTGAAAATCGCGAAATTCAGGGGTGTCCCAATCCATCAGGCAGGCAAGCATGGATTTGAGCGAGCCAGCGTGGCCGACGACCAAAATACGGGCGTTTTGATCATATTTTTCGTAGAGGTCTTTGAGGAATTCAGCGGTGCGAGCGTCAAGCGAGAGAATAGGCTCGATTCCCTGCGTGCCGGTATTAATATTACGGTCGAAAATGTCGGGTTTAATCAGCTCCCAGCGCGGCAGATACTGTCCTTCGAGGCGACCGAAGTTGCGCTCCTTGAGACGTGAATCGTAAATGATCTCACTGCGGCCGTCGACGACAGTCATGGCGGTCTGGGCGGCACGAAGCAACGGCGAAGCGTAGCAGACTTCGAACTCGAGCCGGCTGGTCTGCTGGCGCAAAGCTTTGGCTTGGGCTAAGCCGGTAGAATTGAGCGGCGTGTTTGTGGCACCCTGCACGCGTTTGTGGAGGTTCCAATCGGTTTGGCCGTGGCGGATGAGGAAAAGTTTCATAAAATTTCGTAGTTCTATCTATTTTTATACTCTTGGTTTAATTTTAGCACATAAAAAAATCGCTAAATAACTTCGTTGCGGTCATTATTGACGACAAGAACTTGATTATCGTTAAGCATGATTGGTCGAGCGGAAATCTTCAAGATGTTTTGAAGACGCGCTTCGCAGTCTAAGCCAAGTTTAGGATGCCCAACATGAGGGACAACGTAACTATCGATTAACCCGAGGCCCCGCGTAATGGGTGTTAGACCATAGGTTTCGCTGGCGTTTTGTATATTCGACTCTTCTCCCGTTTCGTAGACTCGAAGATCGGAAGCTGCAACCATGGCGCCAGCACTGCCTCCACCATATATCAGTTCATCTTGTTGTAGCTTTCGGGCGATGATTTCGTTAAAGCCGCTGGCGTGCATGGCAGTACTGAGCAGGAAAACGTTGCCGCCAACTGCATAGACCAGCCCTGGACAATGTTGATCGATGAATCGTTCTAGCGCTACTGACCGATGGAAAAATTTCCGCAAATCAAGTTCTGTTATGTCAAAACCTTCACTGGCAAAAAGTTTAGTTTTGCGCGCCATAAGTTCTTCTTTTGTATCTTGCGGGGCATAGTCACGAGCGTTTGTAATGACGAGAACCTTACGATTGTTATTAGTCATCTTGCGCAATACATCTGCGTGGCGTCCGAAATCTTGACTAGCGAGAAAAAGTCTCATTTTTTAGCCTTTAATATTTCCTGTAGCTTCGCAGCGATGCGTGGGCTTTGGGATTTGATGAGATCAAGGCGAGCAGCGATTTCGGTTTCGGCGACGTCGAGAGCACGCTTCAGAATCGGATCTTCGCTAAACTGGCTGAAGAAGGCGTGGAACTCCTGCGCTTCTGCGGGGGTGCGGAGAACGGCGCCGAGTGATTTGACGTAATCTTCGAGCGACTTGTCGCCGGTGAGTTGGCGGACATAATCCCAATGCTTCGTCGCCCAGTTGAGCGCACGGGCGCGAGTGCGGTGGTTGCGCAAAAGATAAATATAGAGGAAGATGTGGTCTTGCGGGCGAACAAAATCGGGATCGTCGAGCAAGCCCAGCAACTGGTCGAGATGCTTGGGCTGACGAGCAAGTGCTAAACAATAGAGCAGATCGGAGCGGAGTTCAGGATCGGAAGTCTGCGGATAGGCGGCCAAAAGTCGTCCAAAGACGTCGGCTTCTGCGGCGAGCATCTTAGCAGCAATAATATATATGCGTAATTCAGGGTCGAGCGCGGCGAAATCATCTTGGTAGCGGGCGGATAGTTGTGACATGAGACTGGGCTCTTCGAGATAATAGGCGAGACCCAGCAAAAGGTCGCGCACTTCAATAGTATTGGAGTCGGCATCTGGCAGATCGAGCTTAAGTTCATTAAAACGGGATTGGTAGATCTGGCCGAGATATTGTTTGAAGACTCGTTCAGCGGGCGAGTCGGGTGGGCAGAAGAGTTTCAAATCGCCGATCACACTGCTAACGATACCTAGGACTGCGGCGGATGATTCGTCCTTGAAGTGTGGCAACAAGTCCAGGAGCGAAGTTTGATCGACAATACCGGCGCGCGCAAGCAACATGCGGTCAATCAGTAGGCGGAGCTTTTGTTCGTCGGCAAGCTCGGCGAAACTGGCTAACTTTTGCGAAAATTCAGCATCGGATAGGTCGATGAGATAATGACCAGACATGTCATCCTTAGTCTCAGGAATGGGCCACTTTGAGTCGTCGGTAGTACCGTCGATGAAGAAGCGCTGCTGAGACCAAAACTCAGTGTCGCTATTTTTGGAGTGCTGCAAGGCTGGGTAGCCAGGCTGCGAAATCCAAGCGTGCATGAAATCTTTGACGTCAAAATCAGCATAAAGCTGCAACGCTCGCCACAAGTCATCGCCAATTGTATTGTGATATTTATATTGGTCAAAATAATAACGGATGCCCTGATCGAACTGGTCTTCGCCAAGCAGGCGGATTAACATGAGGACGAGCCGGGCACCTTTGGCATAAACGATCGCCGAATCAAACAGGGTGGAAATTTCGGCAGGGTCATGGACAACCTGCTGAACCGACTGCACGCCGCGCAAAGCATCGCGCCGGAGGGCTGCTAAGCAATCAGAAGTGAAAAAATCTTGCCAGATGTGATAATCCGGGTATAGGTGGTCGGTGGCAAAATACTCCATAATGGTGGCAAAAGATTCGTTGAGCCAGAGATCATCCCACCACTGCATAGTGACGAGGTTGCCAAACCATTGGTGCGAAAGTTCGTGCGTGACGGTGGTAGCGACGGCTTTTTTGGTACTCAAAGTGGCAGCAGAATCAGCGAGGAGGCAGGATTCACGATAAGTGACTAACCCCCAGTTCTCCATGGCACCGGCCTCAAAATCTGGTAGGGCGACCTGGTCGAGCTTGGGGAGAGGATAAGGCTCAGCAAACTTTTGGCCGTAATATTCAAGCGCGCGAGCGGCAGTCTCGTTAGCAAAAAGCAGTGCACTGAGCGGTTGGTTCAAAGCGCAGTAAGACGAAACGCGCACACCGTTCTGGTTGGTGGTGGAGACACTCTGCAGCGGGCCAACCACCCACGCCAGTAGATAAGTCGACATGCGCGGCGTAGTGCTAAAAGTGAAAGCTTGGTCGTAGTGGTTAATGAGCGGCATGTTCGACAACACCACGTCGCTAGGTTGCAAATCTAGGATCTTAAGCGTGAGACCGAAAGTAGCTTTGGCGGCCGGCTCATCGATACACGGGAAAGCTTCGCGCGCATAGTGCGATTCGAACTGTGTGGCGACAAGCTTTTGTGGCTGGCCATTTAGGTCGTACGACGACAGGTAGCAACCTTGCATATTATGATTCAGTTTGGTGCGGAACTTAATCAGCAAAGTGAGGCCAAGATCGTAATTCTCGGGCGACGTATAACTCTCGGCGTTAGTGGTGCTGAAAAATTTGGGAGCCATTTGTGGCGTCAGGGGGATGCTCAAAACTTTGCCATCATAGTCATAATCGCAGTCGAGGTTGGGCTCATAATATGGCATGTCAGCGGGAGGGTATTGAACTGCTTCGATTTGCATGTCAACGGCATGAAACTTGATGATTTCCGAGTGAACCGTTCCCGAAACTTGAACTTTGCCGTGCAGAACTTCGTGCGTGCGACTCAGTTCGAGCGATAGATCGTATCTTTCGGGCACAAAATAATCTAAGAACTTTTCCATGTAGTTATTATACTATATATTATATATAAACTGACCAGGTAAAATTAGATGACACGAGAGACTTCATCGAGCGTAGTTTCGCCGCGAAGGGCCGCAAGCACGCCGCGTTGTTCAAGTGTCAGCATGCCTTGCATCCGAGCGCTCTGTTCGATGGCTTCAGTACTGATGTCTTTTAGGTCGCCGCGCAGATAACCCTGAATGTCTTCCGAGACTACCATCTGTTCCATCAAAACCGTGCGGCCGTGATAGCCAAAGGGGTATTCGGCAGTCGGTACTGGGCGATACAACGTGAGATCGTCCAGATTAAGGTCAAAGCCAGTCAAAACACTGCGGATATATTCTTTGGTCGACTCGTCGGGGCGGTAAGCTTCCTTGCTGTCAGCCAGTTTGCGTACTAGGCGCTGGGCGATCAACATACGAATTGAGCTGGCGAAAATTGGGTTCGTGCCAATCAAGTCGATCATGCGCGAAAAAGCAGCGGCGGTCGAATTGGCGTGGAACGAAGAAAGTACTAGGTGCCCGGTAATTGAAGCCTGAATTGCGGTGCGCGCGGTGTCAGCATCACGAATCTCACCCACCATCACGACGTCTGGGTCGAGACGCAAAACTGAGCGCAGCTCATCGGCAAATTCGTCACCCTTAGTCGTATCAATTGGAATTTGCGTAATGCCAGTGATACCATATTCGATTGGATCTTCCAAGGTGATAATCTTGCGTTCTGGAGTATTCAAAGCATTCAAAATAGAGTAGAGCGTGGTCGACTTACCCGAACCGGTCGGGCCGACCATCAAGACTAGACCGCGCGGGTGTGAGATGATTTTCTGGACGGTATCTAGTTCATCCGGAGTAAGTCCAAGCAAGTCGAGGTTAAGCAATGACTCATCAAAATTGAAGAGACGGAGAACAGCGTCTTGGCCATACATAGTCGGCACGGTTTCAACACGAATATTCAGCAGGTGCGAGGTGCCATCGCGATGGATGTCTTGTTGCATGTGACCGGATTGAGATTTTTGCGAAGCGGAAGAAATGTTAGCACGGGTTGAAAGTTCGCCCATCAGAATACGATAGCGGTCGCGATTAATATCAGCAACTGGGTGCAAGATGCCATCCACGCGCATGCGAATACGAATGCGGTCTCGCATGTTTTCGATGTGAATGTCAGAGGCACCAAGTTTGTCAGCTTGATCGACGAGGTAATTAAAAACTTTTTCGGTCGAAACGGAATTAAGAGTTTGGCTGACTTCAGCAATAGTTTCGGAATCACCTTCTTTCGCGATGCGAATGTCGTCGTAATGAGTCTCTTGTGGAGGATCATAGCGCAACATAAAAACTTGGTATGCCGATTTGGAGATGAGGAAAAATTCAACGTGTTCGCCAGCATTTTGATAATCGCGGCGCATGTTACGAATCAGGCTTTGTGGTGTCTGGCTAGTAATCAAGAAAGCGTAGGGCGTTTCTTCGTCGCCTTTTTGCAGCGGGATGATAAAATTAAGATGCATTTCTTCCTTGCTGAGAAGGTCCGGGATAAGTGGTGTGGTAGCCTCAAAATCGCGCGTGTCGAGATAAGGCAGGCCCAAAATCCGAGCACGATCTTTGGTCGCGGCTTCCTCATTATCGCGGCGTTTGCGCTGGATTTCCTTCTCGTCCATAAAAGTAGTTTGCCTCGTTTAGATATCCTTATTATAACACGCTTTTGCTAAATTCTACGATTTGGATAGTTTAGAGAGAATGGACTGAAAACGCTGATAATTGGCAAAAATTCCGGCGTCAAAATCGAGTGACAAATCTTGGTTTTGAAGGTCAATGAGTGCTTGATAAAATTCTTGCAGTTCCAAAAGTCTTAGCTCAGACTGTTTATATTTGGCGGTTAGCCATTTTTGATTACCTTTCGCAGTGGTCACATCGATCTGAGCTTGAAGCTGCTCAACTGCGAGCCGCTGCTTCTTGGTAAGAAGTGTTGATTGTCGCTTAAGCGCAGTAAAGATTTTTGGCTGATAATTATGGTAGTAGAACCAAGCGCGAAAAGTATGTTTCGGTCCACTGTCGACTTGCCAATAAATCGGTAAACCATGGAACTCGCGAAGATGGTCAGCATAGAAATTCTCCTGGAAATAACGCAAGATAGTCGCTTCGTCGCTCTCGCCAAATTCTTTACCCAGCGTATTTGCGATGTAGGCTAGATTTTCGATAACCGTTTCGGCTTGATAACATTCGGCCAAAAAATATTTGAGCTTCGGTAAGATGTTTTTGGGTAACAAAACTATATCCTTCGCGGCGAGTTTTTCTTTTGACGAGCGGCGAGGCTTGGGCGTGGGATTCGCTTGGTTGGAAGTTTGAGCGGAACCGAGAGTTTGGGTAGGGCTGGAAGTTTGAGCGAGATTTAATGATTTTGGTGGTAAATCGAAACGCCCAAAACACCAGCCGACAAAATAGCTAAGCAGCGATTTAACTTCGCGCCGGCGGCTAGCAAGTCGCAACGAAACTTTATCGTCAGGCACAGATGTATCGATGAGATTTTCCAGTTGGTAAAGTTGAACAAATATCTGATTCAGCTCGCATTCGTTCTGGCGCATTTGATCAAAGCGAGTTTGCGCTTCGATTCGCCACTGCTCGAAAGCGCCTTTGATGGTCGCTTCGCTGGGATATTTGACGAGCGGATGAATTTGAAAATCCCAGCTGGTTTCAAAACTGTGCCAGTCTGTCGCTGCGAGCTGGAGATTTTGCAATACTAATTCTTCAACACGCGGACGGAATTTTTCGTCGATGATGATTGGTAGCTTCGCGAGATCGCCCGGATTAAGATTGAGCGTGGGGTTGAGCGCAGCAACAAACTCTCGCGCTACGCAGCTGTTGAGTAGACCCAGCAAATATTTTTGGTCCGATTCGCGAATCGGAAAGCAGGCTGGGCCAGCTGTGTTGAACGAAAAACTTTCGTCATAAAAACGCACCGCAAAATCGCCATCACCAATCGCTGACCAACTGAGCTGTGGACGGAAATTATAATCAAGATTTTGTGGCCGGGAAATGCGAGCTTTGGAGCGTTTACGTTTCTTCAATTCGGCAACAGTTTTTGCCCAATTGATCACATACTCTTGGTTACCAAACCATTTATGATACTCGCCGCCTTTATTGTGCGGACGCCATTTTTTGCCAAATTGACGCGGCGGAATTTCATACCAACGGCGAAGGAATTGACTGTTATCGCTGGTGACTAAGCCGGTTTTTAGTTCGGCAAAAGTGGCGAGATTCTCGTCCTCAGAAAAATGTTTGAGCAAGTGATCGTCCAGCCAATAAATAATTCTTTGATCCGGCAGACGCAGAAAAGTTTTTTGATCATGAACAAAGCTTTCGTAATCGCCCCGCAAAAAACTTTCGGCCTGCACATTCATATCACCTTTTTTGGTAATACGCAGAAATTCACTTTGGGTATTATTGCTTGAATGATTTTGAGAATTTGGCGGAGCTGGTGCACTGGGTTGGATTTTAGCGTTTAGTTGATTTTGGAGGACAAAAGCACAAATTTCGACCGCAGCATAGTCAAAAAAGGCGTGTTTGTATGGCTGTATTAACACATTGATACAATTATTTTGCAGAATTTGTTGGCGAAAGGGCTGAAAACGCGTCGTAGACAGCCAGGAAACCGGCGTCATAACGGCTAGATAACTATTTTTGTCACGCAAAAAGTTCAGCCCACGCAAAACAAAGCTAGCTGACAAATCGTGCTTGGTGAGCGGAAAATTTTCCGCAACAAAAGTTTTTAGAAGTTCATTCATGGCGGCGTTAGTAAGGTACGGCGGGTTAGTCGCAATAACGTCATAACGGCAAGCGAGCATTTCGTAAACTGAAATTATAGGTTCCAAAAATTCACGACGACGAATGGACGCAGGAGTTTTATCCTTTGCAAGATAGCTGCGCAGAACAGAAAAGTCTTCTATGGTAGGCATAAACAATGAACCAAAATTTTTGGCGTCGACGAAAAAATTGAATAGCTTACGCGCTTGCTTGCGAGCAGTAGGTTCTTTGATGCTCTCAATATAAGTTTTGCCAAGTGAATTTGACTCGGGAATAGCTCGAATATGCAACTTGCGCGCGATAGGCTTTTGGAAAATTGCCGGATCATATTCGTAAGCGCAAAGTAGAATGACAACCGTAGCAATTTGCGTAGCACGCTCGTCAACATCAAGGCCAAAAAGATTATGAGTTAGAATTTGCTCAGGGATAGTCGAGGGTGTAAAACCGGCGGCGAGATACATTTGATAAAAAGTACGAAAAGCGCAGGATAATAAATGACCACTGCCGCAACATGGGTCAAGAAAGGTGAGCGAATGGAGATCGATCGGGATTTCTGGCGAAGCCGATGCTAGCGATGATGACAGTAGCGACGCCTGCGATGGCGATAATTGTGATGGTGATGGCGTGCGATAAAAGTGCCATTTTTCGGCCAGCCGTGAATCGCCGCCATGTTCAAGATAAAAACGCCCGAGTGAATTTTCAACTAGAAATTTACTGAGCCAAGCTGGTGTGAAAAGTTGCGTCGCGATAGGTAGTTCGAGTTTTGTGTATGGGTGTTTAGCGGAAACTAATGCTTGGCGGCGCGTGGAATTGTAATATTGATAGAACCAGCCCAGCACTTCAGTTTCAGCGAAATCGGCGTCTGGCAAGGCAAGCAGCTGTTCGATAATGCCGGCGGGTTGAAAAAGAAAATCGAGATCAAAATCGTCACAATAACTGGTTTGCCCAGCAAAAAGTTGCGGCAGGAAGTCAGCAACGCGCTCACAAGTTGACAATAAATTCTTCGGGGCGCGCCAAGGTTCCTGGAGCGAATTTGGCAGAATTTTGTGCAGCTCGAAATAACGCAAAGTGATGAGCCGATTGAACCAAGTATAGCTAGCCTCTTCAAGCACTTCCTCGAAGCCAAGAGCGAGCAAGCGATCGGAAATTGCAGACGATATTTGCGGGATTGGGTGTTTTTCTGAACTTGGCAATGATGGAGTCGGCGACGACGGAACTTCTTGTGATACAGCTAAAAGTTGGAGGCGAAGATTTCGGAAAAGTTCTTCACGAGCGGAAAGTGAAAATTTTTCAAGGCGTTTTGAATGTGTCATAGACTAATTAATCAGTAGTGGCATCATCAGTTTGTTCCAGCTCCGCAAACTTGGCAGCCATGGTAGGATTACCGCGCGTCAGGCGTTTAATGGTCAAATCTTCGGCTTTATTATTGGCGAGCCGCAAATTGTCCTCAGAACGCAGCAGGTTCTCTTTGGTTTTCTGTAAGTGATCAATAGTCTTGTCAATTTCTTCAATGGCAGCTTTGAACTTGCGCGAGGCGAGATCATAATTGCGCGCAAAACCATCTTTGAAGGCGGTGATTTTGGCTTCAAAGTTTGTAATGTCGATATTTTGGTTGCGCACGGCAGCGAGTTCGGCCTTGTATTTCAAAGAGTTCATGGCCGCGTTGCGTAACAAAGTAATCATCGTGATGAAAAACTGCGGACGGATGACGTACATTTTGTCAAAACCCGACTGGAACGAAACGTCAACAATCCCCTCGTTGTAATATTCACTGTCAGCTTCAAGCATGGAAACCAACACGGCATATTCACAATTTTTCTCGCGGCGATCTTTATCAAGTTCTTTGAAAAAGTGCTCGTTTTTATGTTTCGTGGCAGTAGTTTCGTTCTGGTTTTTCATCTCGAACATGATGGAAATAATTTCGTTCCCTGCTTCGTCGGTTTCGCGATAAATATAGTCACCTTTACTGCCGGTGGTCTTCGACACGGCATTGTCCTTCTCAAAATAGGCATTTTGAAAAGCAGTAGGGCGCAGCTTATTGAATTCGGTTTCGCAGTGCTGTTCCAAAGTTTCGCCGACCATTTTGGTCGACATGCGGACTTTCATGTCTTTGTAGTAAGCGATCATTTCGTCCTTGCTCTTCAACTCGGCGTCGTATTTTTCTTTGAGTGTGGTAGCGAGTAGCTTCTGCTCGCTATCTTTCAATTCGAGTTTATTTTTTAGCTCGTCGCGTTGTTTCTCGACGTTGGCGACGGCTTTGGTGATGGCAAGCTCTTGCTCGGTTTTGGACTGATCAAGTTGAGATTGGAGCTTGGCAAGCTCAGCGGCATTTTTAGTTTTTAGGTCAGCCAGTTCGGCGGCATTTTTAGTCTGCAAGTCAGCTAATTCGCTCGAGTTTTTTGATTTCAGTTCGGTGATTTTTTGGTTCGCCTGAGCTTTGAGTTTGAGCAATTCATTGTCCTTCTCGGCGAGCGTATCTTGGAACTCGGCGCGTAGTTTAGTCTCGGCAAGCTGGATGGCGTTTTGTTTTTCACGCTCAGTAGCGGCAAGTTTTTCCTGCACCTCCTCGGCAATGGCTTGTTTGCTAACTTGGTTAAGGAGGCTGGCATATTCACTCTCGTCAACCGAAAAGACCTTGTGACAGTGTGGGCAGGTTAGATCGTGCGACATAAGTATTCCTCCAGATAGTTGATGATTAACTCTGTTTATTGTACTATTTCGGAGCAGAAAAAGCAATTTTTGACGAATTGACGCAAGGAATTTTACCGAAAATATGGTGAAATTTTGGAGAATTTTAGGGGAATTTTAGAGAAAATGGCCGAATTTTGCGAAAAAGTATTGACTTTTTATACTATCTGTGGTATAATGGGAGGATAGCGGGCAGTTGAGTGCACATTTTAGCCGTTTGGACTAATTTCTAGCTTGGCCGACACCTCACGACGAAACTAAATGAAGGAACCAAAATGGCTAATGGCACATCGAAACTAAGCCTGGGGCCGAGCAATTTGCGGCACAAAACTTTTCTGCAAAATGAGCGACGCCTCCACGAAACTTTGAACTACGCGTTAAGTAGTCGACGCATCAATTTGACAGCGCGAGAAATTTATCTTTCGGCGGGGATAACTTCGCCGACTTTTTATTTGCATTGTCGCGACAGTGACGACGCGATGCGACGCTATGAGCAAAAACTGGAAAACAATTTTTATAGTTTGATTCCGCGAACTGCCAAGAAAGATGTGGTGCTGACAATTTTTGCAGTTTATATTATTCAGAATCGGCAATATTTTGTGGCGGCGCTCGAAGGGTGTGATTATTATCTGGTCCAAAAAGTGATCAAACATTATCGTCGTTCCCTGGCTGGCAATCGACCAACGCCGGATTTTGTGGCCTATGCGGGCGAGATTGTGATGATATTGGCTTGCTGGGGCAAAAACGGGCATTTTAGCAAGCGGACGATGCCGACTTATGTAGAGAAAATGTTGAAGGTGAAATAAACTGCGTCTGAGTTTTCGCGCCCTCAGGTTTTAGGTTTTACGGCCTGGGTTTTAGCTAGAATTTCAGACGAGATCGGTGTTGAGATAATAGTAATATTCTAGCAGTTCGCGCGAATAGTTCTTGACGATGGCGAGTGACGAAGCATGGCTATTAGGATTTTTGGTGGAGTTTTGGGCGAGGTTTTTGCTAGAGTCGTGGGAATTTTGGGCAGGGGATGAGTCTTGGCGCGAGGGGACAACAAGCATACGAGTGATACCAATTTGCTCGACGAAGGCTGGATTGTGGCTAACCATGATGATAGTGCCGCTGTAATCGCGCAGGTTTTCGCCAATAAGGCGTTGGGTTTCCGGGTCAAAGTGGTTGGTCGGCTCATCGAGAATGACAAGGTTGGCACGCTCGAGCAGAACCTTACAAAGTGCCACGCGGGCTTTTTCGCCGGGCGAAAGGACGGCAACCTTTTTATAAATATCGTCGCCATAGAACAGAAAGTTGCTCAGCATACCGCGCAACTCCGTGTCGGTAAAATCATAGCTCGCCACGTTTTCGAGAATAGTGCGGCGTTCGTCGAGAATTTCGAGTTCCTGCGCGTAGTAAGCGATCGAGGTGTGGGCGCCAAAAATGATCGAGCCATCATCGGGCTGAAGTTGGCCGACGATCAGCTTCAACAAAGTGGATTTGCCGACCCCATTTTCACCAACGATGAGAAACTTTTCGCCGCGAGTAAGGCTAAAGGAGAGTCGGTGATAAAGCTCCGGACCGTCGGGATAATGGAAGGTGAGGTTCTGGACCTCGAGTGGAGTTTTGCTACTTTCGACGGCGGGCGTAATATGGAGGTCGACATGGGCGTACTCTTTTTCACGTTCGCCGAGTTCAGCGAGCTTCTTCGCGAGGACTTTTTCGCGCTGGTGACCCATGCCGATCAATGCCGTGTTGGAACGCTTGGCAGCACGAGCTCGAGCGACAAATTCGCTGAGGCGTTTAATTTCCCTTTCCTGTTCCGTGATACGGGCGTCTTCGGCGGCTTTTTCCTCGGCATATTCGCGACGAAAAGCAGAATAGTTGCCGTGGTAAACTTTCATCTTGTGGGTGACTTTGTTGACGAACAGAGTTTTGTTGGTCACCTGGTCGAGAAATTCAACATCGTGCGAAATCACCATCACAGTGCCGTGGTAATGGCGCAGAAAATTGATAACGAAAGTTTTGGTCTGGGCGTCGAGATGATTAGTCGGCTCGTCGAGTAGCAGCAGACCAGCATTTTCAAACAACACGCGAGCGAAAGCAACCTTCGATTTCTGGCCGCCGGAAAGATCGCGCATTTTCATGTCGCAAAGATCGGAAAGTTGCATTTTGTCGAGAATTTTCAAAAGCTCATAGTCAAAATTAGCAATATCATACGAGTCGATCAGATCTTGGAGTTCGTTGATGCGCTGAAGAATTGCTGCGCTGTCGGGATATTTGGCCAGTTTTTCGTATTCGGAGTTGAGCTGCTCTTGTAGAACGTCAACTGGGCGGCCAAGCGCGACGTAGTCCCAGACCGTAATATCGTTCTGATCTTCGGGGATGATAATTTCCTGCGGCAGATAACCGAGGCGGAGACCAGGAAGATCGATTTTGCCATCATCAAGCTGTTGCTGGCCAAGAATAATGCGAAAAAGTGTGGTCTTGCCAGCGCCATTGACGCCAACCACGCCGACCTTGTCCTGCTCATCAAAATGAAAACTACAATCGTCATAAATCACTTTGGCGCCATAGGCCAGCTGAAGATGAGAAGCTCGCATTGTTTTATTATAACATTTTCTTGGTCGATATGGTATAATAGAGATATTGCACCGGTAGCTCAGTGGATTAGAGCATCTGTCTTCGGAACAGAGGGTCGTAGGTTCGAGTCCTATCCGGTGTACCAAATTGGTCAAATTAGCATCGTGAGGTGCTTTTTTGTTGGCTCTAGTATCCTAGCACGACACGAGAATCCGGTAGACTGTCGATCGTGGTGCGGCCATATTTCCAGCCCCAAATTGCGACGTCTTGGCCTGGGTTGTTCGTGATTGTTTCGCTTACTGCCCCGCCATAGATGGCTTGCGCACGGTAGCTGCTAATGTAACTGCCCGCACCATTGTAACTGGATTGACTAACTGCAGGGCGACAAACGCCGTTCACCCAAATCATCTTCGCAGCTCCGGTTTGTGGGTCGATGCTGAAGCTGCCACGCATGACGTAAACCTCAGCGTTCGGATGCTCAGCTTTTTCTTCATCACTCAGCCAGTGCACAATTGTCAGGCTAGTCGGGCCAATTTGGCGTTCGCAGGCGATTTGTTCAGGTGATTTCTCTGGAGTAGTTGGCGTCTCGGGCGCATCAGGCTGCGACGAAGTGTTATCTGTAGATTGGTTATTATTATCATTTGATGTTTGGCTGCTATTTGGATTGGTGACGGTGGCGTTTTTAGTGTAGTTGATGATGCGCTCGGTCGGTTTGGCTACTTCGTTCCCTGCTTCGTCTACGCAACTCTCACCTTGAAGAACTTGACCCTCCGCGCAAACCAATTCGACCTTTTCAATAGTCAACACGACACCAACGAGTTTCACGTCGCCACCATTATTGACCTCAAAGGTCAGAGTATAATTGTTGGGGGCCAGGCTTTCTAGGAAATTACTGTCCAGAACAATGGTCGCGCCGTCGTCGTTTAAGACACTATGCTCGTCTTTAGATAAGAAATATTCATCGAGCATCACGTCTTGGATATTCTCACAATTTGCGGCGCACTGAAGATCAGGAAATTTGAGTACAAGGTTCTGCGCAGTACCGAGACGGTAGACTGGCACAAATTCCGAGCCGTCTTCAGCCAAAATACGCTGGTTGAAGTCAATGGTCTGATCAGTCGAAGTGGAACCAACGTGTGGTACGTCGACTTCACCGCGCGGCAACCAGTTTTGCGCTAGAATCCAGCCGCCCAGCCCGACGTTCGCGATGACTAGCAGAATCGCGCAAGTCGCCAGTACTTTGCGCCAAATATTTTTCTTCGGCTCAGCTTGCAGTTCGAACTCTACTTCCTTCAGCTTTAGCTCTTCTTGTTTACGTTCATAGGCTTCCTCAATACGCTGACGCTGCTTGGCCTGCCAATCTTCCAAAGTGGGCGTTTTCGCGGAAATTTCGGTTTTTTCGAGGATGCGCGGTTCGGCAAAACTGCGCAGTCTGGTGGTTGATGATTTTGTAGTGCTAGCAGCCGCGGCTTTCAAGTTGTCGGCCTTCGCGACATCGGCTTTCGCAGTAGTTTTTACTGAGTTAAGCTTAGCGTTGGTCTCAGCGACAGTCTTCGCGACAGCCGCCATGTCCGGCTTCGGAGTAGTTTGGGAGGCTGTTTTTGCCGCTGATTGGGCCCCCGACTTTGTTCCCGACTTCAGTTCCGGTTCTGAAACTGGTTTTGGAACTACTTTCGGAGTTTTATTCTGCTCAATGACACGCTGATACTTCGTGCGCAATTCTTGCACTTGTTTATTTTTGTTGGATTGTTGTACTTGCTGAAATTGTTGCGCTTGGCGCTGCTTTGCATTGCGCTGCTGCGCTTTCTGGGCTTTGCGGGCCCGTTTAGATTTCGCCATAATGGTTGCCTTTCCTAGTGAAACTTGTTTTAAAAATCATCTCGCATCCAGACAACCGCTTCGCGCCGCGAAACCTCCGTGCGATTGTTATATAATATAACTCTCGTCTAGATTGCTACCATTATAGCATAAATCTTACTTTTTGGGAAGAGAAATTTGTCAGATTTTATGGTTAATGCAGTATTTTGGCGATAGCAACATCAAGCCAGTTAGAAGGAACTGGACTAGCGTTCAGTCGCCAGCCAAATCATTTGACGAATCGTCTCGAATAAATACGGTTTATATTCTTCGATTGGCAAGGGTTTTTGTTCCAGAATACAAGAAAAACAGGTTGAGCTGGTTAGTTCAATAATCATAAATAGCAGAACGCGCGGGCTACGCAGACGCACGCCACTCCGCTCGGCCGCCGCCAGCAAGGCGCGCATAATGTCCGAATCGTCTAGCCCAACGTAATTTTGAACGCCTTGGTTGAAGACGCCGAGCGACAAGTTCTTGGTGATGAGGCGAAGAATCAGAGGTTGAGCGGCTAGTTCGTTGATGACATAGTTAATCACAAAGAGAATTTGCTCGTCGAACGCGATGATTTCGGCAGCGCGCAAAGCAACAATGGCGGCGCGGAATAGTTCTTCGGATTTTTCGGTGATGAGGGCGTTGCGCAGGGCTTCCTTGTCCTCGAAATAAAGGTAGAAGGTGCCTTTCGCGACATCGGCACGCTGAGTAATGTCGCTAATTGGCAGGTCAGTCGTTTCACGTTCGAGAAAAAGTTCATAGGCAGCATCCAAAATACGCCGGTATTTGTCGGCTTTAGTGGGCAGGCTAGCTGTCTGGCGAGTCTGCGGGTTTGACAACCGTTCAGACTGCGGATGGAGCGTCGAGTGATTCTGCTTTTGCATAGTCTTATTATACCGAATTTTTGCCAAAATAACACAATTTTTGCGGAAAAAGTCGAACTTTCTGCGAAAAATCTGACTATTAGTCAATATTTTTGATTGATTTTATATCTGTTAGGTAGAGGAGATGCGGAAAATGTAGAAAAATATTGACTATTGGTCAGTTTTGCGATAGAATGGGGCGTAGAAAAATGACCAATGGTCAGTTTTAAGGTTAATTATTATAGGATTGGAGCAAAATGAAACGAGCAAGCGAGTTTATTTGTCGACACCGATGGGCGATTGTGATTGGTTCGATTTTGTTGCTAATCCCAGCGCTACTGGGCTTTCTAGCGACCAAGGTGAACTATGATTTACTGGTCTATTTACCTTCGGATATTGAGACTTTGAAGGGGCAGGAGATTCTGACCGAGGAGTTTGGCACGGGAGCGTTTTCGGTGGCGGTGGTCGAGGAAATGCCAACCAAGCAACTACTGAAGCTAGAGGAGGAAATTCGCTCGGTCGAGAGTGTGAGCGAGGTGATTGGCCTGGCGGATCTGACTGGCACGGCGATTCCATTAGACTTTCTGCCGAGTACAATGCGCGAGAAACTGACGCATGACGGGACGCAACTGATGGTAATTACATTCGAAAATGGCACGAGCGATGAACAAACACTGACAGCGGTTGAAGAAATTCGCGGGATCGTGGGCGAGCAGTGTTTGCTGGGCGGCATGAGTGCTATGGTGCTCGACACGAAGACCTTGTTTAATAATGAAACCGTGCTCTATGTTTCGATTGCGGTAGGACTATCACTGTTGGTTTTGTTACTGTTTCTAGATTCCTATCTTGTACCGTTCTTGCTGCTCGGGAGTATCGGCGTGGCGCTAGCGTTCAATATGGGTACAAATGTTTTTCTGGGCGAGATTTCCTACATTACGCAGGCGATTAGCGCAGTTTTGCAACTGGGCGTGACGATGGACTTTTCGATTTTTCTCTATCATCAATATGAGGCAGCGAAGAAGACCGAGAAGGATAAGTCCAGTGCCATGGCGCGCGCAATTCGCGAGACGGCGGCATCGGTGGTGGGGAGTTCGCTGACGACTTTTGCAGGTTTTTTGGCGCTGTGTACGATGAGTTTGACGCTGGGGATGGATATTGGGATCGTGATGGCAAAGGGTGTGCTGTTCGGGCTGCTTGCGGCGATGACTTTGCTGCCGGCCTTGCTGCTGGTGTTCGACGGAGCGATCGAGAAAACGCGCCACCGTGAGCTGTTGCCAAAATTCACGGCAGTGAGAAATTTCGTGATCAAGAGGCGCAAGATTATTTTGGCGGTTTTCCTCGTCTTGCTTGTGCCGGCCTATCTCGCTTATAGTAAGGTAGCGGTATATTATAAACTCGACTCTTCAATCCCAGCCGACTACGGTTACACAAAGGTCACCACAGCACTGCGAGAAGATTTTGGCATGGAGTCGCAGATGATCATCTTGACTAGCCAACAAACGAGTACAGCGGCCGAACAGGCGATGGCGACGGAAATTCAGGAACTAGACGGCGTGGACGCGGTGCTCAGTCCGACAATGTTGAACAATTACGGTTTGTCCGAGGCGATGCTGAGCGACGAGATGAAGGGGATGTTTGAAAGTGAGAATTATCGCGCGATGTTGGTTTTGTCGGATTATAGTATCGCGAGCGATGAGCTGAATCAGCAAATCAACGCCGTGAATGAAATCGTGCGAAGCTATGACGATGCAGCAATTGTAGCGGGCGAAGGGCCGCTGATGAAAGATTTGGTGGAGATTGCCGATCGGGACTTTGCGAGTGTGAACATCACGTCGATCGTAGTAATTTTCATCATTATGGCCTGCGTATTGAAGTCAATTTCATTACCGGTGCTACTGATGACGGCGATTGAATTTGCGATATTTCTCAACATGGGCGTGGCGACACTGGCCGGTACGGAGATTCCCTTCATCGCTTCGATCGTGATCGGAACGATTCAGCTCGGTGCCACGATTGACTACGCGATCCTCTTGACCACGAAATATCTCGAGGAGCGCAAAGCGGGTGTGGAGAAAAAGCAGGCGGCAACACGAGCGCTGGGTGATTCGATTCAGTCGATTTTCGTGAGCGCGATGTGCTTCTTCGCGGCGACAATTGGTGTAGGTTTGTTCTCGCAGATCGATATGATTGGCTCGCTTTGTACATTGATTGCGCGCGGTGCGATTATTAGCATGGTGGTGGTAGTCGCGGTAGTGCCAGCGCTGCTGGTGGCGTGCGACGGTTTGATTCGTAAAACAACTTTGGGATTTAGAAAATAGGAAAGGAGAGTTATGAAGAAAATTTTACAAAGTGCAACTTGTCTAACCTTAGTCGGGGCGTTGAGTCTGTTCCCTTGCAATGCTTTTGCGCTGACGAAAGACGAAACGATTTATGCGAAGCTAGGTACGAATGGCGAGACAAATTATGTATCAGCGGTGGAACATTTAGTGAATGACAAAAATTCCGCCACGATGAAAGATTGGAGCAATTTGACGGGGATTGAAAACCTGAATGGCTTCGAAAGTTTTGTAGTGGATGGTGAGGAAATTGTCTGGGCGGCTGAGGGGAATGATATATATTATAGCGGCGAGGCGAGTAAGGAACTGCCGGTCAAACTAGACGCGACTTATAAATTGAACGGTGAGCAAAAGTCGCCGGAGGAAATGTTGGGTCAGTCAGGTGCAGTGGAAATCCAGTTAAAGTTCACTAATCTTTCCAAGGTCGACGATATGTATACGCCATTTGTCGTAGCGGTCGCGACGACGCTTGAAGAAAACCAAGTTTCGAAAGTGGAGGTGACGAACGGCGAAGCGACCAGCAACGGCCGCACAATTGCGATTGCAGCAGCGGCGGCGCCTGGGCTATATGAAAGCCTCGGATTAGCCGAGCTCAAAGACCTCGACGAAGTGACGATCAAATACGAAACGAAGAGTTTTGAACTGGGGGATATTTATGCAATCGTGACACCGGAGATTTTCAACCACGACGACCTGAAGGTTTTTGAACAGTTGGATGAACTTTATGCGAGCACGAATGAGCTGTCGAAAAGTAGTCAAGCGCTGGTGACTGGCACGGCGGAACTGCGCGACGGTCTAGCCCAACTGCAAAATGGCATCACGACGATGAAAAATAAAATCCAGGCGCAAGGCAACTTGCTCGATGTGGCGACCATCAACCAAATCAAGTCGGCGGCAGCGGCAGCGGCTGAGCAACGCGCGGCGGCCAGCAGCGAAACGATTCGGGCGGCCGTGCGACAACAGCTCGCCGGCAACTCGACAATGATGGATGCACTAGAACTCGAAGCAGCGAAATTATGCAGCGCGCAAATTTCTGGCGCGGCTTGCCCGGCGGAAGCGGTGGCGAAAGTGAAACAACAATTAGTAGCCGGCGTGGAGGAGCAGCTAGTTGCAAGCTCACTCGAAGTCGCAAAGACTACCGCGCGACAAACGGCAGAAGCCACCGCCGAGAGTGTGGCTACACAAGTTGCTAGTTCGATTCAGGGTGGCATGAGCGCTAAGCTTTTGGAACCGCTCAATACGCTCGAGAGTGCGGTTAAACAACTGGTAGACGGCGCCAATGAACTCAATACAGGCATGACAAAATTTGATCAGGCTGGTATCCAGACGCTCGCGAATTTTGTGAATAACAAAGTGCGCGTCACTTCGGACCGCCTCCAACGTCTAACAAAACTGGCTGAGGGATATGATAGTTATGCCGGGATTGCCGAGGGGACAACGGGCGAGACTAAATTTATCTATATGATTGAAGGTAAAAAGCCAAAACAGGAAGAAGAAACGGCGGAATAACTCGGCGCGGCTGTTTATAGCCGGGATAAACTATGTCATCTATAAAATATATTCATCTGACGATGAATATATTTTATGGTACGCCCGACACGATTTGAACGTGCGACCTTTGGTTCCGGAAACCAACGCTCTATCCAGCTGAGCTACGGGCGCGAAAAACTAGAAAACTAGTTGCTATTATTATACTACAAGAGATAGTAATCTGAAAGTTTATTCAGTTTTGAGGGCGTGGAGTGTATCGAAATTAATAGCGTGGTAAGGGATTTTCCAAAAATCATAGGTCGTGTCGCCGTAAGAATTATTTTGGACAACAATGGCGTTATCGCCATGATAATTCCAGTATCCGCCGATGTTGTAGAGCTTTTCGGCGTCCCAGCCGAGCGAAAGCAGCAGGTGCTTCGTCATGTTAGCATAGCCACCGCCGCCGCACATGAGAAAAATTGCTTTGTCTTTCGGGAAGAGTGTCTCGAGAATGGTGAGAGATTCGGCATAATTCGCGCGGTATTTCCCTGTTTCGTCCAGCGTGAAGAGGGTGGGGCCAGCATAGCCTTCGCCAACTTCGGCGGGTAAATCTGAAGTAGTAGCAAGATAAGGATACGGCACAACTTCGAAGCCACGGATGAAACCGGTAAGACTGGAGTCACCACCAATGGCAGCATAATTCGCCGGGTCTTCGAGTAGACGGACGTCGCGGTAAACTACGTCGGGACGGTCGAGATATTGGTCAATGGTAGACTCGTTGATATTGCGGTCGATGCCGAACAGACCGCGCTCACCGCTAGCAATTACGGGCGCCGGAAGTGTAGAATAAGTGACCTGAATTTCGGTCATGCTGGAAGTCTCAGAGTAGGCGAATTTTAGCACAGGGAGAATGATACAGAGCGAAAGCAAGGTGATTAGAACGAGAACGAAAATTGTGATTTTGGTGAAGTGATGTGTCTTTTTGCCAGCCATGAAAACTCCTTTTGCTTATTATAGATGAGTGGAGGAGAGATGGCAAGAGGCTGGGTCGGGAGGGGCAATAATCCGCGCCATGGTCACACGGGTTTCTATGGTGAACTAATTTTGCTTCGCAAATGAGTTGGGAGGGGAGGGGAGGGGAGGGGCAATAATCCGCGCCATGGTCGCTGCGCGACTGGGCGGATAACGAACCCCGCTAGCGCTTCGGGTTCAATGCTTCTACTAACTACCATAGAAAAACCCGTACCGAAGTACGGGTTTTTCTATGGTGAGTCGGGAGGGGCTCGAACCCTCGACACCCTGCTTAAGAGGCAGGTGCTCTAACCAGCTGAGCTACCGACCCAAATGACGGTTATTTTGTTCTGCCATGGATGGCTGAATTAGTTATATTATAGCATAGTTTGACGAAAATGGGTGAAAAATTGCAATAAAATACAGGCGAGGTAGCAAAGTCACCGAGAGATTGTTGGAAAACTGCCGAGAAATCACTTGAAAAATACGGAAAATGTGAGAAAATCGGGAAAAACTATTGACTTTTTTAATGAAGTGTGCTATAATGGTAGGTGAAGGGTAGTTTTGCCTAATCTTTGCACCTTGACACACCTCTATAATAGTGGTGGGGCGGTGCTATTTGTGTCAAAAGGAGGGAGAAAAATGACAGATGTGGCAAAAAATGGAAATAGTCAAACAATGAACCTGAGTGGAGAGCAAGCGATATTTCTGACGCCAGGGCAGATATTCGTGAATGGCGGGCAGAAACTGAGGTATCAGGCTTGCTGGATGGTAGGGTGCGCTAGGTTGGCGGACGAAGATCTCGAAAGGCAGTGCGGTTTGCTCGACCAGGGTTTTCGGGCTGGGAATAGTCCGGCGTTCGAAAGTGATTCGCTGGCCGAAAATCCACGGCTGCGGAATACTTTGGCGAAGATTGATCTCGAAGAATGTTCGAGAGGATTCCTGCTACCGTTGGTACCGAAGGATGAAGTTTTTGAGCTACTGCTCGAGAAACGGCATCAGTTCAACTTGAGCGACGACTTCTTGGAGCGGCAAAACTGGACGTACGAAACTAATACCTCGCTCGAGCGGCTGCTGGAGAAAGCAGAGCGGAATTACTATAATTATCCCCTGCTCGAGCAATTGGTCGGCCTGCATACCATAGCGCCAGACTTGCAGCTGGAGCTGCGCACGAATTATGATGTGGAATTTGACCGGCATTTTTATCTGGCGCCGGACGCAAACGATGATTTGTTGTTTCTACGGGTTGAAGACGGGATGTTCTGGCCGGAAATTTGGCGAGCAAAATTCGACAAGCAGAGCGAGGTCAAATATCGCGATATTTTGGCTTCGGCGCAGAAATGGGCCAAGCTTAACGAGGCGGAGGTCGAAGAAGTTTTCGCGGAAGCAAGCGGCGAGTGGGTCGGTGCGCTGAGTGGCGGCACGAAGGAGCTGCACAAGGTGAATGTAAATGCGGCAGAAACGTCGATCAGGACCGGAGTCATGCCGAGAGGTTCGTCGCAGCACAATCGAACGGCGGCGCAGATCGAAGAAATACTGATTGTCCCGACCGTGTGGGTCAATACGACTAACCGGCGCGTCTGCCTGAGCTACGACTTTTGGGGTGAGTGGGCAGAGCCGAAGGTCGGAGAGACAAAGGCGCGGTCTGGTAAAATGGCTCTCTCGATCGGGGACTTTCAAATTTACCACACACCCGAAAAACATCAACTTGGCATAATCGGCCGGCTGCACAAGAGGAGGTGAGGAGGAAAGAGCCCAGGTGGGCTCTTTTTGATGGGAAATTCGCGCGGTTTTGCAAAATTTGATGGATTTTTGGAGGATTTTGCTTGTGTTTAGAAAATGTGTGTTATAATGGGAGTGTCTGAATTACATCGTAGCCAGTTTTTGGTAGTATATTATTATATATAACCTGTATCTTTGACGGAAAATTGGAATTCCTTAAGCGGCACCGCATAAGTAGCAGTTCTAGTTTTCAAGAATTAGATACAGGTTACGAATGGAATTCAGACGCCCTTGCGGTGTCGCTTTTTGTATGGCAAAACGTGGAGTATTTCAGCAGAAATCCA
>CAZVPV010000015.1:0-24427 GCA_964629195.1 uncultured Candidatus Saccharibacteria bacterium | reverse complement strand
GTTCAACAGTGCTAGTGTCAACTTGTCGATCTACAATCATCGCTATTTTGGCTTTACGGTTTGGAGGTTAGAATATAGTTTATTAGTGAAGAATATTAAAATATCTACTAATCTACTATATATCTAACTCGTGGCGGGTATATAAATATGGCTTTGGGAGCTTTAGATTATGCTGGTTATGTGGGTGGTGATTGGACACAATCTGTTTATCAGGAACAAATCTATGCTTACTTACTCAATTTTAATAAGTCTAGTGTTTTTTCATCGCACGCCAGTACTCGTGTGATGGGCTTGACGGTCCAAAGTTAAAATATCTCCTACTCTCCTATACATCTAACTCGTGGCGGGAATATAGATATCCCGATTGGTTCCATGCGAAACGCAAATTTTGATGGCTATTACTGGTCCGCTATTGCTTATCAAGCGGCATTCTATGCCTATCGTCTTGGCTTTGGTAGCGCCAGTATATTACCGTCAGCTAATGGTAGCAGATTGTATGGCTTTATGGTCCGTGAAGATAATATATTTATTATAAATAATAACTTCTCTGAATTCTCCTATATATCTAACTCGTGGCGGGTTTGTGAGTATGGACAACGGCTCTTTGAGAAACGCAAATCTGTATGCTTACTATCGGTCGAGCGTGGCTCCTTCCTTTGGGCAGAATTCGTATGATTTGCGTTCTACAGTTGTAAGCATCTTCCCGTCCTATACTAATGCTCGGTGGATGGGCTTTACGGTTTGGAAAGTGGAGATTTTGGAATTTTCGAGCTTTTTAATCATAACATCTACGAATTTTCTTATATATCTAACTTCGTGGCTATTGTCACTTTCTGCCTGCGTCGCTCAGAAGAAAAATGCAAGCATTTTTCTTCGTTCGCTATCCTCGGCATTTCGTGGCGGGAATGTAGCGATGGTGCAAGGTTCTTTACGATACGCCGATATTGATGGTTATCTTTGGCTGCGCACAACTTCTTCGTCTGTGTCGAGAGCCTACTTTTTTGATTTTAATGCAATTCTGATTTATCCAGCGCTCGACGTTGATCGTTATTTTGGCTTTACGGACCGAAAAGCCATACCAGCCACCATCATTGCCGGATGGGACGACTAGCCCGTTGTTGATATAAAGATTGTAGGCCTGTGAATCTGCAGTGGCGGTGGACGACCAGTAGTTGTTAGTGGCGTTAGCGTGTCTGAGTGAGCCAGAAGGTTGATAGATAAAACCGCCACGAGTTAGATATATAGGAGAAAACGGAGATTTTTGATTTAACGCTATGGAGGTGGATGTTGTGGAGGGTTAGGATTATGGGGAGAGATATGGTATAATTACGGTATGGAAAAGATCAAGTCAGAGCTAGTGAGAATTGTCAAGCGGTTGTATAATGTTGAGACTCAGGTTGAGGTATCATCGGCACCGAAGGAGACGGGGGCGGACTGGGCGAGTAATGTGGCGATGAAACTGACAAAAGTGGCGCGGAAGAGTCCGATTTTGATTGCGGAGGAGATTAAAGCGGCATTAGAGGATGGAGGAAATGTCGACGGAATTATTCAGGAGGTGAATATTGCGGCGCCGGGGTTTTTGAATTTTATATCATCAGATGAATATTATGTTGAGGCTGTGAAGCGATATGCAGGGGATTTGGGGGCAGAAATTGCGAAAGAATATGCGTCTGGTGATATATTGAAAACGGGGCAAGAAAGCGCTGGGGGATATTTTGGGAAGACGGTGGTGACGGAGTTTTCGGACCCAAATCCATTCAAGGTACTGCATGTGGGGCATCTTTATACGTCGATTGTGGGGGACAGCATTTCGCGATTGCTTGAGACTGCGGGGGCGAAGGTGGTGCGGACGAATTTTGGGGGGGATGTGGGGATGCATGTGGCGAAGACGATCTGGGCGCTTCTGAGGCTTCCATTGTCTTCGGGCTCGGTGAGTGACGATGAAACTGGATTGACGATTGAGCGGATTGCGCAGTGCTATGTGCGGGGGACACAAGCATATGAGGAAGATGAGGCGGCGAAGGCAGAAATTACGCGACTCAACAAGGTGATCTATGCGTTAGCGGGAATTGGAGAAGAGAAGTCGCGGGAGCGGCTGGAGCTCGAGATGGTTGCGGAAGATTACGAGATGTCGACGGCGGAGGTGGCGCAGGTGGCAGATTTGTATTGGCGTGGGCGGACACTGAGTTATGAATATTTCAAGGATTTTTATGCGAAAATTGGGGTGAAATTTGATAAGTTTTATCCGGAGTCGACGGTGGCGGATAAGGGGGTCGAAGAAGTGCGGGCGCATGTGGGGAAGGTATATGAAGAGAGCGACGGGGCGATTGTTTATAAGGGCGAGAAGAAGGGCTTACACACGCGGGTGTTTATTAATCGCGAAGGGGTGCCAACTTACGAAACGAAGGATGTGGGGCTGATTTTCACGAAGTGGGTGGATTGGCAGTTTGACGAGTCGGTGGTGATTACAGGGAATGAGCAGACGGATTATATGAAGGTGGTCTTGGCGAGTGTGGAAGAATATGCGCCGGAGCTGGTGGAGCGGACGCGGCATTTGACGCATGGGCTGGTGAAGCTGAAGGGTGGAGTGAAGATGAGCTCGAGGAAGGGGAATTTTCTGAAAGCGGTAGACGTGATACGCTTAGTAGAAACCACATTATCGGAGACTTCTTTGTCAGCAGATCCGCGTCTTGTTCACCGTACGCAAAGTACGGCTCACTCCGATGTTCCTGCTTCCGCAAATTCTCTCGATACTGAGGTTTCTGAGAATACGCGAAAGATTATCTTGGCGGCGATTAAATACGCGTTTTTGAAGTATAAAATGGGGGGGGATATTATTTTCGATCCGCAGGAGTCGGTGTCGACGACGGGGAATTCGGGGGTGTATCTACTATACTCGGCGGTGCGGGCAAAGAAAGTGCTAGCGAAGAGTGGTTTGTTGTCCGCTCGGAATGCGGGTGGACGCGACTCATCTAAAGATTCGTCGCCGTCCAGCCTGGAAAGGGTTAGTGTTTCTCAGGATAGTGTAGCCACTCTTGATGCAACAGCTGTCTTTGAGCGTAATTTGAGTAGGAAAGTGGTGCAATATGAGGATGTGTTGGACGAGGCGATTATGGAGAAGGCGCCGTATAAAGTTTGTACTTATTTGTATGAGTTGGCGCAAGAGTTTTCGCGATTTTATGAACATGTGAAGGTGACGGGGAGTGCGCGCGAGGGGGAGCTGGCGACTTTGGTGCGGGCGTATTTGAATGTGATGGAACATGGGTTGGGGTTGCTGGGGATTGGTATACCAGAAGAAATGTAGGGGGTTGGTTGCTTTCAAGTTTGGTTTTTCGCTTCACGTCTTCGTAAGTTGGTTTGGAGTTTTGCATCGTAGTTTTTCTTTAATCATTATAGTTTTTGCTTTCAGTTTGGTTCTGCTGGACACGGCGTCGTTTCATCCCGTCCTCACGGGTGAAACGCGCCTCGTTCTCGGTAGCAACCTCCGAAACGGTCCAGCAGAACCAAACTGAAAGCAAAAACCAGTATAATTGGCAAGTAAACTTAAGTACAAAACTCCAAACTATCACCCAAAATAGAACACGAAAAACCAAGTTAAAGCAAACAAACCCTAATTCAAATCGTGTAAGAGGTGGGACCGTAAAGCCATACCAGCGATCGTAACGATACGATGGAAAGACATTAGCACTATTAAAATTGAAATTAAGTGCGTAGAGCGATGAACCATAACTGGAGGATGGCCAGTAAAGACCGTGGTCGCCCGTAAGTCGCAGAGAGCCGGTTACTAGACGAATGCTCCCGCCACGAGTTAGATATATATGAGATTTGTAGATGTTTATATATTATATATTATATATAATAAAACTTCACCGATTCTACTATATATCTAACTCGTGGCGGGGATGTGAATGTAAGGACCGGCTCATGGAGAGATGCGGGGCGTAGTGGTTCGTTTTGGACTGACACGAGTTATCATCAGGATACTAATCCGTACGCATACTATCTTTATTTCTAAGATCCAATTATTGTGGTTGACTTTCAAGGTAATCGCTGGAATGGCTTTACGGGGCGGAGGAGATTTTACTGGTCTTAGTTTTGGTTCTATAAAACTTATCCTAATATCCTATATATCTAACTCGTGGCGGGAATGTATATCTTGAACATGGCTCGTTGAGATATGGAGGTACTCGTAGTTATGTTTGGAGCAGTAGTGCTTATGAAACCGTGACAAATACATACTATTTTCATTTTAATCACGGGAATTTATATTCTTCAACCGATGTGGGGCGGTATATTGGCTTTACGGTCCAGAAAACATCTACGAATATTCCTATATATCTAACTCGTGGCGGGAATATCTATGAGGCCTATGGCTCTTTGTTTGGCGCGGGTTATGCGGGACATTATTGGTCGAGTACGGCTTATGTTTTAAAACTTTGGGTGTATGATATTGGCTTCAACAGTTTGACGATTAGTGCGTCGGCGCACGATGATCGTTGGGATGGCTTTATGGTCCAGAAAACTCTCCGTTTCTTCTATATATCTAACTCGTGGCGGTGGTATACCTTTGCCTACTGGCTCCTTGAGAGACGCAGGCCTCGGTGGCTATTACTGGTCATTAGCCAGTTATGTCTCGTCGCTTTATGCATCCTACCTCGATTTTAGTAACACTAACGTCTACCTGTCCAATCCTCACTTTCGCTGGTATGGCTTGACGGTTTGGAGAATAAAAACTCTCCGTTTCTTCTATATATCTAACTCGTGGCGGGTATATAAATTTGCAAATTGGATCTTTGCTATATGCGGCCTATCGTGGTTTCGCTTGGACTGAGGTTGCTTGGTTCAATGGGGATAATGCGTCTAATTTCGAATATAACGACGAGCGGATTTATCTTGCGCTGCCGAATGCGCGGTTTTATGGCTTGACGGTCCAAAAATTCTCCGATTCTTTCTATATATCTAACCTCGCGACTCTGTCGCTCTCTGCCTGCGTCGCTCAAGTATATGATTATAAATAATCATATACTATTCGCTATCCTCGGCATTTCGTGGCGGGACGATTCATGTGCTGGCTGGTTCTTTGAGACGAGCGGGGTCGAATGATTATTATTGGTCTAAAAGTGCTTATGTTTCGGAAGTTGACGCGTATAATCTTTATGTTTATGATGATAATGTTGCCCCGGCGGACCAAAGTGTGTGTTGGTTTGGCTTTACGGGTTGGGGAATTTTCCGATTTTTGCGTTTTGATTTTGAAAACTTACGTTTTGTCTTTAAAAACTTGCACTTTGCTTATGATAACTTGCGTTTGGTGGTTGAAAACTTGCTCTTGGTCCGGAAAAACTTGCGATTTGGGGAATGTGAGATTCACCTCTGTTATTTTTGGAAAAATAGGAAGTTTTGGAAACTTGTGGAAGACCCCGAATAGTTTATCGGTGAGTTTTGGAAACTTGCGGAAGATTTGGGGAAATTTGCGAAGATTTTAAACAGTTTACGGAGAACTTTTGAGGATTTGTGGAAGTTTTTTGTGGCTTTGTGGGTGATAAAAGTCGTTTTCGAGTCGTTTGGAAGTCATTTTGGAGTCATTTTGGAGTCATTTGGTTGGGGAAATGTGTGGTATAATGGGCGCATGAAAAAGGCGAAACTACTGTGGATTGATTTGGAGATGACCGGGTTGGATCCGGAGGTGGACCGGATTTTGGAGGTGGCGGCGATTGCAACGGATTGGGATTTGGCGCCAGTGGCGCCGGAGGCGGAACTCACGGCGGTGGTGAAGGTGCCGGAAACGCTGATGAAAGAGCGGATGGTGGGGGAGTTTTGGGAGAAAAATGCGGCGACGCGGGATAATTTGATGGCGCAGAACGCGACGGGGGAGAGTGCGAAAGCGGTTGAGGCAAAATTGCTGGAGTTTTTGGATCAATATTTTGGCGACGAGGTGATCCTGGCGGGGAATTCGATTCATCAAGACCGGAAATTTATTGACAGGGAGTGGCCAGAACTGGCGAAAAGATTGCATTATCGGATGCTTGATGTTAGCGCATGGAAAGTGGTGATGGAGGGGAAGTTTGGCAAAAAGTTTATGAAGAAAGAGGAACATCGGGCGTTGGATGATATTCGGGGGAGTATCGAGGAGTTGCAGTGGTATCTCGGGGGAGCAAAATGAATATAGCGGTTATTACGTCGTTAAAAACTGCGGTGCGCGCTCTCTGTACGAGAAGTACAGTTCGCTTGCGCTCCTCGTTTTTGCCTTGTACTAACTCGCTATATTCATTTTGCTTGAGGAGTAAGGGGGGTTCGTTATGAAGATAGCTGAGATTTCGGGGATTGGGGAATGGACGATGGAAGAGCGCAAAGGTGATCGGGGTGAAGTAGTGGATCGGATTTATCGGGTGAAGCGAGATGCTGAAAATGCTAATTCTGGAGCAAATGTGGAGGGGAAAGTTTTTCTGGTGGTCCGGCCGAAGACGCTAGAGGTACGGTGTGAGCGGAATTTGGCGCAGAAATTGCAGGGGGAATATGAAACAGTGATGGAAAGCCGTTACTTTGGGCGTGGGGGGATTGAGATTGTGCCGAGCGGGCAGTTGAGCAGGGAAGAAATTGACGATTTGGTGAGATTAAGTTATAATTTGACGACGGAGTTGACAGAATGAGCGAAAAGCAGGTAGAAAGTCGAGCGAAGCGCAGCCTCAATCCGAGGCTGATTTGGGCGGTACTGTTGATTTTTGTAGGGACGGAGATGTTAGCAGTGGTTTTCAATGGGATTTTGGCGGATAATTTTGTCTGGAATCGATCGATTAGCCGATATGTGGGGTTAGGAATGTGGAGTAGTATTTTGTTTGCGCTGGGGAATTTTGTGGTTGCGGCGCTGGTGGGACAGTATCTTTGGAAAGTAGGTGAGGTGTGGAAGATGCCGCGCGGGTTCTATTATTTGATTATTTTGACGGTGGTGGGGCTCTTAGGTTTGTCGTTTTGCCCATTGGGAATTGCAGATCGCGGAGCGGAACTAAGTATGGTGAGCACGCTACATCAGATTTTTTCACGGTTGATGTTCCTGATGATGCTGGTGATTGCGGTTTTTCTGGCGTTTAGTCGGCATACGAACGAGGGGATGAGGGTATATTGTATGATGTTCGTGGCTTATGGGATAACTTGTGCGATTGGGTCGGTAGGAATGATGGCGTGGTTTGATAATGCGGTGCTAATCTGGGAGACATTGTTCTTTGTGTTGTTTATGCTGCTAATAGCAATTATTCCGTTTGGAGAAAAGCTGCGACCTATTTTTTGAGGTTACCCGAAGTGAAAGGATTTTTGACCGAGAGGTTGGCGCCAGTGGCGGATGGAGTGATGGAAATGGGGGCGGGACTACTGGACTTTTGGTCTTTGGTCTGATCTTTAGCTTGGCCTTTGGCTTGAGTTTTGGCGGAAGTTTTAGAATTTGCGGCAGCTTCGGTAGCTTTTTGTTCGCGGGCTTCCTTGAGGTCTTTGCGGTGCTTAGCGGCCTCGGCGTCGGCTTTTTCCTTCGCGCGGTTGATGTTATTGATTAGTCGAACGAAGATAAAGACTACAAAAGCAATCGAGAGGAAATTGACTACATTTTGGACAAAATTGCCAATTGCGATGTGAGCGGTGGTATTGGCGCCGAAAATGTTGGGAATGTCGATAGAAATAGTGGAAAAGTCAAGTCCACCGAAGGTGAGGCTGGCGATCGGCATAAGAATGTCATTGACGAGAGAGTTGACAATGGCTGTGAAAGCGCCCCCGACGGCGATACCAATAGCGAGATCAACCATGTTTCC
The DNA here is from genome assembly GCA_964629195.1 of uncultured Candidatus Saccharibacteria bacterium. Classification (GTDB taxonomy): domain Bacteria; phylum Patescibacteriota; class Saccharimonadia; order Saccharimonadales; family Saccharimonadaceae; genus Nanosyncoccus. Next base: position 16,634 of record CAZVPV010000015.1, on the reverse strand, counting down.
GCGGTTGATAAATTCGCGAAATTCTTTGAAAAAAGCACTTTCTTTCTTTTTTTCGGTCATGATGGGATTATTTTAGCAAAAGATAGGGGAGATGTCAAAAAATGAGGGCTATTGATTGGTTTCGGAGTAGGCGGCGAGGCTGTCGTGGATGGTGGTGAGATTGTTGTTCATGTCGGTGATGATTTTTTCGAGCGCGGGGTCTTTGCTACGCGCGAGGAGTTCGCTGCCGAGCGACATGAGGAGGGAGACCTGGAGTTGGATTTGGTTGGTATAGGTGCGGTCGAGAATGCCGTTCAATTTGGCGTTGTTGAGGGAAGTGTTGAGGCTAGAAGAGAGCTCGGCTTCTTCTGCGGCAGTGGATTCCTTGGGGGCGAGAGGATCTTTGTCGGAAGAATTACTCTTCAGGTAGGTGGAGAGCTGGTTGGTGGTGCCGGTTAGAGTGCCAGAGAGGGCGGAGCCGATGGAGCGGAGGCGGGAGGATTTGAGCTGTTTGTTATAGGTCTGGAGAGTGGACTGGAGGCCGGTGGAACGGACGTAGATTTGGCGCGTGAGATCGACGGTTTTGCCAGAGGCGGAACTGATCAGGTTGCCGATAATCATGAGGGCGACAAAGGCAAGGATGGCGCCGGCGGCGATTTTGATGATAAGCACAGGGAGTTTGGACTGGCTAGCGGACGATTTGGTGGGGCGGGTGGATTGTGAGATTTGATTAAGATAAGCAAGATTGTCCATGAAATAATTATAACATAGTGTGGGGAGTTTTGGGGCGGTTTTGATTAGGCTTATGCTTTGATGGGGAGGGAGAGGGTGTATAATGGAGGTATGGATGACGCAAAGGAGGAAATTCGGGCGAGGTTGCCGGTCGAAGAGGTGGTCGGCCAGTATATTGAGCTGAAACGAGCAGGGCGGAGTCTGAAGGGGCGGTCGCCTTGGGGAGTGGACAAGACGCCGAGTTTTATGGTGTCGCCGGAAAAGGGGATTTGGCACGATTTTTCGTCGAATAAGGGTGGCGATATTTTTTCTTTTGTAATGGAAGTGGAGGGAATTTCTTTTCGGGAGGCGCTGGAGAAATTGGCGGCGCAGGCTGGGGTGGAGTTGCAGAGGTATGGTGGGGGTGACAAGAAGGTGGCCGAGAAAAAGCGACGGATGCGAGAGGCGTTGGAATTATCTTGCAAGTACTATCAATTTTGTTTGACGAAAAGTCAAAAAACTTGGAAATATGCGACGGAGAAGCGGGCGATGACGAAGGGGACGCTGGAGACGTTTCGGATTGGCTATGCGCCGAATCAGGGGAAGGCACTGGTGCAATTTTTGACACAGCGGGGGTTCAAGAGGGATGAGATTGAGGGGGCGGGGCTGTTGAATCGGTTTGGTGGGGATCTGTTTCGGGGGAGAATGATGGTGCCGTTTATCGACGCGAGCGGAGTGATTGGCTATACGGCGCGGATTTTGGACAAGGGCGAGCCAAAATATTTGAATACGCCGGAGACGATGTTGTTTAATAAGAGTCGGTTTATTTTCGGGCTGGTGCAGGCGAAAGAGGCGATTCGGCAGAATGGATTTGTGGTGATTGTGGAGGGGAATATGGATGTGATTTCGTCGCATCAGGCTGGAGTGCGCGAGGCGGTGGCGACGAGCGGGACGGCGATGACGGATAATCATCTCAAGATGTTGTCAAGGCTGACGGAGGACGTGCGGTTGGCGTTTGATGGTGATGCGGCGGGGGTGAAGGCGACGGAGCGGGCGATTATGATGGCGGGGGATTTGGGGTTGAATTTGAGCGTGATTTCGGATTATCATGGAGCGAAGGACCCGGACGAGCTGATTCAGAAAGACCCGAAGTTGTGGCAGGATGCGGTGCAGCATTATCGACCGGCGGTGGATTGGTTGTTGGACAAGTATGAGGAGAATTTGGACCTCAATTCGGGGGTGGGGAAGCGGGAATATTCGGATTTGGCGATGAAATTGTTGAAAGATGTGGCGGATGCGGTGGAGCGGAAGCATTATGAGAAACAAGTGGCGCGGAAGCTGGATTGTGATGTGGAAGATTTGTTGGCGAAGAAGGTGGTGATGACGGAGACAAAGCGGCGGAAAAAGCTGGAGCTCGAGGCGAGCTCGGATGTTTTGGCGGGGCTCAGGGATAGATTGCAGGCGATCGCGATTTATGGAGGAATTACGGGCGTGAAAGGAGTGGAGATTCCGGAAGATGAGGTGAAGCTGGCGGAGCTCGAGATGATTTTTGAGGAGCGATACCAGGATTTTGAGAAAGAAGCGTTGGAAAAGGAAGCGCAGGATCTTCTGAAGCGGTATAAGGTGGAGATGAGTAGGGCGGAAGTTGAGCGACTGACGGTGGAGCTAGAGAAGTTGGAGGAAGAGGGGAAGGATGAGGAGGCGGAAGAGATTCTCAGGAAGATTATGGTGTTGAAGAAGGGGTAGTTGCTGATTAGTTTTCCGATTTACGTTTTTGGTACTGAAGCATAATAACGTAATACAGACTATACCGTAGTTTTGACTGCAGGTGGCGCTCTCAAAATCGAACCTTCCTACGGAAGGCCGTGATTTTGACCCGCGCCAGCCTAATAGTCATGCAATCAAAACTAGGTATAGTTCTGTATTACAGTAAATCATCAGCACAAAACGCAAATCAGGAAGCTAAACTAAACATCTCATAATCTTCTATATATCTAACTCGTGGTGGGAAGGTCGATATAATATACGGTTCTTTGCGGACGGCAGGTATGGATAGTGGATATTGGCTTAGTACGGCGTTTGTAGAGATTTCGGAAGCCTATAATTTCTATCCTGGTCGAGTGAGTGCTTTTCCTTCAAGCAGTAATAGCCGTGCATTGGGCTTTACGGTCGGGAATGTTTTTAATTTTTTGAATAATAAAATATCTTCCGAATATTCTATATATCTAACTCGTGGCGGGAGTATTGATCTGGGCGTTGGCTCGCTTTGGGCGGCTGGTTTCGGCGCTAATTATTGGTCTAGAGTAGCGGATGCGCAAGTGCTCTTTGCGTATAGTTTAGGGTTTAACAGTGTTCATGTCTATCCGCTCGGTTATGGCAATCGATGGAGTGGCTTTACGGGGCGGAAAAGTTGCAAGAGACTAATAAACCTGTCTTTGATGTTTTGGAGATTTTGGCATTTTGAAGTTGGACCGTAAAGCCGTACCAGCGACCGTTGCCGTTCGACGGGTAGACGTTAGTGCTAACGAAATAGAGGGCGTGCGCATAGAGCTCAGACGGATAGGCAGTAGTAGCCCAGTAGTAGCCATTGTTGCCCGCGTTCCTCAAAGAGCCATACTCTAGATTGACATACCCGCCACGAGTTAGATATATAGGAGATCAGGAGAAGGTTTCGGCTTTGGAAAAGTGGTGATTTGGGCTTGGTTTTAGAAGGGCTATGCTTGGTTCAGTTTTTGAGGGGTGGCAATAATCGGTGGAAAGCGTAAATGGTATTGACAAAAATGAAGATGTGTGCTACAATGGAAGTAGGAGCCATGAAAAAGTGATGGCTTGGGGCTATTTTTGAGGTTTCTACTTCAGATAGCTAGTATTTTAACATGACTAGATTTGCGAAGGTGACGTGTTTTTTGAAGATGGTGTTTCTGCGGTTCTTATTGAGGTTTGAATCTTCTTGCGTGTATTGAAAAAGTCTATTTCGGATATCGTTGAATTCGTTTTGTCTTTGGGTTTTATAGATAAAACCATTAGCAACCTAGTTGCTAATGACCCGGACTTAGAAGATTTGAGTAGCGTTAAGCTTGTTTTTGTGGAGAAATAGAAAATAAGTTTGACGCTGCTCAAAAGGGGTGGCCTAGCGTGGGGGAGAAGTCCTAAAATTAGGCGCGCTAGATAGAAAGGAAGGGTTAAAATGAACAAATTCAAAACGACAAAACAGGTAAGGAAGATGATGGCGGAGGAGAATGTGCCGGTTTATACGACTGACACGGAGGAGTTTGCTGGGGCGGCATCGATTTTCTCGACGATTGAAATCGTCGACGAGGCGGAACTCGGAACGCCGGAACCACCGGTAGACCTGCCACCAGAGGAATTGCCGATGGGGCCGTTGACGACTGAAGATTTGGCTAGGTTTGACGAACTGGGGGAAGAGTTCGGCAGCTTTGATGAATCTGATGCTTCTGACGAGCCTGATGACTTTGACGATGATTCGACGGACGAGTACGGCTACGACGCCGATGAACTCGATCTGGAGATCATGGCGGAGGCCGAAGTAGACGAAGCTGATAAGCAGGGTCGTTCGCCGGAAGAGGTGGCCGCGATCGCAGAAAAGTGGAAAAATGTCCTTAGCGAACGGGCGGCGGAAGAAGAGGCTAAGAAGGCTGAGAAGGTGGAGGGCAAAAATGCCGAATATATCCGTCAGTTGGCTAAGGATGCCGAAAAAGCGGCGATGCGGAAACCGAAGAGAAAACCGAATAAGGTGGAACCAGCGAAGATGACGTCGTCGATGCGGCGACGCTATGAGCAGGAGCAGGCACAGAGGATTCGACGCGAGGCACAGGCGAAGATCGAGGCTGCTCGGGAGGGCGAGCAGAAGTTTGTTCGGAAGATGTATTCGATTTTGGCTCCGGCGGAGCAGAAGTGGGTGCAGGATGAGCATTTCCGATTGCTGTGTGGCAGCGGGATTGATGAAAGCTATATCTATCTGGGCTTTCGGGCGATGCTGTTGGCGTTGGATAAGCCGGAGGCTGTGCGACCGAAGAAGCGCAAGGGTCAGACTTTTGGTGCGCAAGCAGGTTGCGTGTTCGCCGAGGATAAGGCGAGGTATGTACAGTTTCTGATAGAGCATATCGCAACCCTGGATGCGCAGCTGAAGAAGTGTGGTCGGAAGCGGCTCTCGGAGGACGTCTGGAAGCACAGAGAGGTGTTTCTGGATTCTGAGCGGGATGCCTGGCCACTGCGGATTGCGAAGATTCTGAGCTATACGCCGGAAGAAACATCAGAGATGACTGCGGTGATGGACTAGGGTTTAGGCTAAGGTTTAGGCTAAGGTTTTTGATCTGTTTTTGCGAATCTAGTTGGAAGGGGGTGAATTTTAGGAAGCTGGCTGCGAAAGTGGCCAGTTTTTCTATGGGTTTTAGGGTTTTATGATCTTTGATGGATTTGTGGGTTTTCGGTGGGTTTGACTTGAAAAAGCTGGGAAAATCTAGTATATTGATATGTAATGGAAAATGATGAAGAAATTTTAAAGAGCAAAAATGTGATGCTAGAAATGGGGGAGCCGGCGGCGGATGATCTCTCGGAAGAGGAGGAGCTGTCGGATGAAGAGCTGGCAATCACGGCGGATAATGTGGACGCTTTTGCGGACGATTCAGTGCGGATGTATCTGCGGGAGATTGGGAAGATCCCGCTGTTGACGCAGGAAGAAGAGGCAGAGCTGGCCGAACGGATTGTGGCGGGGGACAAGAAGGCAAAGGATAAGATGGCCGAGGCAAACATGCGTCTCGTGGTGTCGATCGCGAAGCGTTATGGGGGGCGTGGTTTGGACTTCTTGGACTTGATTCAGGAGGGGAATACTGGTTTGCTGAGAGCAGTGGAGAAGTTTGATCCGAGCAAGGGATTTAAGTTTTCGACCTATGCGACATGGTGGATTCGACAGGCGATCACGCGAGCGATTGCGGATCAGGCACGGACGATTCGGATTCCGGTGCACATGGTAGAGACGATTAACAAAGTCCTCCGGACGACGCGGCGTTTGACACAAGAGCTAAATCGTGAGCCAACAAATGAAGAAATTGCGGAAGCGATGGGGATGGAAGTTGACAAAATTGAATATGTGATGCGAATTAAGCAGGATATTGCGTCGTTGGACGCAAGCGTGGGGCGCGATGGTGATGACGAGGAGTCGGTGCTGGGGGATTTCGTGGAAGATTCGGAGCGAGATTCGCCGGAGGATGCGACAGCGAACCAGATCCTGAAAGAGCAGATTGCGGAGATTTTGACAACTTTGTCGGAACGCGAGCAGAAAATTATCAAGCTACGCTTCGGAATTGGTGGTGGGCGACCGCATACGCTGGAAGAAGTGGGGAATGAGTTTTCGGTGACGCGCGAGCGGATTCGGCAGATTGAAGCGAAAGCATTGGCAAAGCTGCGTAAACACAAAGAGACGAAAAAGTTGCACGAATATTTGAGATAGTGGAGGAAAATGATGAAAGACTGGCTCATCGTAAAAATTATGGCGGCGGAACACCAAGTCGAGACGAACATTTTGAGTTCAGATTTAGATATTGATGGGCTGTTGAAGCTGATTCTGTCGATCTTGGTTTATGGCCTCGGTGCAGCGGCGGTGGTGGGCGTGATTTGGGCCGGTATATTGTACCTGACGGCGCGTGATAATGAGCAACAAGTAGCGCGGGCGAAAATGCGATTGTTTGAGGTGGCGATTGGCGTGGTAGCTTGGGCGGTGATGTTCTCCGTGTTGAACTGGTTGATTCCGAACTTCACGAGTTTGGGTTTGTAGGGGCGGAGAGTTTTGTGAAAAGGCTGGTGCTTGTGTATAATCCGCGGTCGTCGAAACAGGCGGCGATTCAGACGGAGGTTTTGGATGCGGTACGAGGGTTGTCGGGCTGGATGGTGGGGAAGTATGCGGTGTCGGAGCAAGATTTGGACCACAATGCGAAGAAATTGGCAAAGATAATCAATGATGGAGATTTAGTGATCGCGGCGGGGGGAGATGGGACGGCGGCGATGACGGCGAATGGGGTGATTTTGTCGGGTAAAAAGGCGACGCTGGGGGTGCTGGGTTATGGAAATTTTAACGATATGGCAAGCATGCTGGGCACGAAGCGCGAAGAGGGTGTAAAGGGAATTATTCGGAAGTTTGAGGAAAGAAAGGTGAAGACGATTTATCCGCTGGATGTGCGGGTGAATGGTGAACATTGGCGATATGCGCCGTGCTATATGACGATGGGGCTGTTTGCAGAGTCGACGAGGGTGTTCGACGAGCCAAAAGTGCGTAAAAAGCTTAAAACTGGTAAGAAAAGGATGTTTTTTTCGCTTGGGATACTAGCGAAATGGTACTTGAGAAATCGAAAGAAAGAGTTTTTGCCAGTAGGAATTATGGTGAACGGAGAAAAGTTCACTGGACGGGCGACGGATTATATGGCAATAAATGGGCCGACGGTAGCAAAAATGATGAAGGGTAGTAATTGGTACGAACAGAAAGAAACGTTTGGAAGCGGAGTGTTTGGGCTTAGCAAGTTTTGGCGGATGGTGAAGTTTGGGCTTCGGAGCGCAGGGAAGGGTGTGCCGGTGGCGGAGACGACTGGTGATGAGGTGGTTTTTGCGCAGCCGAGTAATGTAGAGATTCACGCGGAAGGGGAATATCAGAGACTGGAGGGGGTTTTGCGGGTGGAGGTGAGGAAAGGGGTGGAGATGAAGGTGGTTTCCGGTTAGGGGTTTATGCTAAAGATATTTTTTCAGTATAGTAAACTCTGTAGTTAAAAACTATATTTAAGGCACAAACCCGAATCATAAAACTGAACTAAACATCTACTAATCTTTCTATATATCTAACTCGTGGCGGGATGACTAATGAAAGTACTGGTGCTTTACGATATGTTGGAGTATCGGGCTATTTTTGGACGAAGGTGGCGTGTGATGTCTCGAATTGCGCTAGTAGTTTTGATTTTGGGACGATTAGCGCTAATGTGTCAGACCAATATGGACGTTGGGGTGGCTTTACGGTCAGGAGATTGTCGATTTTTCAATAAGAATATCAAATATCTACGAATCTTTCTATATATCTAACTCGTGGCGGGCTTGTCGATATAACTACTGGCGCTATGAGAGTTGCGGGTATTGACGGCTTTTTATGGGCTATTACGTCTTTTTTATCTAGAACTGATACATATAACTTCAATTTCTTCAATATAGATATTCATCCATCAGATACTTATGACCGGTGGTTTGGCTTGACGGACCGAAAGCCGTACCAACGGTTGTTGCTGTTTGACGGGCGGATGTCAATATTATGGAAATGGAGATAGTAGGCGTAAGTTTCGAGTGAATCAGCTGACGACGCCCAATAATAGCCAGCAAAGCCAGCATTTCTTAAGGAACCTAGTGACATATATATCATCCCGCCACGAGTTAGATATATAGAGAATTAGGATATGTTTTTTGATAGAAAGATGTTGGTTAGATGGTAGCGAGGATGGCGTCGAGCTGATTTTCGAGGTCGGCGACGCTTTTGTCGTTGATGATGTAATGATCGGCGATGGCGATGGGGCCGCCTTTTTCCATTTTTTCGATTTCGCCGTAGTCGCGTTCGCGGATGGCGTTAGCGTCAAAGGGGCGCTCGGGACGTTTGGCGACGCGTTCATAGCGGAGGGCTTTCGGGGCGACGATGGCGATAACGGTCAAAGCGCCGGGGAATTCATGCTGGAAGGCGCGATATTCGGTCCAAGAATAGATGCCGTCGATGACGATTTGCTTTTGACCGGCAGCGATGAGGTCTTTAGTTTCGGCGATAGCTTGGCGAGCAACCCAATCTTGACCTTCGGTCGCGCGGATCATTTCGCGAAAGGCTTTTTCGCTTTTGCCGTCAGGGGTGCGTTCGATGCCACGTTTGGCCATTTCTTGATAAATCATGTTGCCGAGGTGGACCTTGGGGAAACCTTGGCGGGTGAGATAGTCGACAGCAATGGATTTGCCAGCGCCGCTCATGCCGACGATGGCGATTAGCTTAAGATTGGAAGGTTTGTTCATAAGGTATATTATAACACTGGTTGGAATGGTTTTGGTCTCGATTAGGATTGTGGCGAAATCCTTTGTTTTTAGGAGAATTATAAACACCTCAAAATCTTTTATTATCTAACCTCGCGACTATCGTCACTTTCTGTCTAAAGTCGCTCAGAAGAAATGTAAACATCTACTAATCTCCTATATATCTAACTCGTGGCGGAGATATTAATATAACTACTGGTTCTACGAGACACGCGGGCATCGGTGGTCTCTACTGGATTTCTGCTGCTTATCCGTCCGAGATTTATACATATTATCTCAATTTCAATACTGTTAACATTAGCCCGTCAGATATTGACTATCGTTGGTATGGCTTTGCGGTCCCGCCTCAACTTGTTCCCAGGGAACAAGTTGGAATCCGTTTCTTCTTCATAAAATTATCAATATCTTTAGTTTGGTAAGCTTTAAAATATCAAAAACAGCTCCAACCGTAAAGCCATATAGACGGCTATCGGCATCTGATGAGGTGACATTGACCCTACTAAAATCAAGGTTATACGCATAGGGTGATTCTATATAGGCGATGGCTGACCAGTAGTTGCCATTGGTGCCTGCTCCTCTTAGTGAGCCGTATGCTAGATCCATTTTCCCGCCACGAGTTAGATATATAGGAGATTCGGAGATGTTTTGATTTGGCCGGGGTTTTAGCGACAAAAAGGTTTAATAGTGTTTCAGTGGGTTATATTTTTTGGTATGGTGGTGGACTAGTGTTTTGGCATGATTTTATATAAAAACAACTATTAAAACAGTATTTTTTACAACATTTTTGGGTTAGGTCTACCTCTGTTATTTTGCCGAATTTTCGCAAAAAATGCAAATTAAGCATAAAAAGTATTGACATTTTTGACTATGTGTGCTACAATGGAAGTATAAGTTTGATTGATGCAGAGTACGGAATAAGGCGTCGATTAAACTTGAAGAAAGTATTGTTTTGAGGTGGGATATACGCAGGTAGGCCTAGCCAACCCCTCCTTAGGTTATCACCTATCTGCGGATATCTCATCTTGAATATGGTTAGAACTTCAATCTTTGGTGATTGGGGTTTTAATTTTTTTGGAGATATGATGATATAATTGGAGGTATGGAAGCGATGAAAGGCCGAGATTGACAGGAAGGAAAAAGATGGCGAGCAATAACATGGAGAAGGAAAAATGAAAAGACTAGTGATTATTGATGGAAAATCGGTGTTTTATCGGGGATATTATGCGATGGGGGCGCTTAGTACGAGCGAAGGGGTGCCGACTGGGGGTGTGTATGGGTTTGCAGCGATTGCGATGGAAATTGTGCGGCGACTAGATCCGACGAAAGTAGTGGTGGCGTGGGATTCGAAGAGCTCGACGGCGAAACGAAAAGAGATTTATGCGGAGTATAAAGCGGGGCGGAAGAAGCCGGAGGCGGATTTTTATGCGCAGATTCCGTATTTAGAGGAGTTGGTGCGGGCGCTGGGGTGGGGGTTTGTGGAGTGTGATGATTATGAGGCAGATGATATTATTGGAACTTTGGCAAGACAGGCGGATGAGGAGGGTGACTGGGAGACGTTTATTGTGTCGTCGGACCTTGATATGTTGCAGATCGTGGATGAGAATACGCATATGTATCGGGTTTTGAAAGGGTTTTCGGAGCTGGAAGAGATGGATATTGCGGCGGTGGAGGAGAAATATGGGATCAAAAAGGCGCAGTTTCTTGACCTGAAGGCGCTGAAGGGGGACGCTTCGGATAATATTCCGGGGGTGCCTGGGGTGGGGGAGAAGACGGCGGCGAGGCTGCTGGGAGAATATGGAGATCTGGAGGGGATTTATGCGCATCTTGAGGAGATTGAGCCGCCGGTGGTGCGGAGGAAGCTTGAGGCGGGGAAGGAAAGTGCGGAGATGTCGAAGACGTTGGCGCGGATTATGACGGATGCACCGGTGGAGTTGGATGAATTGCCGGATTTGGTGGTGGATCAAGAACGGATTGTGGCGGCGCTGAAGAAGCTGGAATTTCGGTCGCTGGTGCGGAAGTTTATACAGGATGAGGCGCATGAGGGAGTGAAGGAGACGGTGCAGGCGAAGAGAAGGCGTGCGACGGGGGCGAAGAGTGGGGTGAGTGCCGACGATAATGATGAGGTTGGTGCGGGGGAGAAGCGAAATGTGACAGGGAAGAAGACGGCGCGAAAGGGAGTGCGCGCTAGTAACTCGGCGCAGCCGATGCAACCGACGCTGGAAATTGCGCGAGAGATGGATGATGGGGTGCTGGTGAGCTGGAATGTGAAGGAATTGATGCACAAAGATGAGGCGGTGGAGCGGAGAATTCTCGAGGGGGCGAAGTTTTGGGACCTGGGACAGGGGAGATTTTTGCTGAATCCATTGGAACGAGGAGTGGATTATGGTGAAGAGGGGGCGGAGTATGAACGACAGAAGGCGGAGTTTGCGGAGCGGCCGGAGTTGTACAAGATTTTTACTCAGTTTGATCTGCCGCTGATCCCGGTATTGTTTCTGATGGAGAAACGGGGGATGCTAATCGACAGGGGTTATTTCACGAAACTAAGGGAAGAGTTTACGTTTGAGGTTAAAAAAGTTGAACAGGAGATTTGGCGGCTGGCGGGGATGGAATTTAACCTGAATTCGCCTTATCAACTGTCAGAAGTGCTGTTCGAGAAATTACTCTTGCCGACGAAGGGGATTAAGAAGACGGCGCGAGGGTATTCGACGGGGGCGAAAGAATTGGATAAGTTGGAAGGGCAGCACGAAATCATTGGTTTGATCAAAGAATATCGCGAGGCGGCGAAACTATTATCGACTTATATTACACCACTGCCGGAACTGGCGGATAAAGATGGGCGGATTCACACGACGTTTAACCAGAATGTGACAGCGACGGGGCGGCTGTCGTCGACGAATCCAAATTTGCAGAATATTCCGGTGCGTTCAGAGGTGGGGAAACGAATTCGGACGGGTTTCATTGCGCCAGAAGGGAAGGTCTTGGTGAGTGCGGATTATTCGCAGTTTGAGCTGAGACTAGCGGCGGCATTAGCGAATGATGAAGCGCTGATCAAAGATTTTAATGAGGATATTGACATCCATACGAAGACGGCGAGTGAAGCGTTTGGAGTACCTATGGAAGAGGTGACGAAAGCGCAACGGCGGGCGGCGAAGGTGATCAATTTCGGGATTCTTTATGGGATGAGTGCGCGGGGTCTGGCGCAGGCGGCGGACATGAGTTATCAAGAGGCGAAAGAGTTCATTGAGCGGTATTTTGAGGTGCGAAAACCGATCCGGGAATATTTGGATGCGGTTTTGGTGGGGGCGAGAGGAGATGGTTATGTTGAGACGATGTTTGGGCGCAGGCGACCGACGCCGGACGTGAAGTCGAGTAATTTTATTGTTCGGACAGGGGCAGAACGGGCGGCGCAGAATATGCCGATTCAAGGAACAGAGGCGGATTTGATGAAACGGGCGATGATTCGGGTGGAGGAGATTCTTGAGCGACAGTTTGGCGAGCGGGCAAAAATGGTGATGCAGGTGCATGATTCGTTGATGGTGGAATGTGTGGAAGCGGATGCAGAGGAAGTGGGGAAGATCTTGAAACAAGAGATGGAGGCGGTGGCGCCGGAGTTGCCGGTGAAGCTGGCGGTGGATGTGAAGAGCGGGAAGAATTGGGGGTTGGTGTAGGTTTCTGGTTAGGGTTTTGTGCTAAAGAATTGCTATAATACAGACTATACCATGGTTTTGATTGCAGGTATTTAATTTGGTTTTCCGTTTTGTCTTTTGTGCTGGACACGGAGTTCTTCCGTCCCGTCGTTACGGGCGGAAGCCTTCTCTCCCTCGCTCGTGGCGCTACGGAACGGTCCAGCACCAAAAGCAAAACGAAGAAAACCAAAGTTAAAAACACAAGCAAAACTAGGTATAGTTCTGTATTGCAGTAAGTCTTCAGCGTTAAAACACGAATTAGAAAACTAAACATCTACTAATCTTCTATATATTTAACTCGTGGCGGGTATATGTTTCTTGAGACTGGTGCTTTGAGGCTTGTGGGGCTATATAGCGATTATTGGTCTTTGCTTGCTTTTTCGTCCTCGCTCTATGCATACCATCTTTATTTTGATGGCATTCGTGTTGGTCTGTCGAGCGACGGCGCTTGGTGGTTTGGCTTGACGGTCCAAGCAAGGGGATCCTGATTTTAAGACTTGGCCATTTTCGAACCGCCAAAAGCTTGACACCCCACCAACTCTACAGTAAGATTAGAATAAGAAAATGGATAAGATTATCTTCGCTTATGTTTCAGAGTGAGGGTAATTTTTATTCTAAACATCAGAATGTTTAAAGAAATACTCATCTCATAATCCCTCCTTTCTCCTACATGTTAATATGCAAATGTTTGTTGTTTACATACTGTGCCAAAACTAACGCTTTTGGCGGTTCTAAGTTTTAGACTAGCATATTCCAGATTAGAAACTCAAGCACATGCATAATGAATATGATCTTTTGTAAGCTGGCTTGCATTGGATGTCATCTGAACTTTTGCAATAAAACTAGAGGCACAGCTTTGGACCGTAAAGCCGAACCAACGCGGGTTGGCATTACTTATGTATAGCCCCGCATCAGTCAAAGCAGCATGAAACGCTAAACTATCATCATAAAAAGCCGTCGATGCCCCATAATTACCATGCTCGCTCGCCGCTCTCAAGGCTCCGTTTGCTACATACATATACCCGCCACGAGTTAGATATATAGGAGATTCGGAGATGTTTTGATTTGGCTGAGATTGTTGGTGATGCTAATTATTCGCTGGTGGCGTAGTGGTAAGTGTAGGGGAGGAGATAGTCGGTGTAGAAAAGCTTGACGTCGTAATCTTGGGTGAGGGATTGGATTTTGTTGAGATCGTTGACGGTGAAGGCGGCGATGGTGAGGCCGGCGGCGTGCCAGGTGTCGGCAGTGTGGTTGTCGATCCAATCGCAACCGGTGGTGATGACTTTGACGCCGGATTCGAGGGCAAAATCGCGGACGTTTTCGACGGTCCAGTTGGGGTCTTGGTAGAGAGTGTAGATGACGGAGTGCCAGGGGTGGAGTGTCATGACCCAGTCGAGCATTTCGGGGTGATAGATCTGGATGACAAAGCGGTCGAGGACGGAGGCGTCGCGGGACTCAGCGTAGTCGATAATTTGGGTAAATTCTTTTTTGACATTTGGTTGGTCGGTGTATTTGGAGTCGGTGATGACATAAATGTCGGGGTATTCAAGCATAAGATCGATGAGTTTGCGGTAATCTAGAGTGTGGAACTTTCCGTCGTAGAGGGAAGAGAGGAAATTAGTAGTGGTGAAGGGAAGATTGCTGGAGGATTGGAGGCGGGTCTTCCATTCGTGATCGGTATGCATGAGCACAACGTCGCCGTCGTCGGTGAGAGAAAAATCAGCCTCGAAGAGACGTTGGCCGGCTTGATAATTTGAGACGAAGGCCTCGTAGGAGTTAGAGTAATTCGAACCCTCAACGCCACCGAGTGCATGGGCGATGTAGGGGCCTTTTTCGATCCAAGAATAGTCGAAATTGTAAGGTTTGGCGGCGCCAGGGACTTCATCCCTGGCTTCCTCGGGTGCTAAAGCTTCCCGAGGAAGATTGTTATTATGCAGGAAAAGAAAGATACTGCCGGTGCAGATGACGGTGACAGCGATAAGAGTGATGATTAGGGTGACGAGCGTAGATTTTTTCATAAGATAATTATAGCACGATTCGGGAAGGAGTGCTGGGGTGTGCTATAATAGGGGTATTATGCCAGAGTTACCAGAGGTAGAGACAGTGCGGCGGGGGCTGGGGGATTTTATTTTGAACAAAAAAATTGTTCGGATTAGGGTGAAGTGTGAGAAGAGTTTCGTGGGTGGGGCGGAGATGGCACAGGCGGCAGAGGGGGCGATGGTGGTTGACCTCAGGAGACGGGGGAAGGCGCTGTTGATTGACCTGGATAATGGGGTGACCATGCTAATACATTTACGGATGACGGGACAGCTGATATGGCGGGGCGAAAAGAATTTTGCGGCGGGGCATCCGAGTAAGAATTTTACGGATGAGTTGCCGAATGTGCAGACGCGAGTAATTTTTGAGTTTTCTGAGGGTAAATTATTTTTCAATGATCAAAGAAAATTTGGGTTTGTGAAAATTTTGGCGACGGATGAGGTGGAAAAGGATAAATTTATTGCGAGTCTGGGGAAAGAACCTTGGGAAATGGAGCCGGAGGAGCTGTATAAAAAATGTCAGCGGCATAAAAATGCGTTGATCAAGGCAGTGCTTTTGGACCAAAAAGTGATCGCGGGGTTGGGGAATATTTATGCGGATGAATCACTTTTTTATGCAAGTGTGCATCCGGAGCGGCGAGCGGGGGAATTGAGCTTTGAGGAAGTCGAAAAAGTGCTGGAAGGGGCGCGGCAGACGATGCAGGCGTCGATTGACTCGGGTGGCTCGACGATGGCGACTTATATCAAGCCGGATGGGACGACAGGGAACTATTTGGAGCAGTTTGCGCAGGTGTTTCGGCGAGAAGGAAAGCCGTGTCCGAGGTGTGGGGCGGAGATTGTAAAGATGAAGGTAGCGGGGAGGGGGACGCATATATGTCCGTGCTGCCAACGTCTATCTGATAATTCTTTTTTCGAGGCGCGTTCTCGACGCCTGCCGTCGCAGGGTCGAGCCGCTCTTCCTCGTCGTAACTCCGGATCCTCTCGAAAAGAACCATCAGATAGACATAAGCAGGCAGGACAGATGAATGAATAGATTTTTGATGGTATACATGTCAATAATACGCTCTGAGACGTGCGGAGAGGCTGAATAAGCTTATGGTAAAAGTTTTTGTGGGTGATGATCGGGTGCGGGCGGCGAAGGCCGTAGAGAGCGAGTTAGGGGGCGATTACGAGGTTTTTGAGGGGGAGAGCCTGACGCCGGCGGATTTGCCGAGTATTTTTCAGGGGACTTCGCTGTTTGGAGGAGGCTCTGGGGGCGGTTTTGGCGAGAAAAGGCAGATTTTGTTGAAAGACCTCGGTGAAAACGGGGCGGTTTGGGAGAAAATTGTGGATTATCTCGAGACAGAGCACGAGGTGATTATCTGGGAGACGAAGATTGATAAGCGGTCGGCGGGGTATAAGCGGCTGAAAGAGGCGGGGGTGGAGATTCGCGAGTTTAATCTGGCGCAGAAGCCAGAGATGCGGCAGGTGTTCGGGATTTTTGATACGGCGCTTAGGGATGACGGCGAGGCTGCGGTGCGGATGGTGGAGGAAATTGAGCTGGAGCAGGACCCGTATATGTTTTTGGGGCTGATGGTGACACAGGCGCTGAAGAAATTTGAGGCGAAACAGGGAAGCAGGGAGCGGCGAGTGGTGAAGATGCTGGCGGAGCTGGATATGCAGATGAAGGGGGAGGCGAATGCTTATCTAGAGCCGTGGACGCTGGTGAAGATGTTTTTGCTAGAGGTGGGGAATGGGAAGGGGTGACTTTTGGGGGTGTGTTGTGATTTGCGGGCTGGATAGGTTTTGATAGCCTTAGTGAAATGTGTTGAAATTGGTGGGTTTTGCTAGGTTTGACTTCTGTTATTTTAGAGATTTTTCTGGCTTTTTTGTAAAATAAGCATAAAAGGTATTGAACTACGCGCAGTATCTAGACGAAAAAGTTTACTTTTTCGGTGATACAAGCAGTAGCAATATGTTTTTCATGGAAAATATGAAAAACATATTGACATTTTTGAGTATGTGTGCTACAATGGAATCATAAGCTTGATAAGGATGAGGCCCAAAAAGCGGAACACCTTATCAAGGAACCGTAAGGTTCCTTCAAGGCTTATGGAAGTAAAAATCGGTTATATTCATATAACCCCTAGTTCTAACGAACTAGGTTCCAAGGCTTAGGAGC
>CAZVPV010000014.1:0-25164 GCA_964629195.1 uncultured Candidatus Saccharibacteria bacterium | reverse complement strand
CCGGTGTACGCGGTTTTGCAGACCGCTGCGTCACCACTCCGCCACAGTGCCATGCTCCCATTCTATCACATCTCGCTCCCACGACCAAACAAAACCGCCCTCAGAATCTTGGCCGCCGCCCTATTTTCGAAACATCTCCCGCACCGCATCAGCATAGATCCCCTTCACCAGATCATAATCCTCCGGGTGTTGCTTGAGGTAGCGCTTAATCATTACGCCGCTGTTCAGTTCCATGATCACCAACTCGCCAGTTTCCAGCTCCGCAATATCAATACTGCCAAACTGCAAATCTACTGTCGCCGCAGCCCGTCGCGCCAGCCGGGCTAGGCGTTCTTTTAGCGCTCCTTCCGGCACTTTTTCCGCTCGCGCCCCCTGTTTCAGGTTAAACTTCCAATTTTTCCCGTCCGCTGACGGTTGCGGATGCTTGCTATAAACCAGCCGCGGCTCACCCTTCAACCAAACCACCCGATACTCCGTTCGCAGTTGACAGAATGGACACATACTGGCAGAAAAACTCCGTTCAAACACTTTTTCTAGCGCTGCGTCCAGTTCCGCAATCTGTTCAATCCGATAAACTCCCTTGCCGCCCGTGCCATCATTTGGCTTGATTACAATCGGCAGAGAATATTCCTGAATAAATTCCATGATATATGCGCGTGATTTTTTCTCTGCGGCAAATTTTTCCCGACAATTCTCCGCATATAGCAAACGATGCGGAATCACCGGTAGACCATGTTCGCGTAATACCTCATAAAGCGAGAATTTGTCATCCAAAATCTCCCCCACGGCGTGCGAGTCTAGCCCAAATTTATAGCCCGCCACGTAGCGTTTTTCGCCATTTTTCTCAAGCATTGCCACCCAGTTATTCGATAGCCAACGAATTTTGACATTTTCCTCTTGACAAATCTCTTCAAGTATGCTACTATGGGAAGGTAAACCCACTGAATCCTCAGTGTTTGGTCCAGTCATTTTGTTGACTACTTCGCTCACTTTGACCGTCTTATTCTCTTGATTTTGATCATTTTCCATTTTACTATCCCGTCTATTACTCACCATTATACCATATTCACCCCAGTCAAAAGTTCTATCCGGGAAAATCTTGATTATTTTGTCAAATTCACTTATGCTTATATTAAATAATCTAAAAGGAGTTATTTGCCATGGCAAATCAAAAATCACCAAAAATCCCCGACGGCTACGAACCTATTTCGATGTGGGGTTATTTCCTCTACGAAATTCTCTTCTCGATCCCCGTTCTCGGCTGGATTTTCGTCATTATTTTCGCTCTCACAGCCCAGAATCACAACTTGAAGAACTTTGCCCGCTCGCAGTTCTGCCTCTGGATTATCTGGCTGGTCTTCTTTGTCATTGCCGCCTTCAGCGGCTTGATGGCTAGCATGTTCAACGCTATGATGCACTAGCATTAGCTATCGCCAAAGTCATTTCCCCACGTTCATCTGGCGTGGGGATTTTATAGCGTTTTGAGCATCAGCGTCTGCATTTTGACCAGTCCGCTCACACCTCACTGAAATCCCAGAATCACCCTAGCCAAAACCCCGCCAAACCGCTATACTAGATATATAATTAGGAGAAAATATGATACCTTTGATTATTATTTTATGTGTGGTCTTGATCATCATCCTCTTGATTTGGGGCTCGCACAACAGCCTAGTGCGCCTCAACGAGCGTGTGAAAGAAGCTTGGGCTGACATCACAGTACAGCTCAAATATCGCGCCGACCTCATCCCGAACGTTGTCTCGACCGTCAAGGCTTACGCTAAACACGAGAGTGAAGCTTTTGAGCATCTCGCTGCTGCCCGCTCGGCTGCGATGGGTGCAACCAACGTCAAGTCGGCTTCGAAGGCTGAAGATCAGATGACCCACGCGCTTTCGAAAGTCATGGCGATCGCTGAGTCATATCCTGAGCTCAAGGCTAATACCAACTTCCAACAGCTCCAAACTCAGCTCCAAGACGTCGAGGATAAGATCCAAGCCGCCCGCCGTTTCTATAATGCCGGGGCGAAAGAATTCAACACCAAAGTCAAGCTTTTCCCCACCAATTTGATCAATAATCTATTCTTGCACTTCAAAGATTACGATTATTTCGAAGTTTCCGACGAGGAAAAAGCCAAGATCGAGAAAGCGCCCGAAGTCAAGTTCGACTAATCCCGTTCACCGGAGGTAAACATGTATAAGCAGATCGCCGCCAACAAACGCAACACCGTGCTGATTATGCTCGGGTTCATCGTCGTGATTGCACTGATTGGTTGGCTTTTTGCTTACGCCTTCGATGATTATATGATTACGGTCTGGGTGGTCGGCGTAGCAACAATTTACGCCGTGGTACAGTATTTTCTCTCCGCCTCGCTCGCGGTCGCGATGACTGGAGCAAAGGAAATCCAGAAGCGCGACAATCCGCGTCTCTATAATACCGTGGAGAATTTGGCCATCACCGCTGGATTGCCAATGCCGAAAGTTTACATTATCGACGACCCCGCGCCTAATGCCTTCGCTACTGGTCGCGACCCGAACCACGCCATCGTCGCTGCTACGACTGGTCTGCTCGACATTATGGATAACAAAGAACTCACGGCGGTCATGGCGCACGAAATGTCGCACGTCAAAAACTACGACATTCGGGTCTCGATGATCACCTTTGGGCTGGTTTGTATTATTGGCTATATTTCCGACCTCGGTGTACGCATGATGTTCTATGCTAGCCACGGCGACGACGAAGATAATAGCCCAATCGGTCTCATTGCGGTTATCTTGGTTTCGCTGCTCGCTCCGCTCGCCGCGTCGCTAGCCCAGCTCGCCGTTTCGCGTGAACGTGAATATCTCGCCGATGCCTCGGCCGCCCATTTGACCCGCTATCCTGAGGGCATGATCTCCGCCCTCAAAAAGCTCGACACCCATGCCCGCCCCATGAAACACCAAAATTCTGCCACCGAAGCGCTTTTTATCAATAACCCGCTCAAAAAAGGTGTCATCAATAACCTTTTTAGTACTCATCCGCCCATTGAAAAACGCATTGAAAGGCTCGAACATGGCAAAAATCAGTTCTAAGACACGCCTAGATCCTCAAGCAGGGCAGGGAAAATCCGTAGCGCCGAAAGTTGCAAAAACGCCCAAAAAACGCTCTAAATGGCGGAAAATGGCCTCTAAAGCCAAAAGCCGTTTCAAAAACTCCAAAATTGGCGGCAAAATTATCGCTAGGATTCAGCAAATTCGTGCCTTTCGGGCTCGGCATATCCATCTCCACCGCTCTTTCCGTCGCTCCTACCGCGAAGATTACCGCCGCCCGCTTGAGACCCCAGGTCTACTCAGCCACGCCATGACTACTTTTAAGACCATTTTTCGCCACTGGCGAGTATTTTTGCCCTTTATTTTGCTCATGACACTGGCTTATGTGGTGGCTGTGGGACTACTGAGCGAAGAAATTTACACCGATGTACAAAATTCCATCGACGAAACTAGTGCCAGCCTCACCAATGGTCAGCTAAACAACCTTGCCAAGGCCGGCTTGCTGCTCATCTCTACTATTACCACGGGTGGCTTCGACACTGGTAAGGGTGAAGCGCAGAATGCCTTCATGGTCATCCTATTCTTGATTATGTGGCTCGTCACGCTCTATCTACTCCGTCACTTTTTCGCCGGCGACCACCCCAAGTTGCGCGACGGTCTCTATAACGCTTTAACCCCGCTGATTTCGACTTTAATAATTTTCATCATCATTTTCATCCAGGCTATCCCGCTGATGCTGCTCACCATCGCCTACTCGGCCGCCGTGGAAACGGATTTTCTCACTACCCCGTTCTACGCATTGCTTTTCTTCATCTTTGCGGTCTTGATGTTACTGCTTAGCGGTTATCTGCTCTCGAGTTCACTCATAGCCCTGATCGCCGTCACTACTCCGGGCATGTATCCAATGCGCGCCCTGTTCGCGGCTTCGGACTTAATGGCGGAGCGGCGCCTGAAATTCATTCTCCGCGTGATTTATCTGCTGATCGTGGTGGCACTGGTCTATGTGATTATTATGTTGCCAGTTATTCTGCTTGATCTCTGGTTGAAGAGTGTCTGGGATTTTATCGTTGGTGTGCCGATTGTGCCGTTCTTCCTGGTGCTCTCGACCTGCTTTGTCTTTATTTACGCCACCGCTTATCTCTACCAATATTACCGTTGGCTGCTCGGTTATCAAGCGCCAGAGCCGGTCGATCATTCTAAGCGGACTAAACGTGCCAACCAGACCAAAAAAGGAGCCAAAAAATGAGTCAAAAACCAGAACCGAAGCCGAAACATCAAGCCAAAGATGTTGCAAATGTTGGCAGTGCCGACAGTACTGGTGCCGCTTATGAAGCGGCGAAACTCCGCATCGCTAAGCTGCGCGACCTGATTAACGATTATCGCTACCACTATCATGTGCTCGATGAGTCAACCATGTCCGAAGCGGCGGCCGACTCGCTCAAGCATGAGCTTTCGGAGCTGGAGAAAAAGTATCCTGAGCTCATCACGCCCGATTCGCCTACCCAGCGCGTGGCCGGTAAGCCGCTCGATAAGTTTGAGAAAATCACCCATCAAAGCCGTATGATTTCGCTCGCCGATGTATTTTCGGAGGATGAAGTGCGCGGCTGGGCGCAGGGAGTTGAAAAGTTGATCCCGGGCGGCCGCATCGAAGAGTATTTTACCGACATCAAGATGGATGGGCTGGCTTGTTCGTTGCATTATGACGACGGACTGTTGCAACTTGCCGTCACGCGCGGCGATGGTCTAGTCGGCGAAAATGTCACCATGAACGTGCGCACTATTGAGAACGTACCGCTCAGCATTCCCGAAAAAGGTCATGTTGAAGTGCGCGGCGAAATCGTCATTTTCAAAAAAGATTTTGACGCCCTGAACGCTAAGCAGCAAAAAGCCGGCTATAAACCTTATGCCAACCCACGCAACCTCGCCGCCGGCAGTATTCGTCAACTCGACCCGAAGATTGCTGCCAGCCGCAAGCTGAAATTCATGGCCTACGACCTAGTCGAGCCGAATCTCGCAACTCACAGCGCCGCCTATCAGAAACTCCGCGAACTAGGCTTTCGCACTAGCGGGGAAGAAAAGGTCTTCACGTGGCTCGAAAGAAGTGAAAAAGAAGCCGCTGAAAGCACCCTATCCCCCCATTATAGCACAGATGATAAAAAAAGTCAAGAGGAAAGTGCCAAGAAAGTGAAAAAATCGGCAGAATTGGCGCAATCTGACAATTTTCAAGCAGCCCCAGAGAGTGTTTTTGGTGAAATCAAGCATCTTGAGCAGTATCGTCAGACCTTACCGTTTAATACCGATGGTATGGTAATTAAGGTTAATAACCGGCAGATTTATCAGGATCTTGGCATCGTAGGCAAGACCCCGCGCGGCGCCGTGGCTTTCAAATTCCCAGCGGAGGAGAAAACCGCGCGTGTGAAAGATATTGTGATTAGTATCGGTCGCACCGGCGCCGCTACGCCGATTGCGATTTTTGATCCCATCGTGGTGGCTGGTAGTACGGTGCGCCACGCCAGCCTACATAATGCGGACGAGATCGCTCGGCTAGATGTTCGCGTCGGCGACACAGTCATCGTCTACAAGGCGGGCGACATTATTCCCCAAATCAAACGCGTCTTAACCGAGCTTCGGACCGGCGAAGAGGTGCCCTTCGACTATGGCTGGGCGCTCAAAAATCAATATCCAGAATTAACTTTTGAGCGCCCAGCCGGCGAAGCCGTCTATCGCGTCAAAGGCGAAAACGCCGATCTCGTCCTGAAACGCAGCATCGAATATTACGCCTCGAAACCCGCCCTTAACATTGAGGGTTTGGGCGAGAAAAACGTCGAAGCTTTGGTTGACGCTAATCTGGTCAAAAGCCTGCCCGATTTATATCGTTTGAAACAAGTCCATCTCATGAAGCTCGAGCGTTTCGGTTATCTTTCGGCCAAAAAGTTGGTCGAGGCGATCAAAAATTCCAAGCGTCCTCAATTAAATAAATTTATCACGGCGCTTGGCATTCGTCACGTCGGTGCGCAGACCGCTACGACGTTGGCTGACGGTTTTGGCAGTCTTGAGCACCTTGAGCAAGCGACCGAAGAAGATTTGATGGCCTTGCCCGATGTTGGCAAAGTAGTGGCCGAGTCAATTTTAGCTTGGTTTGCAGACGAAGAAAATGTCAAAATGTTGCAGGAAATGCGTGAACTTGGTGTGAGCCCAATTCATGTCGACAAAACGACTTTGCCACTGTTTGGCAAAAGTTATATCGTGAGCGGTACACTTGATAGCATGGGGCGTGAGGAGGCCGAAGATAAACTCCGTGAGCTGGGCGCCACCGTGACTAAAGGCGTCACGAAAAGTACAACCGCACTCATCCTCGGCGCCAAGCCAGGCAAAAGCAAAACCGACAAAGCCGCCAAGCTCGGCATCCCGACCATGGATGAGGCCGAATTCCTCGAGTTACTCGATGGTTCGGCTGCGTAAGCCCAACAAGCCTATCCGACGTGAATTTTTACAAAAAGACACTTATATAGCGGATTTAGCGAAAATACCGCACCGTAAACTCCGCGCCTTTACCGAGTTCCGAATCCACCGTAATTTGCCCACGGTCCGCCTCGATGATCGCCTTAGCAAAAGCCAGCCCAATCCCTACGCTTGTTTGGTCAGAATTTTGCGGGTTTGGTACGCGATAAAATCGTTCAAACGCATGTCGCATATCGTGCGCGCTCATGCCCGAACCATTATCTTCAACCGTGATTTTCAGGAATAGCGGACAGTCTTCCGCTCTAATTTCCACTTTTTGTCCCGACCTGCTGTGCTCAATCGCGTTCTTCACGATATTAGCCAACGCCTCGGTCTGCCAGCGCAAGTCGAGTTTGATTTCAGCTTGCTGGTCGCCCAGAAACTCCAGCTCCACATCGTTCAGGTCGGCCAAAATTTCCAGTTTTTGCCGCACTTGGTCGAACAACTCCTGGACTTGAAAGGTTTTGTCATGCATTTTAAAAGTACCGTTATCGAGCCGCGCCAAGTTTAGCAAAGTCGTGGCCAGTGTCGACATCGATTGCACCTGCTGACTCATTAACCGCAAAAAATCTTGGCGTACTTTTTCAGGCATCTTGGGATCTTCATAAATCTCGTCGATCATAATTTGTAGCGAAGTAAGCGGAGTTTTTAGCTGGTGCGAAATATCCGCCAGCGCCGTTTCCAAATTTTCTGCTAACTTTTGGTGATTTTCCGCCGATTCGCGCAGCAAAACCGTAATTTTATAAAGCTCATTGGCTAATACTGATAGCTCATCCTCCGAATTATCCTCCAGTCTGAGATCGTAAATCCGATCGCTGAGGTCCCGCGTGTAGCCTACCAAATCTTCCACTTGACTCATTAGACGTCGGTCCCGCCACCAAAAGTACCCTCCTAGAGCCAGCGCCAAAATTGCTAGTGCGCCTGCCGCGCTCAACGTAGTCTGCGTTGCCAGCCTCGCTGCGCTCTGCGTAGCAAAATACCCCTCGGTCAGGCCATACTTCTCCAAAATCTCTGCACCCAGTTCTGCTGTCGCTGTCGAATTCTCCATTTCTCGGCCTTGCAAAATTTGGATAATCTCCGCCGTCTCGAGTTCTGGATATGTCTCAGCGATCAGCCCGACTAGCTCGCTCAGTTCTCGGTGGCTGCGGGCTTGATAAATTTTCTGGCTAGTCGCGAGACTCAGCGCAAGTCCAAACATCACTAGCGCCCACGCGCCCAAAATTGGCAGCACGATACGCCGCATGCGTCGCCAATTCATGCCGCACCTCGGCCGCCAGCCGTCCGTTGTTCATCAGCGCGTGGCCTACTTGTTTGTTGTTGCTTCGTTTTGTCCAAATTCAGCCGATAGCCCAAATTTTTCACGGTCAAAATTGTTTTGGCGCCCAACTTTTCGCGCAGCCGCTTAATATAAACCGAAACCGTATTATCATTCACGATACTGCCCGAAGCTGACCAAATTTCGTCCAAAATTCTCTCGCGCGTAATAATCTGGCCTGGCGTTTCGAGCAGGCTCGCCAAAATACGACTTTCTAGCGCGGTCAGCATAATTTTTCGCCCCTGCCAGCATGCCTCACGCGTCTCCGGATCAAATTCCAACGCGCCTTGTTTGAAACTTTTCGCTCGGCGGGGCTCTTTGCGTCGCAAAACATTCTGAATACGTAGTAGTAGTTCACGGTTATGAAAGGGTTTGACAATATAATCATCTGCGCCAATTTCTAGCCCGCGTACAATGTCTTCTTCGCGATCTTTCGCCGTCAGAAAAATTACCGCAGTCTTCAGTTGCTTCGCTAGTTGAAACCCATCACCGTCCGGCAGTCCTACGTCGAGGAGCACCAAGTCGAAGTCTAGCGTCAGCTGCTCGCGCGCCGTTTTCGCGTCGCGTGCTACCTCGACTTGGTAATTCTCTCGCTCGAGCAAATACTGCAACCCCTTCGCGGTTAGCGGATTATCTTCGACTAATAAAATCTTTGCCATATATAATATATATTATAAAACTTTTCACCCCAAAACAAAACTTCTCGCCATGGCCCAACAGGGCGGCCAGTTTGCCGCCCTGCGAGGTTTGCTAGATATTTTCGTCGCGAATAGTTTCGATGATGTTTTGTTTCTCAACTTGCCGCACCGAATAATCCATAATCGCCCAAATCAGCAGCGCCACTGCCAGCACTGCGATCAGCATTGCATTCCACGGTACGATAAAACCAAAGTCGGCCGCCTCCGCGAACGCACGGTAAAATCCATACGACATTAGCAGTCCCAGTGGCAGTCCAATCAGCAAAGCTTTCCCACTATACATCAAACTTTCCAGCCGCACCATCCGGTTGAACTCCTTGCTTGTCATACCAACCGACTTCAGCATCGCAAACTCTTTCGAGCGCAGCGCGATATTGGTCGTAATCGTGTTAAAAATATTTGTGACACCAATCAACATTACCACGATCACGAAACCGTAAAGGAAGATCGCGATCAAGAGATAAAGTCGTTGTTGCTGCGCCATGATTTCTTCCACATTCTCAATATTCGCATCTTCAAACTCGGCGTGTTGCTCGCGCAGTTGTTTGGCGTAGTCGGACACTTCGTTTAGATTTGGTGTGTCATGCATGAACAAACTGGCTAGCTCGCTCGGGTATAATTTATCGCGCAGGTAATAATTCTCCGACACGAAAATCGCTGGTGTTTGTCCGCTACCGAAGGCCAGTGGTGCCGTCTCGGAGACCTTGGTGATTGGAATTTCCACCGTCTCTACGTCCTCCTCGCGGTACGAGCCATCTTTCTCGGCCTTGGTAATAATGTGCGAAGTGTAGCTCTCTCCTTCCTGGGTTTCATAAACCCGTCGGCGTTCATAGCCACCTTCCTCGCGCGCCGTCAAAGCGTAATCGCTCATGATCGCTACTTTATTATAGTCCTTTGCATTGACTCCGACCGATTTAGCGTACTGTTCAAAATTCGTTTGGTCCATGAAGAGCACCGTCGCATCTGCCGTACTAGCTGGCCAATAATAAACGTAGTTTTTTAAATCAAAACGCTTAATTACTTCATCACCCATCGCACGCGGCGCGCCGATGATTGAAAAGTCGAAGTCCGCACCACCAAATTGCAGGTCTGCCGCCTTAAAAGAATAGCCCATGAAACTCGCGAGCCCCACAAAAGTCGCCACCGACAACACGATCGAAGCCACTGTGGTGCGATATTTTTTCCGACTGCGTTTGAGATTTTTGTGCGCAATCACGCCGCCAATACCGAACAGTTGCTGCACGATTTTAGGGCTACGAATTTTCTTCGCTTTGATTTTTAGATCTTGACTGCCGCGAATTGCTTCAATCGGCGACATTTTGCCGGCGCGAATTGCTGGTCGGAGACTAGCGAGCAGCACCGTGACTAAGCTTAGCACGATCGCTACGATAAATACCCAAAACGGCATCGAAAAAGCCACTTTCGAATCGTCGACAATAATCCCGTCTAGCAACAGATTCACTACGCCGGTCAAAATCGCCGTCGCTGCCACTCCTAGGACGATACCGGTCGGAATGCCAATCGCCGCAATCACCAGTCCTTCAAACAGTACGCTCTGTCGAATTTGCCGCGGCGTGGCGCCAATGCTTGCCAACATACCAAACTGCTTCGCTCGCTCCGTCGCTGAAATGCTAAAGCTGTTGCGGATTACGAAAATACTCGTCACCACGATGATTCCAATCACGATCGCCGCTAGCGAGTAGAGTGCTGACAATGCCGCGTCTGCCATCACCATTGCTTCGTAGCGTAGCAGTTCGCTGTTCGTCCGCACATTGATGTCGAGCCCGCTCTCGTCCATCAGAGTTGCCAACAAATTCTCCTCAATTTTGGCATAATCTTTTGGTGTTTTATAACGTACGAACACATTATATTTCTCGCCCGCTTTCGGCTCAATCTGCTCCAACTTTTCGTACCATTCTTGATCATACGGTGCATGTAGATAAGATGATTGATAAGTCTCATACGTATCTTCGCCTATCGTCTTTGCCTCGACCGGTTTCGAATAAAACACTTCCTCCGTCTCGACATGATTCTCGATAAACTTTATGTCCTCTGCTGGCACATTTTCGTACATATCGTGATAATCCCCCGTGTTAGTTTTCGCCCAGTTCACCATCATCTGCTGGAAGCTAGTCACCATCCCCGCCACTGCCAGAATCAAGGCCGAAGCTAGCGTTACTCCCGCGATCGTCACGATCGTGCGCCGTTTATTTTTGCGCAAATTTTCCATTGTCAGGCGTTCTAAAACTCGCATTTATTCCTCACTCTCTCGCCAGCGCTTGTTTGCCAGCCAAACGCTCGCGAAAATTCTAAAATCTGCATTTTTTGTTTTCCTCTACAATCGTTCATCTTTGATAATCCGACCGTCTTCGAACGTGATTACGCGGTCGGCCTGTTTGGCGATTTCGAGGTCGTGCGTGATGATGACGATCGTTTGATGATATTTTTGGTTCGACAGCTTCAGTAGGGAAACAATCTCGTCGCCGGCCTTCGAATCCAGATTACCGGTCGGCTCATCCGCCAGAATAATCGCTGGATCGTTAATCAGCGCGCGGCCGATTGAGACGCGTTGTTGCTGTCCGCCCGAAAGTTGGTTCGGCAGATGCTTCACGCGCTGCTCCAACCCCAAGACTTGGATCAATTCCGCCAGCCGTTTCTGGTTCACTGGCTTACCGTCAAGGTCTTGCGGCAGGGTGATATTTCCCTGCACGTCGAGAATCGGAATCAAGTTATAGAATTGATAAATAATCCCAATCTGCCGTCGCCGAAAAATCGCCAACGCATCGTCCGACATCTTGTAGATGTCGCGCCCGTCGATCAAAACTTTGCCGCCCGTCGGCCGGTCCACCCCGCCAAGTAGGTGCAGTAGGGTCGATTTCCCCGAGCCGCTCGCGCCCACAATCGCCACGAACTCACCCTCTTCGACCGAAAAACTCACGTCATCCACCGCCCGTACCTCATTTTGGTCCTTGCCGTAGATTTTCGAAAGCTGTTTCACTTCGAGTATCTTCATTCTTGTCCTTTGTTTAGATTATATCTTCGATTTTACGACTGTAAAGTGACAAGCGGGTGACAGGACTGTGAAAAAACGATTTTTCATCCAGGAAGCGAATCCTAATCACGGCTAACAGGGGTGAGACCAGACTCGCTATCCACCAAAAGTTGTATTTTTGGTAATTTTGGAGGATAAGCCAAGCTAAATAAAAACGACGCCGATAGTGCTGGCGCCGTTTTGGACTAAGAGATTTCGATGACCCGTGCTCCTATCTTTTCATTATAGCACACATTACTGAAAGATCAATACTTTTTACGCTAATACCATAAAATTCCAATAAAATCACCAGAATCTTGCCAAAAACACCAAAAAAGCCATAAAAAGTATTGACATTTTAGCAAATCTGTGCTACAATGGGAGTATAGGTAACTGAGGGGATTACTTAGGCAAATTAGACAATTTGGATAGCCTTTGGATCCCCTTTTCTATTGAAAAGGAGGAAAAATCATGAAAAAAGAAAGAAAGACTTTGATGGCGGGTTTGGTAGCACTTTGCGTAGTTTGTGCGGTAGTAGTTTCAGACCTATGCCGTGCTGACGGGCTGATCGAGAGGACGTTGCGACTAATTCGGTCGCAGGCAGGCATTCCGACCCAATTGGAAATGGCACAGGACACCAAATGGGGCGCCGATTCCCCTGCTAGCGACGGTTCGTGGGAGACGGACAAATACTATATGCTGTCTGCCGAGCTTCCGGAAAGGTTGCAGGGCGAGGACTTGGATATCCTCATCGAATACCCAGAACTGGCTGCTTCCTTCAGCACAGACGAAATAACTGTCACTGTCAGAACCAACGATGGTGAACTATATGAAGGAAAGTACCAAATACCCGCGTCCAAGGAGATGCGGCTGGTTTACGGCTCAGCGAACCCTCAGGTGGCGATGGGCGGTGAGTTTAACCGTCACGGTGACACTCTGGAAATGTTTTTCTATACCATTCCGGCTGATCAGCATACTCGCTATAACGAGTATCTGGATAGTCGTTATAGCGAGGCGCCAGACGGATATAATTATGTCAATGAGTTCACTTACACTGGCGCGGAAGGCGTCACAAAAGTGACTTTCTCTCGCCTCTAGGACTTTTAGACGAGCAAAGCAGGAAACAAAATCCAAAAGAAAGGAGGCTATCACATGTGATAGGGCGTATGGTTGCATACGTCCTTAGCTGTTTTATGGTATAATTATATCATGCCCAAATTCGAACTCGTTTCCAAATATCAGCCCACCGGCGACCAACCCTTCGCAATCAAACAGTTGACTGAAGGCCTGAAAGCTGGCGTGCGTGAGCAAACTTTGCTCGGCGTTACGGGCTCGGGCAAGACTTTCACCATGGCGAATATTATCCAAAATGTCCAGAAGCCTACCCTGATTCTCGCGCATAACAAGACCCTTGCCGCCCAACTTTACTCCGAATTTCGCGAGTTTTTCCCGAAAAATGAAGTCCATTATTTTGTCAGCTATTTTGATTATTATCAACCAGAAGCGTATATTGCTTCGACCGACACTTATATCGAGAAGGACTCGGCGATTAATGACGAAATTGACCGTCTGCGTCATGCGGCGACGGTCGCCCTGCTTACCCGTCCTGACACGATTGTCGTGGCGTCGGTCTCTTGTATCTATGGCATCGGTTCGCCGGACCATTACACCGAAATGTCGCTGCCGCTGGTTAAAATTGATGGTCATTGGCGGGTTTCAGGGGCTAGCACTTGGTGGACCAGCGACGCTGGCTCACTCGCGCTCGACCAAGCCGAGGCCAGCCTGAATTACCAAGGTGAGATTTTGCTGCGCGACGAGAACGCTGGCGGCCTTGCTCCGCTTGTCAACGTCGAAACTCAGGCGAGCGATACACTTTCGCAGCAAAATTTCATCAAATATCTCGTGGCCATGCAATATCACCGCAACGATCTCGCCTTCGAACGCGGCAATTTTCGCGTCCATGGCGACACGGTCGACCTCTTCCCGGCCAGCGGGGAGTGGGCTTATCGCTTTGAATTTGACTTTGATACGCTTGAGACGGTACGCATTATTGATCCGCTCACGGCCGAGACGCGCGAGAAGCCTGATCGCATTCACATCTTCCCGAATACTCACTACGCCACGCCGAAAGATCAGCTCGACACAGCGATTGCTGGCATCGAGCGTGAATTTAAAGAGCGTCTGCAATATTTTGAGCGTCATGACAAGTTTCTCGAAGCCCAGCGTCTCAGTCAGCGCACCAAATATGACCTTGAAATGTTGAAAGAAACTGGTTTTGTGAAGGGAATTGAGAATTATTCGCGTCATCTCGACGGTCGTCGCCCTGGCCAGCCGCCAGCGACCTTAATTGACTTCTTCCCGAAAGATTTTCTGCTCATGGTGGACGAGAGTCACATGACTTTGCCACAGGTGCGGGGGATGTATAATGGTGACCATGCCCGTAAGGCTACGCTGGTCGAATACGGTTTCCGCTTGCCCAGCGCTTTGGACAACCGCCCACTCACTTTCCCGGAATTTCAGAAGCATATTTCGCAGGCGATTTACGTCTCTGCCACGCCGGGCCCGTACGAGTTAGAAAACTCGCCCGCGCCCGCCCAGCAGGTCATTCGACCTACTGGTCTCCTCGATCCGGAGATCGAGGTGCGTGGCAGCGAAGGTCAAATCGAAGATTTGATGGACGAAGTCGAGAAGCGTATCGCGAAGAACCAGCGCACCCTCGTCACCACTTTGACTAAACGCATGGCGGAAGACTTAACGGACTATTTGAAAGAGCGTGATATCAAAGTCGCTTATATCCATTCCGACATTGATACTTTGGAAAGAGGTGATATTTTGCGCGACCTCCGGTCTGGAGTTTATGATGTTCTTGTCGGCATCAACCTGCTGCGCGAAGGGCTTGACCTCCCCGAGGTCTCGCTCGTGGCTATCCTGGATGCCGACAAAGAAGGTTTTTTGCGCTCGGAGAGCGCCTTAATCCAGACCATCGGTCGCGCCGCCCGTCACGAACATGGCAAGGTAATTATGTACGCTGACCACATCACCGAAAGCATGGAAAAAGCCATCACCGAGACGAATCGCCGGCGCGAAGTCCAACAGGAATATAATATTGAACACAACATTACCCCACATTCAGTGCAGAAAGAAATTTCGGTTGGACTTCGCGCCATCATCCCCGAGAAGGAAGAAGCCACCAAGCTCGACCTGAAACGCATTCCGCAGGAAGAGCTCCCGAGTTTGATTAAAGAGCTGCAGTCTCAAATGCAACTCGCTGCCGCGAATTTGGATTTCGAAAAAGCCGCCATGCTGCGCGACCAGATTGAAGAAATCAAAGCCCAGCAACAAGGGAAGAAACAGAATAAGAAAGGCCAGCAATAATGCCACGCGAAATCCACAAGAAAATCAACTCTGAATATTTCGAACTCATCCAATCTGGTCAGAAAACGTTCGAATATAGAATCAACGATTTTGACTGTGAGCCGGGCGACATCTTGGTGCTCGAAGAATGGGTCTACGAAAACGGTTATGCCGACACTGAGCATCGCCATCCCACCGGTCGCGAAATTCGCAAAAAGGTCGGCTACGTCGGCAAAATCAGCCAATTTGACTGGCTCGACCGCCCCGACGTCAAGGCTGATTTCGAGAAATACGGCGCCCAGATTATTTCGTTGCTTGATGAAGAATAAAAACTACCACGTCGGCAAACCCCATCGCCGAAAACTGTTATAATATAACTAACTTTTGCAGGCCCATCTGCGACGTCACTTAACAAGCCTTTGTTTTGGCTACGTCGCTAGGCGTTGTTTATCTGAAAAGGAGGTATTTTTATGTTTTTTAAAAAACGCCAACAAGAGTTCCGGTCCATGTTAGCCGAGTATGATACTTTGAGGGCGGAGGCTGCCAAATATGGCAATTATTCTTATCAAACCCATCAGCTCAAATGGCTGACTCGTGATGTGGTAGCGCTCTGTCTGATTGGACTAGGCGGTATTTTCATTGTGCTTTCCATTTTATTTGGCGATAGGTCCGACTCGCTGATTCCTGGTCTGGAAGCACTATTCTATGCCGTATCGCTTGCGGGGGTTTGTATGCTCCTTGCTGCGCCTATGCTGCTGGCTTTTTGCGATAGTTCGTCGCTCAGTTTTTTATTACGGTGCGATTTTAACTTTTTAGCCGAGCGAGTTGATGCCTTGCGCCTTGAAGTTGACTCTTTGCGCAGTCTAGTGTCGACAAATTCGGAGCAAAAACCGCTATAGCTCCATGACCTAATTATTGACAAAACCAGCAAAATAAGCTACAATAGTAAATGTCTACTATCTAGTAGCTTTAACAAAAGTGTTTTCAGAAAGGGGGACAACAACATGTTGTTTAATCACAAATGTTACGATCTTTATCATGCGGGCGAGGGAGACTTGGCAAGTGTCCCCAAGATACTTTCGCTGCTATCTGGGGTGAATCGGCAGTTCTTCGGGCTACGTGGGAATATAGAAATCATTCCGCTGCTCGATCGCAATGCGCCGAAGCCAATCAACAACGGCATTAGCGGTATTGTGCTGACCAAAGCTGGTCATTTCACTTGTCATACCTTTAGTCAGCGCGACGTGGCTTTCGTGGATTATTTCTCGGCTCGTGACGACCTGATAACGGATGAGGTTACGAGCGGAATCGAAGCTCTGCTAGCCGAACTCTATCCAGCGGCGCGTATTGTGCCTTGTACAAAAAATCTCGGCGCTGGCTTTGGTCGTCATGTGATGATTGAGTCGAAAACATCGCTCGGGCACGAACGAGGCTACGAAATGGTTCGAGCTATTATGTGTGCAATTAATATGCATGACCTTTCGGCCTGCAAGATTGAGGTTGGCGAAGATTATTACGATCTTATTCAGCCGATCACCGAGTCACACATTAGCATTCATCAGATCGTAGATGGCATGCTGTACATCGACGTCTTCTCTTGCCGTGATTTTTCCCTGGAGTCGCTGTTCCAGACTGTTGACAAGTACCTACCAGGATATGGCTTTTCCACCATCACGCGCGGTTTTGAGCTGGCGGACAAGACCCTGTGAGTTGAACCTGGCCAACGAATTCTAGTTAGCCATCTGAGCTTAATCGGAAATTTGACACCAAGCTCGCAAAATTCGCAAAAAATCCCGACTACCATTAGCCGGGATTTTTAAACTATTGACTAACGACTAATTCTGTGATACAGTAATAGAAGAGATGCTGTAGCTATTTTTTGCAGTGTCTAGCAATATCAAAGAACTTGATTTTACAATGAGAAGGAGGTGATAGTATTGAAGATCCGGGGCTATGAGGTAGGTTCATTAATCGGTGAATCTGCCAAGTTTCGCATCTACCTTGGCAACAATAACGATCAAAAAGCCATTATCAAAGTAGCTAAAACATTTGAAGATGGCGATGTGCTTGCAGAGGAAGCAGGTTGGTTTAATCTTATCAGGGCATTTATTTCCCAAGTGAAAAAAATGCAAGAAGATTTGAGCAAGCCAGACACCCATTATGATTGGCTGTTTGCAAACTTAGTTTCATCGTTTTTGGAACCAACACAACAGGACAGACGTATCAATATTTTCGAGGTCGTCGACACAGGACTTGAACAGCTAATCCCGCTGCCAAAGTTACGTTCTCAAACCATCATTGACGCTCGTACGAGTGTCTGGATTTTGGGTAGATTTCTGAAGATCTATAGTTTTTATGAACTTTTGGCATCCGCAGATGACAACCCTATTATTGGCTATGCTAATTTCTCCCCCGCTGACTTTTTAATCGGGCCAGAGAAACACCGGCTGATTTATTTCAACCATTCAGGAGTAACAAATGATGTCGTAGCGAACAACTACGTTCAGGCGGTTACTTCGTTCATTTTGCAGTGGGTGGCTGTAGATGATGGTTCAAATGAACAAGAGTATCTAGGTTTGTTAAGAAGCTTTGCTACGGATGGGCGTGTAACTTGTAGTGAGGCTCATGCTGAACTCTATCAGTTAATTTCAAAACTGTGGGGTATTCAGTACCACCCTTTTACTTACCGTAACCAAGAAAGCAACTGTTGGGAAACCATTGAAAAAAAGGAGGGATAATCAATGGGAGATAATGTATTTTCAAAAGATGATTACAATGCAGCTCGTGAGACATATGGTGTAACGGCAGACCGTGACGTGACCAAAAAAGCAGAGCAATACGCTCGCAAAACAGGTCGCCTTAACGAGATTGTCGATCCAGCCGTAGATCCAATTCGGCGTTCATTAATTCGTCTCAATCCACATCAAAAACGCTGGATTGTGACAGTTGGCTGTCCGATGGATATTGAAGTTAGCTGCGATACAACTGGCTCGATGGGCGGAGAAGTGGATACGGAGATGGCAGTTTTGCCTAATCTGTATGAAGCAACTGCGAAAGTTGTGTCAGGCTATGACCCACAACTCTGTTTGGGTATTTTCGGCGATGTTGGTGACAAGTTCGTTTTATGTCGTCCGCAATTCGAAATGGAGGCAGCCAAGATTGTTAAGTATCTCAAAGAAATGGCTCCGCAGCGTGACGGTGGTGACGCGCCAGAAGATCCGCAATATGCAATGTTTGCGCGTGCCTATCTTACAGATGCTTATACAAACCAGATTGGCCTGAAGGGCTATCATTTTATAGTTACTGATGCTACTTGCCATAAGCGTATTCGGCGTGAAGATATTCAACGCATCTTTGGTCAGGAAATATTTGACAATGAACTATCGAATATGGACAAGCTGCCTACTATCGAGGAGATGATCGAAAAGCTGAAGGCTAAAACTCATCAATTTATCTTGCTAGTAGATGCTGGGGGTGATGTAGTAGATTTCTGGCGTCAACTTTGCGGCGAAAAGTCTGTCATTGAAATTGATACGACTCGTCAGCTTCCAAAAGTTATTTCGGCGGTTATTGGATTAACTGAGGGGACTCTAGACATATGCGAATTAGATAAGCATCTCGGATTACGCCATGGTGAAGATTTAATACGTCAGCTTTCTAGGATTGAAATCGGGGCTCAGGCCAAATTACGTCATCAGCTACCGTTCCCAGTTCCTCAAAAAGGCGATATCTTTGCTACTAAAAGAGACAAATGGCCAATACAGGAAAAGGTTAAATCAGAATCGGTGGACAAGGATGAGATTCAGTATTTGTAAAATCATGACACATTAAAAATTGATTTTCATAAGACAAGGGGGTGTTTGATTGGACAAAATATATGTTGTCACAGATCTTGGACCGGGTGATGGTGGAAAAGGCGGTATAGTTCATGCTTTGTCTTGCGCGCAAGATGATGAGGTAAACCTCATCATCAAACGTGGAGGAGCACAGGGTTCCCATGGAGTACATACTTCTTACGAGGAAAAATTTAATTTTTCTCAGTGGGGATGTGGCACTCTTGAGGGGATTCCTACTTTTTGCTCAGAACAAATGATTATTTCGCCCGTCGGTCTTAAAAATGAGTCTGAAGCACTTAAACGGTTAGGTATTGCTGACCCGTTTTTATTATTAACGGTTGATCCCAGCTGTATTTGCGCAACGCCATTCCATAAAATATCTTCGCAACTCGAAGAGCTATTGCTGAAAGATAAGCCTCGCGGTACAATCGGCACTGGCGTTGGTCGCGCTTATCGTATGCAGCAAGAATATGGTGATGCGTTCACTATCTACGCAGCTGAACTAACTAGCCCTTCGGTGATTCGTAAGAAACTTCGGCGCCAATGTGATTTTTATCGGGGAGAATATAATAACTCTGTTGAAGGCTTAGTTTTAGCTGAAGATGTACCGTTGGCAAAAGAGAATCTAATGTTATTATCGGATGATAAGTATCTGCAATATTGTGTCGACCTGTTTATTACAATCGGCAAAAAATTGAATCTTGCAGAGTTGGCAGACGTACTATCTAAAAGCGCCGGTACGGCAATCGTTGAATGTTCTCATGGGGTGTTGACTGATGCTGATGTCGGATTGAAGCCTCACGTTAGTGCCATACGAACACTCCCAAAGTTCACAGTAGAGATGCTACGTGCTGCTGGATATGACGGCAGGATTATTAATTTTGCTGT
Organism: uncultured Candidatus Saccharibacteria bacterium; assembly: GCA_964629195.1. GTDB lineage: Bacteria > Patescibacteriota > Saccharimonadia > Saccharimonadales > Saccharimonadaceae > Nanosyncoccus. The sequence continues at coordinate 5,517 of CAZVPV010000014.1, read as the reverse complement.
GCGACGTGCCTACGAAATTCGGCATGGTGCTGGGCCAATGCCCACGTATGACGAAAAATTCACCCAGGCAATGTTGCCAGGAAGTCATAAAGAAGCCAACCGCTGGCAAGGAATTGTTCGTGCTGGAGCCTTAGACTTTAATTTGTTTCGTTACGCACTTGAATGCTGTAAAGAAACGCAGTTTGATGGTCTTTGCCTAACGTGGTTTGATCAGATTATCAGTAATAACCGCATATGGCCAGTCTGCTCTTCGTATGAAAGTTCTCCGCCAGCTAATATGGATTATGTTGAATTTCTGCAAAATATTGCGCGTCCACGCATTGAAAGACTTGCCTTGCCGACAGCTAATGGCGAGCAAGAATTATTCTGCATAGTTTCAGATATTCTGCGGCAATATATTAAGTTGCCGCTAGTGATGCTTTCAGTCGGTCCTACGGAGACCGACAAAATTGGTCAAAAAAATATAAGGAGGGTATGACCATGAGTGAAGAAAAAAGAGATGTAACTATGAAAACTGAAGGTCCAAATGAACCTGAAAAGACAATTGCTCCGGTGTTACCAAACAACGCAACCACAACCGAGCTAGACGCCGTGCGTGCAAAATTAAGCGAGTATAAGACAGATTCGACTGTTGTTGAAAGTATTATTAACGATCTCGGGGTAGAAAGTCTGGATGATTTAGCAACTCTGAAGGTGGAAGACCTAACTACAGTTGGCATGAAACTGGTAAAGGCTAGAAAACTTCTTGCCGAGTTTAGTGCGCCCGTTCAGGCGCCCACTCAGACAGCCGCTGCGAATAACCGTACGATCACGCCAGGACAATTCGAGGCGCTACTTCCGCCAGTTCCTAACGATGAGCTATGGCTTAATTCATTGAAGACTGGTGGTATCTTGAAAGTCGATGAGTCATCCTATATTGCCGCAATTCGAGCGGCTTTGGCCGATCGGGCGGGACTCTACGACGTGCCAGCCGCTTTAGCGAGAGCGATGGAGGATTACGCGGACGAAACTGAAGAACAGCTGGATCCGACATTTTATGCTTTGCGTAAGTCGTTGACCCAGCGCAGTTATGCAGATATTTTTGCAGCAATTCCAGGGCTTGACGGTAGTTTTATTACTGAGCGTCGCCGTAAAGAATTCTTGGAGAGGATTCGCCAAACACTTTGGCCAACTATTGCCGAGAGTTTTCAGGTTTTGGATGGTTGGTATCAGGCTTGGCGAGCAAGTTTTGCTGACCCATCAATGCTTATCGTCGCAATTAGCGGTGGCCTTAGTGGTGGAGCTGGCATGGGTATGGTTACGCCGCCTGATACTGCACAGTTGCATGACGCAGGCGATACTTTGGTTAACTCAATCAACCGCATCTTCCGCGGGACTGGAGTGCAGGTAGCAGCTGCAATGGCTTATGACGCTAATACTATCCGTAACACTCTAGATAAGCCAGGTCTACCAGCGATGGTTGGCGTTAAAAACCGCGAACTGATGCTGAAGAAGATCCATGCGAATGTCTCCAGCAATTACGTGCGACTCGAGCAGAACCTAGTGAAGTATGTCCTTGGCTTTGTTAAGCACGACACAGTTACGTCTGATGTAGAAGTGCAGTACTTTGTTGCTTTATGGCAACTCGGCACCCAGATTAATTGGAGCGATCTCGATAGCGAGCGTAACAGGATTAAAGGCTTAACTGGTGATGATGTCTTATAAAATCAAAGCAACTTAAATAACAAAAAATGGCCGTTTGATGACGGCCATTTTTTAATGTGCTTAAGACTCGTAAGGTGCGCTCGTAGGAGTTTTTCTTGGAATGAATACATACTTTGCAAACAATTCAGTAGCAATCTTACGATATCTCTCATCATAAAAAGCGCAATCTCCATCCATTTCTGGATAACCTTTTGCAACTGAGTTGTAGCCTCCGTAGAACCTCACAAACCCCTTATGGAGCAGGCGATACTGCAGTAACCCAGTTTCGAGTTGTTCGATAGCCCGAGCGCGGTCAGGCTTAGAAAAATAGACTGCAGCGTAATTCATCGCTAGTGCGTCTAAATCCCTAGCTTCACTTCCGCTCAGCCAAAGTGAAGCATAGTAGAGCGAGGCCGCGTGCGGACTTCCAGGCATCAAAGCGGGATTCCTTTCGAGCTCATCCAACTTAAAGACGTCTAAGTCTGACTTATTAGTCCCATAGCCTCTCAGCCTAGAACCGCCAACCAGTGCTACCTCGTTAGGCTTCAATGCGGCTTGAATCTTTTCTAAGTCAGCTCGCATTGAACCTATATTGAACGAAAATGGACCAGACAATCGCGCATTTGGCGTCAGTAATTCATTGGGTTTTGTCTGTTGCTTACGCTCGTGCAGCCAGGCCCGTCTTTTATCAGAAACATACAGCGGTTCAATGTATTCGCGCTGAACAACCCGCGCCGTATATTTTTCTAAATCGGCTAACTCGTTTTCTGGCAAAAATCCACGATCACGCAACAAACGCCAAGTATTAGCAAAACTGCGCAGTAGTACGGCATTTTGATGATTCGCTACTAGAATATTCTTTAACATTTTGTAGTCAACTATCCCAGCTTCAACCAGCCACGGCGTAAGATGCGCACACTTCACTACCCTTTCCAGTCGACCGTTCGGACGAGCATCCACTTCGTAGGTGTCACCTTCAAAAAAGTTTTCTCGCGCGTCACGAATGCTTAGCATTCTGTACCAAGTGGCTCGATATGTTTCACGAAAAGCCGTCGGAGCGTCCATTAGGTCAGAAAGCGGCAAGTATAATAATATTCGTCGATATTCCGACGCCTGCAAAAGGCGCCCCACCGCGTAATAATATGCGCACTTATTGACTGAATTACCGTTCAGGTAATCTACGATGTCTTTGGCTAAAACTCGGCGCTCTTGTATCTGGTCTAATATTTCGGGTTGGCCTGTAATCCTCGTCGTTGCTAGTTGTTCAATAATCGGTATCGCATAATTTAGCAATATTTTACCCCCTTACTATTAAATTTTAAAGTACTTTCAGCTACTAGTATAACATACATAGTATATAATGTCCAAGATTTTCTCCCCATAATCCACAATTTTATGCCAAAACTATTGACTTTTTCGGCAAAGCATGATACAATGGAAGGATAGGGTATTTTAGCCCTTTTGAATCTTAATAATATCATTCCATAGAAAAAGGGGGAATATGAATGGGAATTTTTGGCAAAGTTAAAGAAAAATTCAATAATCTTACGCTCGGTCATGAGGCGGAATTTAATGAGCAGATCGATTTAACTACAGCAAAGATAGATCAGTCAAAATATGACGTGGTCGACATTACCGACGTGGAGTCCAGTACGATCGAGAAGGTAATTACGAATATGCGAGGGCATGAAAGTCTAGTTAAGATGGTCGTGCTCAATGATTTTATCTTCAAACTTAAGGACTCCGCTGGTATCGAACTGGCCTTTCTGGTACATTGTTACCACAAGAAGTCTCAAATCATCGACGCAAATGACGATAGACGCTATCGGCGATTTGTGGACTTCTATCTATTGGGGGAAAATGGTGATGTTTATAATGTATGCCAAATTGTGTTAGTACACAACAAATTTCCTGTCAGGTATCAGGTTCGGCGAGTGGCCTATCGTCACGGCAAACGCCTTATCACGTACCGAGCCGGGGCAATTGACCGCTATCGTATACTCAAGGCAAATGGTGGATTCGACTCGCCTTTTGAGCCGGTCATTGAGTCAATTGACTCTACGTGGGGCAAAATGGCAGAATATGCCGCTTACCACTATCTCTTTGCTCTACACGAAATGGTAAACTGTCCAGAACGGTTCGTGGACAGCAAAGACGGCACGAGACGAATATTTAAAGGAATAAACGAACTCCCATCGTGTTCCAAAGTGGTGAAGCCTGTGCGCACAGTCAACTCATCTGCTTCAGCTACTTCGGAAAATACGAGTGAACGTACCATCAACTGCCCATATTGGACTGTACGTGGGCATTATCGGACCTTAAAATCTGGCAAAAAGATTTGGATCGCCCCGTATGCAAAAGGCAAAGAACGACACAATCCCGACCATATCATTGCGAAAACCTACAATCTAAACAGAGAGGAGTGATATTCTAGCCCCTGTGACCAAAATCACAGGGGTATTAAGTTTGTTAATTATCTTGTTGCTAGCCTTTTATGATCAATCTCGACGCCTATTCTCCATACATCACCGCCTGTTCCAACTCCGCACCCAACTTCGCCAAACTTGTCTGCGCCGCGCCCGCCGTCATCACGACTACAATATAATGCCGCCCGCCCGAAAATTCAACTATCGCTGCATCATTATACATATAACCGCCAGCATTTGGCCCGAAACCGGCCTTATTGTAAACTGTCGCTGCTTGAAAACCGCTCGGCAAACCTTTGCGCAGATAGGCTGGCTGCCTCAAGGCCGAATTCAAGAAACTCGACCACGCTGCGCTCGACCAGCCAGCATGCGTATAGTAGCGCTGCAAGAGCAGGGAAACATCGAGCGCCGAAGTCGAAAGCCCGTTCGCCTGGGTTTGGCTCAGCCCAAAATTCCGCACCAGTTCACCTACGCGTCCCGCCCGCGCCGTATCGTCCAGCATCGCCTCAGCGCAAGGATTGTCCGAATTGCGGATCATGGCATCCAGACAATGCCCCAGCGTCGTCTGGCCGAGATAAGGCTGGTCCGGATCCTCCGCCCCGCTACTAATCCGCGCGTAGCCATCATAAGCATAAAACAATTTATAGAGCGACTTTGGACTCATCACCGTATTCGCCCGGTAGCTCGCCGCCACACGATGATAATCCAAATCATAAACTTCGACCGCCACCTGTCCCGCCGTGCTGCCCGCCCAGCGCTCAACCGTCTCCTGCAGATCAACATACTCTGCCAGGTTGCGTCGCTTCGGTAGCGCAGACTCCGTCGCAACCTCGACCACCTTCTCTTCAATTGGCTCCTGCCGAATTACTCCGAGTTCACCATCAGCTGCCTTAGAATCCGTACTCGACTCCGCTTCCGCTCCCGCTTCGTCGCCCTCATCCGGCGGCGTTTCGTCGTCCATCATTTCGTCCAGCCCAGCGCCAATTTCATCGCCGGTTCCATCGTTCGGCTCAGTCGAACCTGTACCATGCACTGGTACGAAAATCGACGGTCCAAAAATCCCGCATACCACCAAAATCAACCCCAGCGTGCTTAGTTCCGCTTGGGCAAAACGCGCCTCCAAACTCGCCAATTTCCGTTTCACGACTCTAACCCTAATTTACTTACAGTATAGCACTTTTCGCGCCGTTTTTAAACCATAAACATAATCATGTACCAAAGCGCCCTACCTTTTCCGTCGAAATCCCTCTTTACAACTCAAAAATTATCCGTTATTATAATAGAGTAGAGTCGGAGCTGGTTATTATTAGTGCGCCGACAAGATAATAATTAAAAGGAGAAAGAATGGCAGAATTTGACCGTTCCAAGCCACATATCAACGTCGGTACGATGGGCCACGTTGACCATG
>CAZVPV010000013.1:0-28523 GCA_964629195.1 uncultured Candidatus Saccharibacteria bacterium | reverse complement strand
TCCGGGTGGACCTCCTTCCGGCAGGAACCAAAGAGCTCGAAACTGGTGCTTTGCTCGTGATCGATGGCGACGATGTGAAAGTTGGTACGCCAGAAGTTGCGGGAGTGAAAGTGAAAGCGAAGGTTGTCGAGGAATTAGCCAAAGGTGATAAAATTCGCGTCATTCGCTACAAGTCGAAGAAACGGGTGCATAAGGAAATTGGTCACCGCCAGAAGTACTCGATGATTGAAATCGAAAAAATCGGTTAAAATACGATTAAAAATTATCCCCTTGTCCGGAATGGATGAGGGGATTTTTGTGGTATACTGAGAATATGAAAGAGTTGTGGAGCAAAGTGGGGAAGTCAAAATGGTTTTTCTTGGGGTTGATTATTGTTTTGCAGACGGTGGTTTATCTTGCGATGGGGGCGGGAAAAAATTATATTCACATGGACGAGGGGTATTCGTATGGGCTGGCGAATTACGATCGAGTAGAAATTATCGAGAATGAGGACTTTTACGATCAGTGGCATGACGCGGCGTATTACGAAGATTATTTGGCGGTGCAGGAGGATGAACTAGGGGATTTTGCGCCGGTTTATAATAATCAGCGTGACGATGTGCACCCGCCGCTATATTATTTTTTCCTGAGAATCGCGATGGAACTGGCGACCAGGCTGGGCGGAAATGGGCATTTTTCGGTGTGGCCGGGGATTGTTCTGAATATAATTATTATGGCGGTGACAACGGTGTTGGTGTTTTTGATCGCGGAAAAGTTGCTCGGGAAGGACAAAAACGGGGCCAAGAAAGCGTTGGGGCTGACGCTGGTAGCGATGTTGACGGTGGCGGCGGTGGACACAGTAATATATATCCGGATGTATTGTCTACTCGCGATGATGGTGGCGTCGGCTACTTATTTGCACCTGCGACTATTAGAGAGTGAAAAGCCGAAGTGGGGACTACTCGTGGCGATTGGAGTTACGGCGCTGCTTGGAGTGCTGACGCAATATTATTTCTTGTTCTACTTGGTACCGATGTATTTATACATGGCGGTATATTATGGGCGGGTGAAAAAATGGCGCGAGCTCGGGAAATACACTGGTGCGCTGGCGGTGGCGGGGGTTTTGTCGCTAGTGGTTTGGCCGCATTCGTTGACGCACATGTTTTTCGGTTATCGTGGACAGGGAGTGATGGATAACTTAAAAGACTCATCAATGCTACTGGGACATTTGACGGATTTTGGGATTGTATTGAATAATTATATATTTCATGGTATTTTTATCTTGCTAATTGTGCTAACGATGGGGCTGATGGTGCGAGGGTTAGTGAAGGGGAAACGGCTGAAAATTGAGCCAGTGCGCGGGCGAGGATATATGGTGATTTTGATTGCGACGATCGTGTATTTCTTGATTGCGGCGGTGGCGTCGCCGTATCAAACCTTGCGATATATTATGGCAATTGGCGAGATGAGCGTGGTGCTCATGGGGGTGGGATTGATGAAGCTGGTGGGGATGTTCTGGCAGGGTAAGAAGGAGGGGCTGATTTTGGCTGGACTAGCGGTGATTTTTTTGGTGACGCCGTGGGTGTTTAAGATCCAGCCGGATACCTTTTATGCTGAGCGGGCGGGGCTAGTGGAGCAAATTGAGGAACGGAATGTGCCGACGGTGTATGTGATGGATGCAGAAAATAATCGGTTCCTAGACGATATATTGCTATTTTCAAAGCTCGATCAGTCGTATATTGCGAAAGATTTGGCAAAGAATAAGGATGGGAGCGCGAAAGAGGCGGAGGAGATGAGTGGAGATTTACGAAAGATTTTGCGCGGGAAAGATTTGTCGGAAGGAGTGTTGATTTTTATCAATAATGGACAAGACAATGAAGAAATTCTCGAAGCGGCGAGTGAGGCGACGGGGCTCGAGGAGGTGGAATGGTTGGTGGGGCTTTTCGCAGGGAATGTGTATTATTTGAGATAAGCGTGAGTTTTATGCTATAATGGAAGTAGTTATGGCGAAGGTGATTTGTATTACGAACCAAAAGGGAGGCGTAGGAAAGACGACGACGTCGGTGAATCTGGCGTATTATCTAGCGAAGGATAAGAATCGCGTGTTGCTAGTGGATCTCGACCCGCAGGGTAACGCGACGTCGGGGCTGGGGGTGGATAAGGCGACGGTGGGGAGTAATATGACGGAAGTGATGCTAGGGGTGGCAAACTTGGGGGATGTGGTGCTGGAGACGCAGTTTAAGAATTTGGCGCTGGCGCCGACGACGCCGCAGCTCGCGAATGCGGAAGTCGAGATGGCGGGAATGCGGCAGAAATTTGGCGTGCTGAAGAAGGCGCTCACGGAAGTGGGGGCGGATTATGATTATGTGATTATTGATTCACCACCGAGTTTGTCGCTGTTGACAGTGAACGGGATGATCGCGGCGAATTATTTGCTTTTGCCGGTGCAGACGGAATTCTACGCGCTAGAAGGGGTGGCACAGCTGCTCGAAAGTATGGCGATGGTGAAGAAAGCGATGAACCCGGATCTGAAACTGCTCGGGGTGCTCGCGACGATGTATGACAAACGAACGAGCTTGTCGGGTGAGGTGCTGGCGGAAGTGGGGAAATATTTTAAGGAAAAGGTGTTCCGGACGACGATTCCGCGCAACGTGAGAGTGGCAGAGGCGCCGAGTCACGGAGTGCCGGTGGGAGCATATGACAAGTTTAGTAAGGGTGCGAAGGCTTATCGGGACTTTGCGCGAGAAGTGGAAGAAAGGATAGGCTAAATGGCAAAGAAGAGCATGGGGCTAGGACGGGGGTTTGAGAGCTTGATCCCGACGGATTTGGTGGAAGCGGCGTTTGATCCGACCAGTCAAGAAGATGCAAAGGTGAGCAAGTTGGTAGAGTTGAAGCTCGATGAAGTGGTGCGAGACGAGAGCCAACCGCGGAAGAGTTTCGAGAAGAAGTCGCTGGAAGAACTGGCAAGCTCGATTCGTGAGCATGGGGTATTGCAGCCGATTGTGGTAGTGAAGACGGGGGATAAATATCAGATTGTGGCGGGGGAGCGGCGTTGGCGGGCTTCGCAGCTGGCGGAGAAAGAAACGATCCCGGCGATTGTGCGAACGCTCGACGGACAGACGCGGCTGGAGATGGCGTTGATTGAGAATGTGCAGCGAGAGGATTTGAACCCGATTGAGCTCGCGACGGCGTATGCGAAGCTGAAGGATCAGTTCAATCTGACGAACAATGAGATTGGTCAGCGAGTAGGGAAGAGCGCGCAGAGCGTGGTGAACACGATGCGGCTTTTGAAACTACCAGAAGAAGCGAAAAAGGCGATGCAAGAGCATAACCTGATGGAAGGACCGATGCGGCCGTTGATTTCGGCGGATCCGGAAGTGGTGAAAGAAGTTTTGCCGAAGATGATTGAGGAAGGTTGGACAGCGCGCAAGGTGGAGAACTACGTGGCGGATCATAAGCAGAAAAGTTCAATGAAGGCGGTGAAAGTTGATAATTATCGCAAGGATGAGGAGCGATTGGAGCAGAAATATGGGGTGGTGGTGCGCGTGCGGGGGCGTGGCGTGACTTTGAGCGCGAAAAACGAGGCAGAATTGAAGAAATTGTTGAAAAAATTATAGAAGTGTGATATAATAGGGGTGTAGGCTGGAATATCGTGAGTTTGCAATGGGTTTCGGCTAGCACTTTTGGTCGGAGTTTGTTGTCGCGGTATTTTGGCCGCTTTGCGTGAGGGAAACCCTCTTAAATTTTCAAAAGGCGCAAAGGCTGAAATTCTGAATGTTATATTTAGCATGACCATTTTTGCTGCTGTTGGGGTGCGGTTTTAAAGTAAAGAATGATTTTGGTGAATATGATTTTTGGATTTTTGGGCCCCAGACGGGGGAAAGGAGCAAAGATGGTTTCATATGGGTTTGTTGTTGAGTTAGGCAGTGAGGTGGACGACCGGGCGTACGCTATCAGGCAGCTGCGGCAAGCGATGTGTTTTTACGGGGTGTGTGGGCAGAAGGCGCGTGATATGTTCCCGAAGCGGGAAGATGCTCAGGAGATTGACCAAGGGGTCGGTCTAGCAACGGGCATAACGAAACGCGGGCGTGTGATGGCATGCGGGCATGAGCCTTGGCCGAAGCCAAGCGTCGATGCGGGCGAAGAGCCGAAGACCGTGATGCGGATGGTGTCGTAAGGATCAGGCTCATCACAATTCTCTGCTTCCGCGGGTTTTACTCGTTGCTATCGCAGAAAACACTGACAAAAGATTGACTGGTGCCTCAGGTTGAGGCGCCAGAATTTTTTAGCACTCTAGGGGTTAGGGTGCTATTTTGGCGCTTGCAAAAGGCCGGGAGGTTTGCTATAATGGGGGTAGCTAGAAAGAACACGGCTTAGTGAGGTACGATGGTGCGGAATGCGGCTCGGTGCCTGGCTGAGTGGTCTAGGGGGTCTTCTGGGGGTATTAAGTAGTAAATAACAGAGGAAAATATGGTTAATAAACAAGAAGAAGAGCGTCGTGCGCGCTTGATGAAAATGCGAGACGAACGCTTACCGGATATCAAAAAACAGTTTGAAGAGGCGCAGAATCGCCGTTTTAATAGTAATTTTGCCGAAGGGGGTAAGGATGCCGATTTAGTGCGAAAACCGGCTAAAAAGAGCTCTAGAGGCGCTCAGGGGGCAAAAAATGCGAAAGAGGGGGTTAGCCGAGGGGTAAAAAATGGGCAAAATGCTGCTAGAGGGGCGGAGAAGGGTGCTAAAGGCCGGAAAGGCGCAGAGAGCCGTGGTACGGCGGCTGGGGCGAAGAAAGGCTCTAGAGGGGCGGGAAACGCGTCTCAGGGGCAATCAGCCCAGTCGAAAGCCGCTGCGAAGAAGGTAGGACTGGGGGTTTCGGTGCGTAAGGGGGAAATGGTGCATCACCAGAGAATGCTTTCGCAGGATGTCAACGCGCAGGCGACGCAGCATATCATCGGTGTGCCGGTGAATAAGAGTCGGTATAATGGTTATGATGGTCAACAAGTGACGAATGCGCAGCTGAAGGCGGCGCGGCCAGATCCAGAAGCGGTGCGGATTATCCCGATGGGCGGTGTGGGGGAATTTGGGATTGGAAAAAATATGACGATTGTTGAATATAAAAATGAGATGATTGTGATTGATATGGGGTCGCTGTTTGCGGGGGCGGATTATCCAGGGGTGAATTACATGGTGCCGGATATTAAATATCTGGAGGACAATATCGATAAGGTGAAAGCGATTTGTTTCACACACGCGCACCTCGACCATATCGGGGCGTGTCGACATTTGCTGCCGAAATTTAGTCATTTGACGCCGATTTATGCGACGGAATTTACCTTGCAGATGGTGCAGAAACAGATGTCGGAACTGGCGGAGGTACCGGAAATGAATTATATTGCGGTGGATCCGTTCAAGCATGAGCAAGTGAAGGTGGGGCAGTATTTTACGGTGGAGTTTATTCATACGCTGCACTCGATTCCAGGGAACACGGCGATCGTGGTACGGACGCCGAATGGAGTGGTGTATTTCTCGGGCGACTGGCGGCATGAGGAACATCCGATGGGGAAGCAGACGGATTACGAGCGGATTGATGAGATTGTGAAGAAGGAAGGGGTGGCGCTGCTGCTGAACGAAAGCACGAACATCGACTCGCCGGGGCGACATTTTCACTCGGAATATGATGTGGGGGAGAATATTGGGCGAGTGATGGACCACTATGCGAACGGGCGGGTGATCGTGAGCTGTTTCTCAAGCCAAATAAAGCGCATTGAACTGGTTTTGAACGAGGCGGCGAAACGGGGGCGCAAGGTGGCGTTTGCGGGATATTCGATGATTAATAACGTCGAAGTGGCGCTTCGGACGGGGGTGATCAAGATCCCGAAGAACACGATTATGAAGATGGAAGACATTGTGAAACTGCCGAATGATAAGATTACGGTGGTTTGCACGGGGTCGCAGGGGGAGATGAATGCGGTGTTGAACCGGATGGTGACGGGGGCGCATAAGTATATTAAGATTAAGGCGAGTGACGTGGTGGTGTTTTCGTCGAACCCGATTCCGGGGAATGAGCCGCACGTGGTGAATACGGTGGACGGGTTGCTGCGCGAGGGAGCGGAGGTGATTCAGAACGGTAAGAGTCATATTACGAATCTGGGGCCGCTGCATCTTTCGGGGCATGCGTACTATGAGGATCACGTGGAATTCTTGGAGCGCTTGCAGCCGTTGAACTATGTGCCATACCATGGGGAGTTCTATATGTTGGAGCACAATGCGGAGATGGCGGAGAACGTGGTGGGGCTCCCACGCGAGCGGATTCTAGTGATGGATGACGGAGACGTGGTGGAGCTGATGCCGGACAAAACAGTGCGCAAGTGCGGACGTGTGTCGGTGGGGAATAAGTTGTATGACGATGCGGATAAACCGGTGCACGAGGCGGTGGTGAAGGACCGGATTCATATTTCGCGCGAAGGAATTTTCATCATTGTACTGACACTATCGAAGAAGACGAACCGGATGGTGAAGACGCCGGATATCATCTCGCGAGCGTTCATTTATCTCGATAATTCGGAGGAGTTGGTGGCGAAAATTCGGCATTATCTCCGGGTGCGGACCGAGAAGATCCAGGATGATGATATGAAGGCTTTGAAGGAAGAGATCAAGGAAGACGTCACGCATATTTTGTTCGATGCGACGGGGCATACGCCGATTGTGATTCCAGTGATCAACAAAGTCTAGGGAGGCTCGTTATCTGGGCGTATCGCGGCATTAGATTCTACGGTGCGCAGTCACCGTACTGATAGTACGGCTCCTTTGCGCTCCTCAAATCTGCCTTGCGCTACATCCCAGCTAGTAAGTTTCGACTAAAATGTCTATACTTTGTTTGTCCGATTTTGGATGCTTTTTGGAGATTTTGCTGGAGGCGTTAGCTCGAGGGGTATTACTTGACAGAAAATGATGTCTATGATTAGATAATGAAGAAGTTCTTTAAAAAGCTGTTTTTGCAGACAAGACGACTTTTGTAAACAAGGCGGATTTACAGACGGAATGACTTTGAAGACGAGATAATGACAGAAAGGGTGGTAAGTATGGAACACGATGTACAGGCAGTACGGATGATGTATCTAAGGTTAAGCCAGGAAAAGGGGCGTTGGTTAATGACAGAAGAACTGGATCGAATTATTGATGGCCCAGAAGGCAAGATATCTTATAACATAATTCGTCAAAATTACGCCGGCTTGCAGGATTTGAGAAACGACCTGATAAGCTCGAATTGGGAGGAAGTACAACCGTTGCTGGGGAATAGGTTGCCGTTTTATCTTTCTCAGCATGAGATTGCGGCAAAATATTGTCAGGCTTCGCGCGAGGTTAAGCATTGGCTGACAGTAGAGGAGCTAAGAGAGTCGAATGTGGACGGCTTGTCTTATGAGGCGTTGTACGAAACGATAGGCGGTGTTAGGACGGCTCGGAAGATGGCAATGGAGATGTTTCGCGGAGAACTGGAGAAGGAAAATTCGCCGCTTTTGAAACGAAAGAAAGAGCCAACTATACATGTATTTTCGCGGGATGAGATTATCGAGAGCTATTTTCGGGAGAGTGCAGCGCGGGGTTGTTGGTTGAATTCGCTGCAGGTGCGGGCGCATCCGGAACTACCATCACATCAGACAGTCTATGCGCGGATTGGTAGTTTTCGTACGTTGCAGGCGTTGGCGGAGGAGCGATTTGGTGTGCCGTATAAAGGTAAAACTTGGGATGGTCAACAGAACGCGAGCGAAGCGGAGGAGCAGGAAGTAAGGGAATATTATCTGGCTTCGAAAGCTGAGCAGGGTTGGCTACCTAGAGAAAAGGTGTCGGATGTGCTGTATTTTGGTTTTGGCGGTTTGGCGCGTTTGCGAAAACATGCGACGGTGCGGTATGGGAACTTAGTGTGATTATAAAGATGAGAAGATCTTGCTTCGGGCGGGGTCTTTTTACGTGTCGCGGGGAATTTTCGTAGGTCTTTTGGCGGTTTTGGGGCTAAATTTTGCTGATTATGGTTAGTTTTGTGGCTTTGCTATTGACAAAATTGAAAATGTGTGCTACAATGGTAGGTGTAGGTGCCGAGCAGGTGCTTTGAACGTTAAAAATTCAAAGCTAATGCTGGGTTTTTGTTGTTTCTGGGCTTTTGAAATGGGAGATTTTATGAACTAAACTCTTGGGTTTTGAAAGCCGCACAAAAAAGGAGGAGAAAGATGGAAGCAACGATGATGGCGAATGGTAAGACAGGCGTTGGGATGCAGGCGGTGACTGACGAGCGAGCGAAACTTGTGTCGTGGGGTGTGAAGACGAAAATGATTACTTCACGAAGAGAAATGAGCGAGCTAACGCATTGCGCGCTCGAAGAGACCTTGAGTGGTCAATGGCGCACGACACTATGCGTGACGGATGACGGTACTGCGCTATATGCGACGTTTGGGCCTGAAGTTGATCTGGACGAGCATGAACAGCCGATTGATCCGCTGAGATGTAGCGATTTTAGCGGAGCATATGAGTTGATCGACGAAACGAACCTGATTTCGACATTCGATGCTAAATATGCGAGTCGCCATTTGCGCTGGTGTAAACTAGCAACAATGGAGAATCGGGATGGCATACGGGTCAGATACGAGGCGCAGATTTGTCAGCCGAAGGATGCGAACCATGTTTTGATCGAATATGAGACGCACGATTCTGAGGAATGTTCTGTGCCACAGAACGTCATCCGGGCGGATGACGTGGAAGTATTTAGGCAGGAGCTGAAGGGGGCTTGGCGGTTCTGGATTTTGATTCCGATTGGCTTCCGAGCGCGAGTGTTTGATCCGCTGATGGATGCGGATTGTTTGAAGGGCAACAATAGCAAAATTTCGCCGGAAGATCTTGCTGATATGGCTGAGATGTGTTTTTTGTCGCAGACGGAGGCCAGGGCGCAAATTTGGCGCGGAAAGGCGCAGGCGGAATATGATGCTTGGCGTAAGACTGTTGCGCAGAGGAGAGTAAAACTGGAAAAGATCACGCGCGCTCGAACGGAACTTTTGCCTAAGCTTGAGCGAATGCAGGCTCGACTGAAAGCGATCGACTGGACATGGGCGAGATTTCTGGAGAAGATTGAGCTCTACGAAAAAGGCATGGATGAGCCTCGGTTGGTTGAGCTGCCAGCAGGATGGAAGACCTCTCTACGGTTCTATCCGGATCCGAAGTGCGAATGTACTTTTACTTGGTTAGACAAGAATTATAAGTATGCGGCGGCCAACGTCGATCTTCTAGAGATGTATGTGATCGGGATTGAGGCGGCCGAAGAAGATATGCGTCATAAGATGTGGGTGCGGGAGAGATTTGCGGAGATAGCACGGGAGTTCAAGGTGACTCATGTAGTCGTAGATAGCGAGGGGAGCTTCGTGGAAGCTTTTTCGAAAACTTCTTTTGTATTCCTGCGGCGGCGTGACGACGAGATGTTGCTGAGATTAGGCCCAGACAAGGCAGAGATGATCGACTGGTCGACGGAGAAGGTTTTGTGGGCTTGTCGGTATTATAGCCCAAAGCAGGACGATCCAAAATCTGGAGAGAACGATTTTTGCGGAACTGGGGCGCTGCGTGAGCTGCTAGAGATAGAATGTGAAAAGCGGTCGATTTTGAAGCGGCGGCTGGTGTGTCAGAAGTTTGTGGGCGCTTGTAAGATGGCCGGGGAAGCGATGAAGCGGAAGAGATAAGGCTCTGGATGTTATCGTTGTGGAGGTGCTTTTGCAGGTTTAGTAGAGAGTTAGCTTTGAATTTTAGAGAAAGGAGGGAAAAGGTCTACTGCGGTAGGCCTTTTGGCATGTCGTGGATATATCTGGATGAAAATGGGAGGCTAGGGTTGTAAGTAGCGAAGATTTTGAGGTATAATGCTGGGCAATAGATAATTGGAGTGATAATGGATAGAACAAAAAATTATGCTTTCATTGATGGGAATAACCTATATCTTGGGGCGAGATCGCAAGGGATAAAGATAGATTATCGTAAATTAAGACTTTATCTTACGCACAAGTTTGGCGTAGCGAAAGCCTTTATTTTTATTGGCTATGATCCAAAACGCTCGTCGTTATATACGGCTTTGCGTAATGCTGGGTATATTTTAATTCAAAAACCGACCGTCAAATATTATGAGAATGGGAAAAGAACCATGAAGGGGAATGTGGATGCAGAATTGGTCCTGCATTCGGCAGCTATCGAGTATAAAAACTACGACAGGGCAATTGTGATTACTTCGGATGGTGATTTTAGGTGTCTTTTTGAGTATTTAAGGGAAAAAGAAAAGTTGGAACGTGTGATTACTCCGACGAGATTCTATTCTTCATTGTTTCAGCCGATCAGCAAGTATATTTTACCACTTAAACAGATAGAGTCGAAAATTAAGCTTGATCACTAAAAATGCCGGCATTCGCGTTCGGTCGAAACCTTAGGCTAGTCCGGCTTGGTGATAATTTTATTATAGCAAACATTTTAAAAAAGTCAATGATCTTTTGGAATTTTAGACGAAATTCGATAATTTTGAGTATTTTTTGGCGTTTTTGGTATGTTTTTGTGCAGAAGCTGAAGTTTTTAATTAGCACTCTTGACTAATGAGTGCTAATTTGCTACAATAGGGGTAGTATGGATAGTGAATTTAGTGAAATGATGAATCGGCTGTCGGAAAATGCACGTTTTGCGCTGCAAAAGGCGGATCTTTTTAGTAAGAAATATAATCATGGTTATATGGGGACGGAGCATATTTTGCTCGGGATTTTGGCGCAGGATGCATCGCTGGGGGCACAGGTGCTCAGGCGGTTTGATATTGATCTTGACCGGGCGGAAAAGGCAATGGGCCAGAAGGCGAGCGAAGTGAAGACCGATAACGCAATGGCAATGATGTCTCTTTCGGAAGCGGCAGTGTTGACGCTCAGGATGGCGAGTCATTATGCGCAGGAAAAGGGTAGCCTCGCAATTGGCACGGAATATTTGCTATATGCGCTGCTTTGTCAGCCAAATTCGCGGGCGGTGGTACTGCTGACAAAAATGGGGGCGAATGATGAGGACGTGCTAGAGGAGTTGGAGGGGGAGATTGATCAGCTAGTGGCGGGCGAGCAGCGCGACCAAGAGAAGGATAAATATCGACGGAGTCGGCCGAAGTGGTTGAGTCGTTTCGGGCAGGATTTGACGGAACTGGCGAAAGAAGGGAAGCTGGATACGGTGATTGGGCGTGAACGTGAGATCGAGCGTGTAGTGACGGTGCTGAGTCGGCGCACGAAGTCGAATCCGGTTTTGATTGGTGAGGCGGGTGTTGGGAAGACGGCGATTGTCGAGGGGCTGGCGGAGCGCATTGTGAAAAATGATGTGCCGGGGGTGCTAGTCGGAAAGCGGATTTATCAGATTGATCTTTCGAACTTAGTGGCGGGGACAAAATTCCGTGGAGAGTTCGAAGAGCGGATCAAAGGGGTGATTGACGAAGCGGTGGAAAATGACGATATTATTTTGTTTATTGACGAGCTGCATTTACTCGCGGGAGCGGGATCGGGCGAAGGCTCGATGGACGCAGCGAATATTTTGAAGCCGGCGCTAGCGCGGGGGAGTTTGCAATTGATCGGCGCGACGACTTTAGATGAATATCGTAAACATATTGAGAAGGATAAAGCATTGTCGCGGCGATTTCAGACGGTGATGGTCGAGGAACCGAGTGATGTAGTGGTGTATAAAATTTTGAAGGGGATTAAGGGGCACTACGAAAAACATCACGATGTGGAAATTGCGGATGAGATTCTCGAGACGGCGATTAATATGTCGGGACGCTATATCAACGATCGATTTATGCCAGATAAGGTGATTGATGTGATTGACGAGGCGGCGGCGATTGCGAAAGTGGCAGCAGACAAGAAAGGTGGGGGCGACTATAAGCGGATGGCGGTGAAGAAACAAGAGCTGGAAGAGAAGATGCAGGAAGAGGCCGAGGCGGAACATTTTGAGAAGGCGGCGAACCTGAAGACGGAAATTGCGAAGCTGGAAAAAGAGCTGAAAAGAATGAAGAAGAAAGGTCTGGCGAAGCGGTCGAAACTGTCGGAGGATAATTTGGCGCAGGCGATTAGTTTGAAAACTGGAATTCCGGTGTCGAAGGTGCATGGGAGTGAATTGGAGCTGCTAGGTGATCTAGAGGGACACTTGAGGAAGAGTGTGATTGGCCAGGATGAGGCGGTGAAGTCGGTGGCGAAGGCGATTCGGCGGGGGCGAAGTGGAATTGCGAACCCGGGGCGACCGATCGGTAGTTTCCTCTTTATGGGACCGACGGGCGTGGGAAAGACGGAGCTGGCGCGCGTGATTGCACGGGAAGTGTTTGGTGGTGAAAATGCGTTGATCAAGATTGACATGTCGGAATTTGGCGAGAAACATAACGTGTCGCGGTTGGTGGGGGCGCCGGCGGGTTATGTGGGCTATGATGATGGCGGGAAATTGACGGAAGCAGTGCGGCGGCGGCCATATTCGGTAGTGTTGTTCGACGAAATTGAAAAAGCGCATCCGGAAGTCTTCAATATGTTGTTGCAAATCCTAGAGGACGGGGTTTTGACTGATGGTCAGGGGAACAAGGTGAAGTTTAATAACACGGTGGTGATTTTGACGTCGAACCTGGGGGCGGACGAAATGTATCGCGAGAGTGAGATGGGCTTCGTGGCGACGAGTGCGAAGGAGAAACGGGAGCTGAGCGCCGAATACGAGGCGAGTAAGGCTGCAGCGATGCGGGCGCTGAAGAAGACGATGAAACCAGAACTGATCAACCGGCTAGATGCGATTTTGGTGTTTCATGCTTTGACGCGGGCGAATGTGGAGAAGATCTTTGATAATTTGGTGGAAGAATTGAAGAAGCGACTGGCGACGAAGAAGCTGGGGCTCAGAGTGGATCCGAAGGTGAAAGAATGGCTGATTGAGGAAGGATATGATCCGAAAAATGGTGCGCGACCACTCAGGCGAGTGATTGAGGATAAGATTGAGACGCTGATTGCGGAGGCGATTATTGCAGGCGAGGTGAGTGATGGTGATATCGTGGAAGTGAAATTGAAGCGCACTAAGGATGCGGAGAAAGAGTTGAGACTGAAGGTGGTGCATGAGTAAGGACGAGGCGAAGACGGAGGATATGGAAGCGGCGCACAAGGAAGGGCGGAATGACGCGAAGAGTTGGGGGATTGTGGCGGCAGGGTTAGCTTTGGCGTTTTTGATTACTTGGGGTATTCAACAGTGGTGGGTGAAGGATATTTGGCGAGGGTTGGGTTATGCGCCGAGTACCGAAATGACGGAGATTGCGGAAAGTTTGGAACTGACCGGGAAGGGGAAGCGGATTTTTGCGGCGACGCGTCCGGCGCTCGAGGGAAAGGAAGCTTTCAATGAGCATTGCGATAGTCATGATGCAGAGGTGGCGCTGCTGGGTTGCTATGCGGGCGGACAGATTTTTGTCTATGAAATTGAGGATGAAGATTTGAGGCTAGCGAATAATGTGACGATGGCGCATGAGCTGTTACATGCGGTTTGGGAGCGGACGGACGAGAAAGAGAAGGCACAGTTGGAAGAGGATTTGAAGAATTTAATGGCAGAAAAACAAGAGTGGTTTGATGAGGAACTAGAGGCTTATACTGAGGCGGAGAAACTGGAAGAAGTTTATACACGAGCCGGGACGAAGTTGGCGGAGCTGCCTGAGGAATTAGAAAAAAATTACGGGGAAATTTTTCAGAATCGAGCGAAGATAGTGGAGTATTATGAAACATATTCGGCGCCGTTTGAAGAGTTGCAGGAAAAATTGGAGGATTTGGAGCAGAAAATCACGGCAGAGAATACGGAGATTGAGACGGCGCGGGCGGATTATGAGCAGCGGGCGACGACTTGGGAGGCGAAAGTGGCGCAGTTTAATAGTTGTGCGCGATCAATGGGCTGTTTCAAGAGTGATGCGGAGTTTCAATCGAAACGGCAGACGATGACGAATGAGCAAGCGGAGCTGGAGAACTTGCGACAGGAGATTAATCGGCGAATTGACGAGAATAATGCGCGCGTGGATGAGTATAATGAGCTTCGAGGGGATTTGGGAGAGTTGAATGACGCAATAAACTCAAACACGAAGCTATGATTTGAATAATATATAGGAGAAAGGAAGAATTATGAAAGATTATTTAGTACCAACCGTGGTGGAAGAGACGAACCGGGGGGAGCGGGCGTTTGATATTTATTCACGATTACTGAAGGAACGGATTGTGTTTATGGGGGATCAGGTGACGGCGGAGACGGCGAACCTGGTGGTGGCGCAGTTGCTGTTTTTGGCGAATGAGGATCCGAAGAAAGATATCAAACTTTACATTAACTCGCCAGGGGGATCGGTCTATGCGGGGCTGGCGATCATCGACACGATGAACTATATTGCGCCGGATGTGCAGACGATTGGGATCGGTTTGCAGGCGTCGATGGGGGCGATGCTGCTGAGCTGTGGGGCGAAGGGGAAGCGCTTCTTGCTGCCGAATTCGCGGGTGATGATTCATCAGCCGAGCTCGGGGTTTGAAGGGAAGGTGACGGACCAGGAAATTGCCTTGAAGGAGGGGATTGTGGTGAAGAAGAAATTGATTGAGATTTTAGCGAAGAATACAGGGAAGAGCGAAAAACAAGTCGAGAAGGACATGGACCGCGATAACTGGATGAGCGCGGATGAAGCGAAGGCTTATGGGATTGTGGACGAAGTGATTGGTGTGGACGAGAAGAAATAGAGAGAATATTGACTTTTAAGCATAAGTGTGATAGTATGGAGATATGGCTCTGCTAATGAGCAGGGATTTTGAGGAGGTAAATGATGAGAATTGGGGTAGACATCGACGGAGTTTTGACTGAGCAAGTGCATGTGTTATGGGAAATGGGGGCGAAATTTTGCACGGAGAAGGGTTGGAAGTGTAAAATAGATCCGACGGCAGTAAGTAAGGAAAGGATGTTCGGGATTGATGGGGCGGCTTGGTTGGAAATGTGGTGTAAATATGCTAAAAGTTGGATGTTGGATTTGCCGATGCGGGCTTGCGCAGCGGAAGTGATTGGTAAACTGCGCGACGAAGGGCATGAGATTTGGATTGTGACAGCGAGGAGTGATACGGATCCGCGGTTTGAAGGGATGCGGGAAGACGAGAATTTTCAGGAAGCGACGGAGAGGTGGCTCAGGGAAAATGGTATAGTTTATGATCGGATGGCGTTTGCGACGCGTGATAAGGGTGAGTTTTGTCGAGAAAACGACATTGAAGTGATGATTGAAGACGATCCGAGGTATTTGGAGACATTTGATGCAGAGAGGCAGCGAGTATTGATTTTCGATCAGCCTTATAATCAAGGTGTAAGAATGAAGAATGGGGCGCGGGTGTATGCTTGGTATGAGGTTTACGAGTGGGTGCAGGAGCTGGTGGCTAAAGAGGGAGGTAGAGAATGAAAATTTTGTGGACGGATGGCAGTGCGAGCCCGAATCCTGGGCCTGGGGGATTTGCGGTGATTGAAGAAATGGGAAAGAGTGATGGTAAGGCTGGAACTGACTTGAACGTTATTGGAGAGGGGGAGACTGCAGCTGGACGACCGGTGGTTTTGGGGGCGGAAAAGGATTCAACGAATATCAGAATGGAGGGGAAGGCGATGATCGCAGCGCTAAAGTATGCGGGCGAGGAGGAATGTGAGATTCATAGCGATTCGGAGTTTTGGATCAATGTGCTGACAAAATGGGCGCCGGGATGGAAGGCGAAGGGTTGGAAAAAGAGCAAAGGTGAGATTAAAAACCTAGATATTGTGCAGGAATTATACGGACTCTATGAGGAGCGCGCGGCGGCGGGGAAGGTCAAGCTGGTCTGGGTGCGCGGGCACGTTGGCACAGAGTTGAATGAGTTGGCGGACGAGTGGGCGAACCGGGCGCGAAAGGGTGCGCGGATCGGTGACTAGCTCGGAAGAAGTTGCAAGAGCGTTAGATGGTGTGACAGTGTAGTTAGCATCGGATGAGTTGTCGACGGGTTGGGCTGGACTAGATGTGGTAGTTGAAGGCTGATTAGATGTGGCAATTGAGGACTGGCTGGATGAGGTGGGTGAAGATTGGTTGGATGCGGCGGGCGAGGGTTGGTTGGACGAAGCGGCTCGGGATTGGCTGGTTGGAGCGGAGGTTTGGGAGGCTGTGGCCTGCTGCTTCTTGAGGCCGAAGAGGTATTCACAGCCGCGTAAGGCGCCGGCGCTGTAGTCGATGAGATAGATAATTTTCCAACTGTCAGCGGAAGTGGCGATGGCGTCATAATTGGTGTGGACATCGATCATTTCGGCGACGAGAGAACGGAGGTGGGCGTATTCTTTATAATATTTTTCGCTTGATCCGGAGGCGCCAAGATTGGCGTATTTTTGATATTCGGCGAAATTTTCGACGCGGTCGATAGCCGCGCTGAGAGCGGCGCGGGAGGGGACGTTAGCGTTAGCGCTTGAAACGTTTGTG
Organism: uncultured Candidatus Saccharibacteria bacterium; assembly: GCA_964629195.1. Lineage (GTDB taxonomy): Bacteria > Patescibacteriota > Saccharimonadia > Saccharimonadales > Saccharimonadaceae > Nanosyncoccus. The sequence goes on along the minus strand of CAZVPV010000013.1, from coordinate 12,058 downwards.
GTGGCTGAAGGATTTGCAGCGGTCGGGGCCGTGCTAGAAATACTGGAGGAGTCTGCGGGGGTGGTAATAGCGGAGGCGGGAGTGGTAGACAAGGCGGCAAAAGCGAGGGAACTCAGGATGAGGCTAGCGAGCAGCAGGTGAAATTTGGTGAAGGTTTGGTGGTTTTGCGGTTGACGCGAAATTGGCATGTTGGCTCCCTGAGAAATTTATAAGATATGTTTGACGGATTTTAAAATAAAGATTTATAGCAAGATTTTAGCAAAGGGGAAAATATTAGGCAAGCATAAGTGTGATAAAAAGTTGGATGTGGTATAATGAGGATAGATGAAGAAGATGATCGTGAAAAGCCAGCTGGCGGATCGGGCGGGGTTTGAACGGCAGCTGGAGATGATTGGGCTGAAGTTATCGCCGGTGCGTTGGCAACATGAGCGAGTTTATGTGGCGCGGGATTTTCGGCCGGGAACGAACCAGCCGCGGATGGTGATGCGGACGGAGATGCGGGCGGTGAATCGGCCGCCGCAATATGCGATGAGCTTGAAGCGGCATATTGAGGATAGTGGGCTGGATTATGTGCATACGACGCCGGTGGAGAACTATCTCGAAGCGACGGGGATTATCCATCAGCTGGGATTTCGGAAGATGGCGGAGGTGAGTCGGCAGCGACGTGAGGTACGGTTGGACGAGAAAACGGTGATTTATGTGGATACGGTGGAGCGCTTGGATGGAGATTTTATCAAGATTGAGGCAGACCTAGCGGAAGATGAGACGGTGGGGAATCTCAAGGAGAGTTTGTTTCGGACGCTGCGGACGTTGGGGGTGGAGATGGTAGTGTTTCAGACGTATGCGGAGATGATTGAGAGTAATCTGATTCAGCCGTACTATTTGCCTTGAGAGATGCACTAGTAGCGGGTCCTGCTTTGTTAGCAGATGCGTTGCTCACTCAACGTACGCTAAGTACGTCTCGTTCCGCTACTCCTGCTTCCGCGCATAACCTCGCTACTAGTGCATCTCTCGGCGCGGACTTTGCTCTCTGGGGCTTGACTTTTGCGACGATGTGTGCTATAATGGGAGGGTAGGGGTGTTGATTTTGGTGCCGCTACACAGGACTTTAATAATTTATACCATAAAAGGGGGTAGAAAAATGGATTTTTGGAGCAATCGATGGAAGAGAATCATGAAACGCAACTGGGGACTGGAATCGCCTTTAGGAAAGGCAGGGTGTTATGCGCTGTGGTTAGTAGGGCAGATCGTCGTGCTGGTTGTATGCCGCATAGGGATTTCAGAGTTGCTGAGCGTGGCAATGTATTCCGAGAGGTATATGATACCTGTTTCGGATAGGTTTTCAGTGCTTTATGGGTTGGCCATATTATCTCTGATTATTCAGAGTAACATTAGTGACTCTTGGCGTGTGAAAAAGGCGATCTGGCAACAGCGGCTAAGACGAGCGAGAATCATGATGATTGTGCTTGTTGTGATGACTTTATTAGCAACTACTTGGGGGAATTGTGCTTTGCCTGAAGTGCTGGGACTAGAGATTGGGGTTGCGGTATTTTTAGTAATTTGGCCGCAGATGTTTGTGACATGGACACAATGGTTTTGGCCGAGAGTGCTGGGGGTGCGCTTTTGCGTGGCATATGAAACGGAGCGGTTTAGCTAAGAGTATTTCAGAAGAAAGGGGGTAGAAAAATGAGTTATGGATATTGGCCTAAGGAGGAAAAACGGATGATTAGGCGGAGTTGGTATGCTCTAAGAATAAGCTATAAAATACCACTGATGCTACTTTGGCTGAGTGGATATATAGTGATTTCGGGGGTATGTTTGATGGCGATGTCGATAGTATTCGGTGTCACGCAAAACCGACTTATGATGCCGTTGAATCTGAATTTTTTGAACATACTCTGGATGATCCCGTGGTATGGGCTGACTTTTGGCGAATGCGAGAAGCATGTGTTGCGGGGAAGAAGAATTTGGTTCAGACGCTTTGCACAAGCGATGGTAGTAGCCTTTCTTTTGATTGCCTTAACCGGCTTGGCAGGGTTTGATCCATTGTCGAGGACAGCGGAGCTAGTGACTTCGACTATGATAAGTTTGGCTTACTGGCCGACGGCTTGGATTTTCTGGACACAATGGTTTGGTCGATATGTGATCGGGGATTGGAGAGTGATAAATTGAGACTGTTGATTATGGTTCAAGATTGGGTGGCGACATGGCCGACATTCGTGAAGATCGTGGTGATAGTCTATTTAGCTTTCATCGCGATCGCTTTGCAGGCTTTTCTGATTAGGGTACGGAATTGGAAAAATGTAGAGACGAAAGAAAGCTGGTTAGTGACTAAGATTCGTAAGATGCGATTTTTGCCATATATGTTTCTACAGATAATCATAACAGCGATTTCTGTACTGGCGGCTCTAGCATTTGCGAAGGCTGGTGGGGAAGATGGCAAAACGGTTGCGGAGTTGGTGGCGATGCTAATATCGTATTGGCCGCTAGTGGTTTTCATGGATGAGAAACTTCACGTTTTTGGGATCATTTTCTAGTTATGGTAAAAGTTGGCTCGCTGGAATGGCGGGCTGATTTTTTGTGGATGGTGAAAAAATGTGGTGGGTTTGTGAAGGAATTATGATATTGGCTTTTTGAACATGCTTGTGCTTGCTAATGAGAAAGATTTTTGGTTATACTCTGGGGGAGCAATGGGCGGCTAGGTCTTGGAAAGGTAGAGTGTGGGCTAGGTTGGCGGAAAGGTGAATGATATGGCACGAATAATTTTGTCTATGATTCCGTTGCTGGTTGCGTTTTTGAAATATCGTCGAGACCGTCGGCGGAGCAGCTGGCAAAAAATTATTGTTGTCATCGTGATTGATAGACAACAATAATCCTATTCCTCTGTACCTTACGTACCTTAATACGGTTAAGGCTTAGTTATATTGTAGCACACGCTTTCGGGCGGTCAACCGTGATGTTGCGCTTTTTGGCGTGGTCCGTTGCTCATTTCTAGTTTGCTACCCTCGCGGTGGTATCACGGCTACGCCGTTCCCACGCTGCGACGGATATAAAACGAATAAAATTATTCGTTTTATATTCTATCCTCGCGGTGGTTCACCTTCGGGTTCGGAGAGGAGTTTCTTCGACTTGATTTCGTAGCGTTTGCCGTTGACGGGGGAGATGAAATAGTCTTCGGAGAGGAGATTGACAAAGGTGGTGAGGTCTTTGTCGTCCATGATGATGATGGAGCCGTCGTCGTCGGTCATGAGGTCGAGCTGCATTTCGTCGGCGTAGTCGATGAGCTTGTCCTGGGACATTTCCTCGGCGATGTCGAGGGCCTGGAGTTTTTTGATGAGAGGCTTGCGGTCTTGGAGTAAGCCGTTGAGCGTCAAGCCTTCAGCGAAGGAGAGTTTGTACTTTTCGGAGAGTTCTTTAGCTTTGGAATCGGCGATGACTTGGGATTTGTAGTCGTATTGGAAGAGGTTTTCGAATTTGGACTGATTGAAGATGATGATAGTGTTGTCGACGATGGCGACTTGGTTGTCGTCGGGCATCTTAAGAGCTACTTCGGCCGAGAAGGGTTCGAAACCGTCGCCGCCGAGTTCCCAAGAAGTACCACCTTTCAAGGCGGAGCTGGGCGAGATAGCTTTGGCGATATAGAAGACCTTGGTCTCGCCGTTGTCGCTGGGGTAGAAGAATTTGGCGAGGATGCCTTTGACTTTTTTGAACTCGTCGACATGGTCGTTCCAGGAGTCGATGTTGCGATATTCGTGCTCGATAAGGTGAATGAGGGTTTCGGCGCGGCCAACGTTGCTGAGTTTGGTGCGATAGATGACTTTGTCTTCGCCGTCGGCTTTCTCGTATTCGCGACATTCGAGGCCTTTGTCGGCTTCTTTGATGATATAGCCAGTGGCTTCTTGCATAAACATGGCCTTTACGCTGGCGGTTAGGGCGTCAGAATAACGGACGCGGAAGGGGGTGTAGTTCTTGTTGAAAAGGAAGAGTTCGACGGAAATGTTGTTTTTCACTTCGTCGATCTCGTTAGCCCAGTGGAAGACGTCGAAGGCGCCAGAGGTGTCGCGATAGGTGGGTTCGGGAGCTGCAGAAGTGTCACTATCGTTGCTCGTGCTGGTTTCGGTTGTTTCAGATTCGTTAGTTTCAGCTGCGGTTTCTGTGATACCGTCGGAAGTGTCGGTGCTAGTGGTTGTTTCGTCTACGGTGTCCGTAGAACCGGCATTAGTATTGACATTGGTGTCGGTGTCAGCTACGTCGTTCGTAGCGTCCGTGGCGTTGGTATTATCGTCTTGGTCAACATTGACAGTCTTAGAATCGTCTGAATCCATATCTTACCTCACTTAATTATAGGTATTATAGCATAAAAAGCGGTTTTGAGGGGAAATTGGGGAAGATTATGGCTGGGACTTTTTGATGATTGATTGGGTTTTGACGCTTGAGGTTTTTGGCGGCTGGATTGGGTTTTGACGGCCAACTGGGCTTTTCTTGACGCTTTTGCTTTAGGTGGATGGAAGGGTGTGATAAGATGAGGGCATAAAGTCGCCGGTGAGAAACGGCGAAGTAAGGAGGTTAAGAGATGATAAGCAAGAACCATTTGAGAGACCAGTTAGTGACGGCAGTGCCGGCTGAGTGGCCAGAGAAGGAAGTGGTGGAGAAAGTCCTTGCTGAGCGTAAGGCGCGGGGCGCGGAGGAGTGCGACGTGGTGCGGTTCGAACTGCAAAAATATCTGAAGCGAAGTAGCCAGGAAGGGAAATTCTACCCTGTATGGGCGAAGAGACCAGTGATAACTCTGGAAGTGACGGCGTATAATATGTGGCTGGAAATGTTGGCGGGTTCGAGTGCGGGTTCGAGCACACAAGAGAAAGAAGTCTGGAGGGCGTTTCGCTATTGGGGTGAATTCGTGCGTGGGCCGATGAATATCGAGGCGGACTTTTTAGACAGCACGGGGCGTGAACAGCTGCTAACGATGGGGCAAACCGAGCTAGCTGATGGACGGACGGTGAAGTTGAGATGCGCCATTACGGGTGAAATATACGAAATTGACCGCAGCAAGGCGGAGCTGAATCCGGGCTTTTGCTATCGAGATAGCGATTTGGCGATGGCGGCGGGTTCGATGATTTGGCTGGCGTATGATCTGGTAGCGGGACGTGGCATAATCACAGAAGTGCGGTCGCTGGTGCTGACGCAAGAGATTTTGGCGCTGGGTGAAGAGGCTTTGCAGCCAGAGAAGACGCAGCTGACCAGGGAATGGTTGGGTGGTTTGCTCTCGCAAGATGCTGAAAGAAAAACGGCGCATAAGATGCATACTAAACCGTTCAATTGGCGGAAACATTGTTTATAATGCCTCATGAATTTTATGAATCCTCGGAAGAAATTCTGGGGATTTTTGCGGCCTGTTGGATGGTTTTTGCGGCTTGTTGGGTTTGGGATACAATCGTAAGTGGTTGGATTTTGGCGGAAATTGGGAAAGGTTTTCGTTGAATTAGCAAATGGAATTTTGCCATAAAAATGAAATTAAACAAGAGGAAAATACCCGAACGGTAGACCCGAACAAAGAAACCGAACAGGACGAAATTTGGTGAAAATGGCTTGTTCGGTAATTATGAAATTTGAGAAAGGAAAAGTCAAGATAACAGGGGGGAGTGGCGGGAAGATGAGGGGAAAGAGGGCCGGGAGGTGGGCAAAAAAGGGCTAGGAATGAGCGGGGGATGACGAGAGGCGGGTGGGAGGAGAGTGTATTTATATATGGAATTTGGCGTTTAAGAGGTGTATTGTGGGGTTTAAGGAGAAAAAAGAAGAATTTTGGCAAAAAATGGAAAAATGTGCAAAAAAGTACTTGCATTTTTAAACAAAAGCGGGTAAACTGAAGTTAGTGGACGAACACCCACACAAACATAAGCAAATATAACAAATATCAATCAAGACCAAAAAGGAAATTTTAAGACAAAAATAGAAAGTCTTAGAGAAAAGTTTTGAAAAAGTATAAGTTAAAAGGTTTGCGAGGGTGCCACGAAACAAACATATCAAAATAGATAAGTAGTTTAACAAGGTTTGAGATCGACCAACTAGGAGTTTCGGCACGCGTTTGGGATACGCGTCATAGAATCCAATATGCACATCCTAACAAACACCTCCCAATTAACTCTATTGGTCTGATTCAGTTTTGATGAGGGCCACAACCCACTCGTACACTATAAGTCTCTCAACGGCTACGAAGTATGATGTGCTTCGGCACGTCGCATCGTGGTGGATATATAGTTGTATTTGAAGACAAAAACTTTCAAAAAACAAAACTGCGGAAATTTCTAGTTGAACGGTCTCAAACAAAGGCGCTATATATTATATAGTACTGCTAAGTCGGAACATAGGCGTTTTGGCGAGGCGAGCTATGATATAATATATAGCATGGAAGAACTTCATAAACCTGTCTTGCTTTCGGAAGTCCTTGGGGTTTTGCAGCCGAAGCTGGGAGAATCGTATATTGATCTCACGGCGGGGTATGCGGGACATGCAAGGGAGATTTTGGATGTGACACAGAATTATAAAGACGCGGTGCTAGTCGATCGGGATGAGCACGCGATCGAAGTACTGGAGGAACGGTTTCGGGGGAAGCCAGTTCGGATAGTGAAGAGGGATTTTTATAATGCGGTGCTACAGGAAATTGAGTGTGGAAATACTTTCGATATGGTTTTGATGGATTTTGGAGTGTCTTCTCCGCAGCTAGACGAGGGAACTCGAGGGTTTTCTTTTGCGCAGGATGGTCCGCTGGACATGCGGATGGACCAGGAACAGGATTTGGATGCTGGACGAATTGTGAATAAGTGGAGTGAGAGGGAGATTTGCAGCATCTTGGAGAAATATGGCGAAGAGAGACCAGGCATGGCACGGGCGATGGCGCGAGAAATCGTGCACGGTCGACCATGGCATTCGACGAAACAACTCGGAGACGCGCTGAAAAAATTCGGACGAGGAGGAAAAATCCATCCGGCGACGAGAGCTTTTCAGGCGATTCGGATTGTGGTGAATGATGAACTCGGGCAAATCGAGCGGGTGTTGCCACTGGTGACGAAAATTTTGAAGCCAGGTGGGCGGGTCGCGATGATTACTTTCCATAGTCTAGAAGACCGGTTGGTGAAAACGTGGATGAAAGAGGAAACTCAGAAAGGCGAAGAAAGTCAGATTGAGATCATCACGAAAAAGCCAATAACTGCGGAATATGAGGAGTTGTTTATCAACCCCAGAGCGAGGAGCGCGAAACTTCGAGCGGCTCGGAAACGATGATTTTGGTAGAGTGTGGAGACTTAGCCAGAAGCCGAGCAGCTGAAGGGAGCGAGACGAGCTTTGGCCTGAGAAATTGGGTGGGCTAACTAAAGATGTTGTAAAAATTACAACAATTAGTCTAGGACTGATAAAAATAAAAACAAAATAATAAAAAAGGAGCATATATTATGCCACGTCAAATTATCGTTACCAGCAATCGTTCACGCGCACAGAAGGTGCAAGTGCATTTCGCAAAATAATTTCGCAGTAAGTTATTTTGAAAGTTTGGGACGGCGAGTACCGCGGATGCGGGAAAGCCGTCCGCCAGGAAAGTTCAGCACTTGTTTCCGGCGGCGTGATTTTGCGAGTTGGAGTGCTGTTATGGGCCGCAAGGCCTACCAAGTGGTGGAAGAGTTGTAAGAGTGTGCAATTATTTACCAAAAATACATGACCTTTCTTAAGACGGGCAAACAGCAGACTGAGATTTTTGCCCGATCTCGAGACTTTTGTGACTGTGGTTCGGGGCTCTTGGCTTTGGAATTGATGGAATCTAAAGCTTAGACGTTTGGAATGGCGATTTTGGACGTCAGGAGTCCTGGGCTGGAGTCAAATATTAAAATAATAAAACAAAACAGCGAGGAAAAATAATGAGACCAGAAACGAATTTCGTGACAAGGCGCGGGACACCAGCGAACAGTTGGTCGCGGAATCGTAACACCGTGCGGCATACGCCAAAAAGCTTAGGCTCGATTTCGGGGGCGATGATTGTAGGGATTTTGGTCTTGATCGTGGGGCTGATTTATGTCGCACAGGGAACTAAGGCGACGAATTATGACTATGAGCTTTCGGCGATTGAGGACGAAATCTCGGAGTTAGAGGCGAAAAAAGAAGATCTCGCAGTAGAAAAAGCGCGGCTGACCTCAATTGCGGCTTCGGAAGGCAGCACGGTGGCGGCGAATATGGATGATGCGAACGCAGCGGGGTATGTGGAAGAGTAAAAAAGAAGCCTCGCGCTAAGCACCCAAGTGCGCCCTGCGAGACTTCGATGTTATTATTTTAGCAGGTTAGTTTCATGATGTCAATAATTTTTTCTTGTTTGGTGACCATTAATAGGCGTTTGATCTGACTGTTTTTGTATATTTGGTGTTTTAGGAAACGTTGAACTTGCTGATTATTTACTTTTTTCATGCGAGAAGTATCAATAATTAAATTAGATGATTGTTTGATGGCGTTTCGTAGAGTGTGTTCTAGCGTATTAGGATTGAAGCGTTCTGGTGATTTGATTTCGAATTCGACGCCGTCGAGGAGAATGTCGGCGGTTTTGATGTTCGAGACAGGAAGAAATTCGACGGTATGGCCGGCGAGGGCGAGGATTTTGGCGACGCGAAGTTCGTGCGGCCAAGGGGTGAGATCGGCAGGGAGAATGATTTTGGCGCGATGGGGTTGATACATGGGGGAATTATACGATGTTAGAACTGAAAAGTACAAGCACAAGTATGTTCTATGGTGGATTTTGGGTGAAGTTGCGAAAAAGGTGAGTCTGGGGGTGTAAAAAACGAGGTAATGGTGCTACAATCGCTGGATGAAACAGGGAAAGATTACGCCAAATGGTGTGGTTCTCAGGTCACATGAAATGATGACGGTAGTGTTTTTGACGAGTATGGGTTTCAATGTCGAATTGATATCGAAAAGTAATAAGCCTGGAATTCGTACTCCAGACATAAAAATAAATGGTTTGTATTGGGAAATGAAGGCGCCGAGAGGCGAAGGAGGTTCGTTGATGAAGAATACACTTCAGAAGGCTGTTTGCCAATCGGAAAATGTGGTGGTGGATTTGCGACGCGTGAAGCGTCACCAAACAAAATGTATGGCGGAGCTGAGGAAAGAGTTTACAAAATCGAGAAGTCTAAAGCGTCTAAAGATTATTTCTAAGACGGGAAAAGTGCTTGAAATGGAAAAATAGGTGTGGTAGAATGAGGGTACTTGGGACAGGACCTGCAGTGGATATATGCGGGACACCGTCCCTTTTTTGATAGGTGATATAATTTTGGCTTGACACACAAAAAGAGGGCGGTGTCCCGAGCGTTACAGCCCAGGTCCTTGCCCTCAATGTTTTTATTATAGCATGTTATTTTTCGAAATCAATTACTTTTTTGGATTTTGTGATGATTTTTAGGCGTTTTAGGGTACGTGAGGTCTTGTAGAAATGCTTTTCTAATTCTGGTAAGCATCTAGATTGGTGTATCTTGATGCGTTGTAGATCTACAATGACGTTTTCTGATTGGCGTGCTGCGCGGTGTAGAGTCTTTTGAATTAAGTACTTTCCTTTGCCTTTTGGGGCTTTTATTTCCCAATATAATTTACCGATTTTTATGTCAGGACTTTTGGTTCCTGGTTTGTTGGATTTTGGTATTAGTTCTACGTCATAGCCTAGTTTGGTTAGCAAAATTACGGTCTTTTGCTCGTGTGGCTGTAATATTACGTCGTTTAGGACAACTTTTCCGTGATTCATGGTTTGTATTATAGTTTTAGGAAATAAAAAAGTACAAGCACAAGTATGTTCTATGGTGGATTTTGGGTAAAAAGCACAAAAAAGAGGGCTAAGCCTCGTGAAATACACACGAGGACGCCCTCGATAGGCTTGCTGTATCACGAAGTTATATTTCTGGCAATTTTTATTTTTTGAATTTGAGAATATCCTCTTTTTTCGTGATAATCCAGAGGTTCGTATCGAGTGCAGTTCTCGGAATATTTTTTCTAGTAATATAGCACTAATAACCTCTGGAGAACAGGTTCGGGGTTGGGTTTTGGATGAAATTCGGGCGAATTTTGTTGGTGATGGTGAAAATTTGTACGAATTTTTGTTATGAGTGGCAAATTTTGTCCGAATTTTTAGCATAAGTGGGTTGAGCGGGGTAGAAAAGCGCTTGCGCTTTCGGAAAAAGTGGTATAAAATGAGGGTGTCCTACTATTAAAAATTAACTGCCGTTTAATAAGGGTCGGAAAAATTCAGCTAGAATGGTCAGAAAATGGTCAGAAAGCAGTCGGAAGACGGGAAAAGACCAGAAAAGACTAGAAGACTGGAAAATTCGGCTTGGCGGACTTGGCAGAAAGTTTCGTACACTTCTGCTGGTACGAAACTGTCTGCTAAGGAGGCAGTGAAAAATAATGGTAGGTTGCCAAAAAAGAAATATTAGGCAAAATGCCACGGAGGTAAAAAATGGGGCAAAAAAAGAATATCAAATCTAAACTGGGGAGCGGTATGCACAAGCGTTCTTCGGGTCGGAAGTCGGCGATGCGGACTGCGGGCGCGAAGGGTTTGGCGCGGGGCAAAATGTTCAACCGAATTGGTTGGGGTTGTCTTGGTGCGTTTGGTGTCTTGATGCTGGTACTAGCGAACCCGGTGAATTTTGGCGACGCGGATGCAGCGCAGAACACGACGCGGGTGGCGGAAACTCGTGCAGTGGTGAATGCGGCGGCGAGCTTAAGCCTAACGATGAACGCAGAAGTCCAAATGGACATTATGCCAACCAAAGATGGTACGTTTGGCTATGAAAACTCGAAAATGACCGTTTCGACCAATAACGATCAAGGTTATAACGTTTATATTAACACGATGGATCCGTCGACCAGTATGACGTATTATGATACGAGTAAGACTGGTGCGGACTATGAAGTGAAGGCGCTAACGGGCACGGCAACGCCAGCGTCGTTCGCGAACAACACTTGGGGTTTTGCGTTGACGACGGATGAGATTGGCGACGCGACGAATTATCGCGGAATTACGACCGATCAATATCTGGCGAAGCAAACGACAACTAAGTCAACCACGGAATACAACTTGGCGTTTGGCGCGAAGGTGGACACGAACCTCGCGGCGGGACAGTATGCGAATAATGTGGTGGTGTCGGTGATTGCAAACCCGTTGCTGCTTACTAACTTGTCGCAGCTGGTTTATATGCAGGATATGTCGAGCGACATTTGCGAAAAGACGCCGTCGGCCTTCAATGCGGGAACCATGCAAGGCGATGAGGCTTCGGAATATTATGGTTCACCGGTGACGAAGCAGCTGATCGATATCCGCGATGGTAAGAAATATTGGGTAGCGAAGCTGGCGGATGGAAACTGCTGGATGACGCAGAACTTGGCGCTGAACCTGACACAAGGACAAGTACTTTCGTCGAGTACTTCGGATGTGAGTCAAGATTGGACGGTACCAACTACGACTAGTACGGAAGTGCCGCGCGAGACTTCAATTCCGGCCGGAAGTGATGAATATTGGAACACACGATCTTGGAACTTGGGCCAGTATGTGCTCGCGACGCCAAGTAAAGGCGTGAGCTGCTATGGGCCACCGGTGGAAGGTTCGTCGAACACGGATAACTATAACTCGGTACGTTATGGGCAAACTCTTGACCGTTGTACGGACTTCCAGAACGTCGGTGTGGGTTGGAACCCAACCTTCGACGCGAAGACGCAAGGTCAGAACGGAACTTGGAACGATTATACGGGTTATGTGGCGGCAGATAAGGCAACACAGACTTATGATGCGCACTACCTGATCGGAAACTACTATCAGTGGAATACCGCAACAGCCGGAACTGGTGGTAAGGACGTAGTGAGCGGTACGCCAGCGGAAGGTGACAACGATCAACAGTTGATTGACAAGCTGGTGGATGCAAAAGATTCGATCTGCCCGGCAAACTGGAAATTGCCAACAGCTGGACGAAATACGGCGGCAACCAGTGGCCAACCCCTAAATCGTGAAGACAGTTTCTATAGACTACTCTACGCATATCAC
>CAZVPV010000012.1:0-32772 GCA_964629195.1 uncultured Candidatus Saccharibacteria bacterium | reverse complement strand
GTTCAACAGTGCTAGTGTCAACTTGTCGATCTACAATCATCGCTATTTTGGCTTTGCGGTTTGGACTGTGGACTTTGAACTTTGGATGAACATTACCGAATTGTCCTATATATCTAACTCGTGGCGGGAGCATGAACTTTGGAACTGGTTCTTTGAGATATGCAGGTAGCCTTGGCTATGACTGGTCATCCAGTAGTTCCATCTCATCTCTCGATGCGTTTGATCTCGATTTTGGTAGCGCTAATGTTTACCTGTCGACCCACGACGGTCGTTGGTATGGCTTTGCGGTTCGAAGCTATTTTGGCGGTTTTTGGTGCTACCAAACTGGGTGTTTTGAATATTTTGTAGAGAGGAATGTCGGTTGAACTTGTACAGCGTGTACAAGTTCAAAAAGCAATAGACTTGTTTTTAATAATTAAACATCTAGTAATCTCCTATATGCCTAACTCGTGGCGGGTATATCTACATTGTGGATGGAGCTATGAAATTTGCTGGTAATGCGGGGCATCTTTGGATGAATGTTGCTACAAGCGGTAATTTGGGTGCTTATAATAGCTCAATATATCAAGAGGATATTTCTCCAGGAAATTCAAATGTGCGCCATCTTGGCTTTACGGTCGGGAAGCTTTCGAACCGCAAAGCCTAGCGCGCGATGATTGCTATAGACTGGGTAAACGTTAGCGTTACTAGAATCAAGAAGATATGCAGAAAGCTCAGACAAATCAGCAGTGGAACTCCAATAATAGTCATGACTTCCCACCCGTCTTAAGGAACCAGTGGAGATGGCAATATTCCCGCCACGAGTTAGATATATAGGAGAATGATAGATGTACAGATGAGTTGGTTTGAATTGTGGAGAAATTTTGGGGAAAAGGGAACTTTCGTGTATAATAAGGGGTATATGGCAAAACGGAGGTCAACGCCGAAGAAGGCTACAGCAAAGAAATCGACGAGGAGTGCGAAGGCGCGTACGAAGGAAGTAGTGGCGCCGGAGCATGAGTTGCCGGGCGGTTTTTGGCGACAAATGGTGGCGGTTTTGATGTTGGTGGCGGCAGTGGTGCTAATTTTTGGTTGGTCAGGGGAAGGTGGGCCGGTGCTCGAGGCGATTGATGACGGATTGGTGGCAGTGATTGGCTATGCGAAATATACTTTCCCAGTGCTTTTAGTTTGGCTAGCGGTGCAGATTTTCCGGAGTGATACGAATCGGATTCCGGCGGTGATGTGGATTGCTTCAATTTTGATGGTAGTTTGGGTGTCGGGAATGGTGGATGGATTGCCGAAGGTGCAAGGTCAACCGGCGGGTGGTATGGTGGGGGACTGGCTGAATGGAATTGTGACGGGGATTTTGGATCAGAGCGTAGCAATATTTATTTATATTGTGCTGATTTTTGTGACAGCGATGTTCATTTTGCAGACGAACCCGGCGACAGTATTTAGAGCGATTGGACGAGCTTTGCATATTGGTGAGAAGAAGGAAGAAACGCCGGAGACGGTGGCGCAGAAGGCTGAGAAAGTGAATGCCGAGAAGACGAAGGGACGGCGGGGGCATGAGCCGGAAATGGAAATAAGTGGAGCGGGTGAGTTGAAGGTGAATCTTGGGATGGCGGAGACGCCGGAGAAGGCTGAGAAAGCGGAAGCACCGGTGAAACGAGGATTGTTTGGTAAGAAATTGGCGAAGAAGCCGGAAGTGGCAGCGGCGGGAGCGCTGACTGGAGCAGGGAAGACAGCGAAAACTGGAGCGACAGACAAAGCAGAAGCGAAGACGGGTGAACCAACGGCTTTGGTGGCGATGAGCGATACAGAGTGGAAAGTGCCGCCGCTCTCGATTTTGAGTAATGAGCAGTCGAAGGCTAATCCGGGGAACTATAAGGAAAATGCGGAGATTATCAAGTCGACTTTAGCGGACTTTGGGATTAACGTCGAGATGGATGGGGTGAATGTGGGGCCGAGGATTACGCAATATACCATGCGTCCACCTTCGGGGGTGAGTTTGACGAAAATTACCTCGCACGATAAAGAGTTGGCATTGAATTTGGCGGTGGAGGGGCAGATTAGGATTGAGGCGCCGATCCCGGGAACGAGATTAGTGGGGGTTGAAGTGCCGAATGTGAAGGGGGCGAGCGTGGGGCTGCGGAGTATTCTGGAGAGTAAGGAATGGGCGAATGCGAAATCGCCGTTGTCGTTCGTGGTGGGGAAGGATATTTCCGGGCGCGCAGTGGTGGCGGATCTCGCGAAAATGCCGCACCTCTTGGTTGCTGGTACAACTGGTTCGGGTAAGTCGGTGATGTCGAATACCTTGATTTTGTCGCTGCTTTATCGTAATTCGCCGAGCGATTTGAAGATGATTATGATTGATCCGAAGCAGGTAGAAATGACACAGTATGAGGATATTCCGCATCTCCTAACGCCGATTATCACGTCGGTGGAGAAGTCGCTATCGGCGATGAAATGGGCGGTGAACGAGATGGAGCGGCGCTATACTTTGATGGCGAAAGAGAAGGTGAAGAAGATTGATGATTATAATATGAAAATGGCGCAGAGTGAGGATGGGGGGAAGATGCCGTTTATTGTGATTATTGTGGACGAGATGGCGGACCTGATGATGCAGGCAGGGAAGGATCTCGAGGCGCTGATTGTGCGAATTGCACAGAAAGGGCGTGCGGCGGGGATTCACTTGGTGCTCGCGACCCAGAGTCCGAAGGTGCAAGTGATTACAGGTTTGATTAAGAGTAATGTGCCGGCGCGGATTACTTTCAAAGTGACAAATTTCACGGAGTCGAGTGTAGCGCTGGGGATGAGTGGAGCGGAGAAGCTGCTCGGGATGGGGGATATGATTATGCTGACGACGGAGATGGCGGGACGGCCGCGACGGATTCAGAGTGCATATGTGGATGATCCGGAAATTCTTGGGGTGACGGATTTCTTGCGTGAGCAACGGCCGCCGGATTATAATGATGACGTGGTGGCGCAACCGGTGCAGATCAAGGGGATGGGCCCAGCCGGGGGCGGAGCGATTGGCGATCTTGGGCGGCGATATAATCCGCAGGATCCAGTAGTACGAAAGGCAATTGAAATTACTTTGCAAAACGGCAAGTTTTCGACGGCGTCGCTGCAGACTTGGCTGGGGAAGGGGCACGGGTTTGTGTCAGGGTTGGCGATTTGGCTGGAGGAAATTGGGGTGATTGGGCCGGCGAATGGGCATAAACCACGTGAGGTTTTGATCACTTCGATGGAAGAGTTTGACGAGTTGGCCGGTGGGGGTGGGCAGGAGTAGCGGTTGACTGGGGTGAATGACTGTGATAGAATTAAGGGGATATTAGCTCAGCAAGTAGGTGTTTGTGAAGACAAAGTGGAGCCGTGCTTGCTTTAACCAAAGGAGTATTGTAATGAAAAATTACGAGCTTACGGTTTTGATTCATCCGGATCTTGAGATGAATTTGGAACCAGCCACGACTAAGATCAAAGATTTGATCGAGAAGAATGGTGGCAAAATTATTAAAGAGGAGAGCGACGGCAAGAAGAAGTTGGCTTATCCGATTAAAAAGCAGGATTTTGCGATTTATAACTTCTACGAAGTGGAGTTGCCAGCGGAAGCGCCAGCGAAAATTGATAGCATCTTCAATATTACGGATGAAATTTTGCGTCATTTGTTGGTAAAGGTGGATGAGCGCAAGTTGAAATATGAAGCAAAGCAGGCAGCGCGCAAGATTCAGACGCAAGAAAACGAAGAAAGTGAGGCATAAATGAGAGGTTTTACGAAGGCGATTGTAGCGGGGAATGTGACGCGTGATCCAGAGATGCGGACGACGCCAAGTGGCTCGCAAGTTTGTAGCTTTACGATTGCTGTGAATCGCTCTTTCCGCGGTAGTGACGGAAACCAGCAAGAGTCGGTTTCTTATCTCGACTGTGTGGCGTGGGGGAAGTCGGGTGAGACGATTAACCAGTATATTCACAAGGGTTCGGCGTTGCTGGTGTCGGGGCGTTTGGAACAGAGGAGCTGGGACGATAAGAATACTGGTCAGAAGCGTTCGCGCGTAGAGATTGTGGTGGATGATTTCAGCTTTATCGGTGGTGATCGATCTGGTGGTTCGAATGGCGGCGGGTTTAGCCGTTCGAACGCGGCGGATGATGCTGGCGATGCGAGTGATGCCGGGGCAGATGCCTCAGATGAGGATCAGATTAATTTGGATGAAATTCCATTCTAAAGAATAGGTAGAGGAGATTTAAAATGCGAAAAATTAAAGCGAATGCGGGACAATACTTCGATTACCGTGATGTGAAGACTTTACAACGCTATATTGATGTTTATGGTCGGATCGAGCCAATTTCTAAAACTGGTTTGACGGCAAAACAGCAGCGACAACTGGCGGTGGCGATTAAACGGGCGAGGCACTTGGCCTTGTTGCCATTCGTAGCGGAGCGATAGAGAACGAGTTCTCATGGCGAGCTACGGCGTTGAAAACTCCAGTACGCGGAGGCAGTACATTTAGTACAGCCTCCTTGCGTGCTTCGTTTTCGCCTTGTATTTCATCCATGATATCCTCGTTCTAGGGGATTGTACTACATCGAAATTATTTTCGTTTTATAAGGAAGTAGATTCTGTGTAGTATAATAGCGATAATTCGCTCAATAATTGATGTTAATAGAATTAAAGAAAGGGAAGTTCGAGATGTATGGACCAACTGATTTGAAGAAAAATACTTTGGTTACGCTGGATGGTCAGCCGTATAAAGTGGTGGAATATTCGCAAAAAGTGATGGGGCGGGGTGGTTCGATTGTAAACGTGAAGGTGAAAAATTTGATCACCGGTGCGCTTTTGCCGAAAACTTTTAAGGGGCAGGAGAAGATTGAACCAGCCGAAGTGACGACACGCAAAGTACAGTATCTTTATCATGATGACGATAAATTCTACTTCATGGACCCGGAGACTTTTGAGCAGTATGAACTAGCGGCGGATATGGTGGGAGACATGCAGGATTTCATGAAGGATGGCGACGAAATGGAAATCCAGTTCTACAATGGAACAGCGATTAACTTGACTTTGCCGAAGAATTTGTGGCTTAAAGTGACCTATACGGAAAATGCCGTAAAAGGTGACACGACGAGTTCTGTGCAAAAAGATGCAACACTTGAGACTGGTGTGGTGATTAAGGTCCCGGCGTTTATCAAGACTGGTGATGTGGTGAGCGTAGATACGGAGACGAGGAGCTATCGAGAACGACAGAAGTAGTTTTGTTATATACTAGTTTGCTTAGTTAGGTTTGTTTGGTTTTCCGTTTTGTCTTTTGTGCTGGACACGGAGTTCTCCCGTCCCATCTTCGCTGCGCCGAACTTCGTTCTCAAGCAGCCTGCGTCGTTCATAAAGAAAATATTTATATTTTCTTTATGAACTATCCTCGGCTGGACAGATTCTCGGGCGTCGCTTCGGGAGAAAAAGCAAAACTCTTTCTTCACTCAGACTCCTACGAGATTCGTCACGGGCGGGAGACTCCTCTTCCTCCTCGTGCGTCCGGAATGGTCCAGCACGAAAAGCAAAACGAAGAAAACCAAAACGAAGAAAACCAAGTCAAATATTATAGTCAAACTAGTATATAGTAATAAAACATCTACCATTCTCCTATATATCTAACTCGTGGCGGGAAGGTCGATATAACGACTGGCTCTTTGAGGCATGCGGGCCGCGCTGGCGACTACTGGGCGTCTGCCGCCTATGCATCTTTGCTCTATGCGTACAACCTCAATTTCATTAGTACTAGCGTCTACCCGTCGGACTACAGCACTCGCTGGACTGGCTTTGCGGTCAGGGACTTTCTGAAACCTAGTTTTGCTAAGCATAAACAATCTCATAATCTCCTATATATCTAACTCGTGGCGGGAATGTAGCAATGGCTGTTGGAGCGTTACAGGTTGCAGGTGCAAATGGTGGCTATTGGGCGTCGTCTACTTACGCACTTTTGCTTTATGCGTACTTTTTCCATTTTGGTAGCGTCAATATTTATTCATCAAATGATAATGCGCGCTGGCTGGGCTTTACGGGGCGGATGGGCAAAAGTTCTATTTTGCTTTTGTTTTAGGATCTAAAGTTTAGTCGCCAGACCGTAAAGCCGCACCAGCGGACGTCGTAATATGACGGAACGACGCTAGCGCTACCGAAATTAAGGATGTATGTATAGAGCTCAGAAGGATAGGCAGTACGAGACCAGTAAACGCCGGAGTCGCTCGCACTCCTCAAAGAGCCAACATTCATATCCATATGCCCGCCACGAGTTAGATATATAGGAGAATAGGAGTGAATAATTGAGGTTGAAGATTTTTGGAAGTGAAGGCGGGAGGGGAGTCTGTCGCTACTAAGGGTGAGGTTGATGATATTTTGGAGAGTACATCGGTCTAATTATAAAGGACGTGAAGAAGGCGACCGATGAGGCTGGGGTGTGATATAATTTTGAAAAGGAGAAAGAAATGAACTTATATTTGGCGTCGAGTTTTCGGGGGAAGGGGATGGCAAAAATGATTATGGACGATATTGAGCGAAAGCTGGGGAAAAGGCCGGAGGAAATTCGGGTTTCCTACATCACGACGGCGGGGAATTTACATCCGAGTGATAAGCGTGAGTGGATTGATGAGGGGCGAGAGATTCTGCGAAAGCGGGGATGGCAGGTGTTTGATTATGATATTGCGGGGAAGACGAAGGAAGAGGTTGAGCAGGAACTGGGTGAGAGGGATGTAGTGTTCGTGCAAGGTGGACAGTGTATGTATATGTTGGAACAGATGCAGAAGTGTGGTTTTGCGGAGATTATGAAAGACCTTGTAACTAGAGGCGTGCCATATATTGGCGAAAGTACGGGGTCGATTATCTGTGGTGATGACATTTCGGCGTATAGGTATTGGGCGAAGGATCGAAGAGAGAATCCTCCAATTTTGAAGGATTATCATGGCATAGGCTTGGTGAAGTTTTTACTGCGTCCGCATTGGAATCATCCAGAGAAACGCAAGCAGTATCTGTGCAGGACACGAGAAAATCTAGAAAAATTGTATAGTATTGATCAGCCGATTATCTGCTTGAATGACAATCAGTTGGTTTACGTGGAGGATGATAAGTTCCAGATTTGGGAAGGGTAAGGTCCGAAGGGCCCGCTTTATCACTTGACTTTTCTGGGGAAGTGTGCTACAATGAGGAATGAAGGGTTGGAGACCCTTGGTTTCTGATGAGATGGCGCCGGAATTGACAGGGGTAGAAAAGGGTAAAGATGGCTAGACTAGGCTCGAGATTTTGCTCGCATATGCCGATGTCGATGAACGGCGAGTAGATTAAAAAGGAGGTGTGGGACATGTTGGATGTTGAAAAGAAATTTTTTGCGCTCAGAGAGTGCCCATCGAAGGAAATTGTCGAAGCGTGGGCCGAGGAAAACGAAATTTCAGTCGTGGGAGATGAGATAGGTTTCGTAGGCGGAAAATACTTCTATCAACTGGATGTGACGAAGAATGCTGATCTGAGGATTAAGCATAGGCCGGTTGGCGAAGATGCTTTGTTGAACGGGGAGCGCGAAATCGGTAGGGTGCATTATGATTATCTTTTGAAGATGATGGTGGTGCGTCCGGAAATCCGGGACAGATAGAGCTCGTCTGAGATTTGCTGCGGTTTGTTCGAGAAAGTGGGATATTTGGATCAATATTGACATGGGTTAGTAGGCAGGCTGGATGGTCTGCCTTTTGTCTTGGGGTGGTTTATGGTATGATAGTGGTATGGATGAAGAGATTGTGGGGCGGGCAGAGTTGAAGTTGGCGGAGGCGGTGCGGGCGTTTCGGTTTGATTTTCGGGGGAAGACAGTATTAGATATTGGTTCGTCGACAGGTGGATTTACGGAATTGGCGCTCAGGCAAGGGGCGACGCGGGTGCTTGCGATTGAAAAGGGGACGAAGCAGATGAAGGCGCCGCTGAGGTTTGACCCGAGGATTGATTTGAGAGAGAAGACAGATTTTTTGGAGATTCGTGATGAGCTGACTGGGGTGGATGTGGTGGTGGCGGATGTGAGTTTTGTGAGTTTGAGAGAGATTTTGGCACATGCGAAGAAAGTGGTGCCGCGCGGAGCAGACTATCTGGTGATGTTGAAGCCGCAGTTTGAAGCATTTCCAGATCAGCTGGTGCGTGGAGTAGTGAAGAATGAGAAAATACGGCGGCAGACTATACAGAGCTTTGAGCAGTGGCTTGTGAAAAATGGGTTTAGGATTATCCAGAAGCGGGATAATGAGACAGTGGGGAAGGTGGGGAAGAACCGAGAGAGGTTTTATTGGTTGGGTTTGTACTAAGGATGTAGCATATAGTAATAAAACATCTACCATTCTCCTATATATCTAACTCGTGGCGGGTTTGTGGATGTCAGTGTTGGTTCTTTGAGGCGAGCAAGTGATGCTAGCTATTCTTGGGCGGCAACTGCTTTCGAGGGCTCATTCTATGCGTTCCGTTTATTCTTCAATGATATTAATGTTTTTTCATCGACCGACACTACTCGTTATATTGGCTTTACGGTTCGGCTTTGTTCACTTTCTGAATTCTTAGAATTAAACATCTTCTAATTTTCTATATATCTAACTCGTGGCGGGGATTTTGATATTCACGAAGGTTCATTGAGGTATGCTGGTAATGTGGGCAGTTATTGGACGTCGCTTACGACTGGAGTTATCCAATCGGCTAATCGATTTGCATTGACTTTGGACGAGCTATTCCCCACTACTTCGAATAGTCGCTATTATGGCTTTACGGTCCAAAAACCTCCAAACCGCAAAGCCATTCCAACGACGATTCGCATGCGCTGGCTGGATTTCGGTATCACCAATATTGGGATAATAGGCAGCAAAATCTACATCGCTAGCCGTGCTAGACCAATAAAGTGTACCGATACCCGCAAATCTCCAAGCACCAGAAGTTATATCAACATTCCCGCCACGAGTTAGATATATAGGAGATTAGTGAGATTTTTGGGCGGAAAAGTAGTTGTCAAACGAGATGATTATGGTTATAATGGAAGCATGAGTTTAATCCATGGAGTGGGCGATTTCTTCGCATTAGATATTGGGACAACCGCGATTCGGTTGATACAGCTGGCTGGGGACGCGCAGCATGGCTGGGTTTTGCAGAAGTTTGCGTATGTGCCGATGGATCGCAAAACTTTGGAAGATAGTTCGGCGGCTGGTCGGCGACACTTGGGCGAGATTATTCTTGGTGCGATGCAGCAGGCCGGAATCACGACAAAAAATGTGGCGGTAGGGATGCCGGCGGGGAAGACTTTCACGACCGTGATCAAAGTTGAAAACCAGCCGGAAAAGGACGTCTTGAATGGCGTGAAATACCAGTTGGATAAATATATCCCGATGGCGATTGATGACGCGACGGTGGATTTTGTATCGTTAGGGGTTTGTCCGAACGATGCGACGAAAGTGGAGGTGTTGATTTCTTCGACAGCGGTGGATTTTGCGGAAGAACGGATGGAAATGATTGAGTCGTTTGGCTTGAATGTGATTGCGCAGGAGCCGGAGTCGATTGCGATGGCGCGGGCTTTGATGCCGGTGGGGGCGACGGATGCGCGGTTGATTATTGACCTCGGTGAGCACTCAACGGATCTGGTAATGATGTATAAGGGGGCGCCGCGATTGGTGCGTTCGGTGCCGGGTGGATTTTCGGTGTTTGTGAAGACGGTTTCGTCGTCGCTGAATGTGAAGGAAGAGCAGGCGCGGCAGTTTATTTTGAAATTTGGTTTGGCACAGGATAAAGTGGAAGGTCAAGTTTTCCGGGCGCTCGACACGACGCTGGAAACTTTCACTTCAGAGTTAAACAAATCGATTAGCTTCTTCCGTTCAGAATATATGAATACGCCGGTGGGCGGGACGGTGTTGTCAGGCTTCGCGGGAATGATTCCATTTATTGCAGAATATATCGAAGCGAAAACGAATGTACCGACGACGCAAGGGAATCCGTGGCAGTTGGTGAAAGTTTCGCCGGAGCAGCAACGAGTTTTGCAACCTGTGGCGAGTGAGTTCGCGGTGGCGATCGGGCTGGCGGAAAGGAGTAACGACTAATGAAAGATTGGTTCCAAAAAATTAAGGACATGGTGACTGGCAAAAATAAAGCCAATGAGCCGCAGCTGGTCACGACGGTGAATACAGCGTACGAGATTAACTTGGTGCCGGAAGTGAAGATGGAGATGATCCGTTCGCTGAAGACGCGCAATTTAGTGTTGTTTGTGTGTATTGTAGTGTCGGTAGTATCGGTCGCGGTAGTCGCGATACTGTTCAGTATTAAGAGTGGGCAAGATATTGCGATGGCGAGCCAAGATAGTAAGCTTGAGACTTTGTCGGCGAAATTGATGGGTTATGAAGAGCTAGACGATCTCGTGGCGATCCAAGGGCAGTTGTCGGCGTTGTCGGATATTGCGTCGAACAAGAAGATTTTGTCACGGACTTTTGCGGCGCTGGGTGTGATGTTGCCAGAGGGAGAAGACTCGGTGCAGCTTTCGCAGCTACGAGTGAACCTCGAGACGAACACTTTGACGATGGAAGGTCAGGCGGATGCGCGAGTGGCACCATTGATTGACTATCGAGTGCTAGAATCGTTTAAGAAAGGTGTAGCGCTGACGAAATATGATTATGGTCGCTATGTTGATGTGGATGGGAATGAAATTCCGACCTGGTGCATTTCGGAGACGGAAAATGGCACGGCCCTGAAAGAAGGTGAGAGTTATTACGCGTGGTGGGATTTGACGCGAGATGGTTGCGCGGCGACTTTGGCGGATTCGGCGAAGGCGAGTACGACGGAACTGCATTATGGCATGGCGGCGGAAGAGTCGGCAGTGTTTGAGGAGCGACCGGTGCAGGAGGGGGAAGAGAATGCTGGGAATGGAGCTGAAGGTGGCGAAAATACCAACGAAGGCGAGAATGCGAATGAAGGCGAAAATGCTGGTAATGGGTCTGAAGGTAACGAGAATACTAACGAAGGTGAGAGCGCTGGTCCGCAGATGGAGCGGGTGGCGACGCGGATTAAGATTTGGCGAACACCGCAGTACGATAAGTGGTATAAGGCGGGGAATATGGAGCTGCAAGGTGAGATTCGGGGGGTTGAACACTTTGTGAGCGAGTGCACGAAGTATACGGGTGTGGCGGTTGGTTCGACAGCAAAGTGGACTTCGACAAACGATTGTATGTTGGCGCCGGATGGTCTGACGGTAGGTACTTCGAGTAATGCGCGCAATGAAAGCGGAAACTTGGTCTTGAAGTTTACTGCGTCGACGGAGGTTGACCCGAACTTCTATCTATTCCGTAATAAGCATATGATGGCGATTGGTCCGATGGGCCAGAATGTAACGGATTCTTATGTACAAATTCAAGGAATGTTTGCGCAGGAAGCGGAAGAATGTGGCGAGAATGACACGGATTGTCTAAACAACACCACAAACAGAGGAGGCAACTCAAATGAATAAAGACGATAAAAAAACAAGTGGCAAGCGGCTAAGGATTTCTAAAGCGCAGCAATATACAATGCTGGAAGTTCTGGGGGCGAGCTTGGTGCTGGGGACTTGTATGGTGATTTCGCTGTTCTTGTTCAAATATATCAAGTTCAACACCGAGATTATTACGCAGAAGGGGGCGGCGATTAACGATTATGATGCGTCGATTCGGAATATCGGGATTTGTAAGGATACGGATAAGAACGGGCGGCTGAACGGGAAGGAGCTGGACGATTGCGATCCGGGTGCGGTTTCGCTGAATGATGTGCAGGGAAGTTTGCGTTACAACGTGATTGACACGATGGCGCAGAATGAAGATCTCGAGACGGTAGCACGAAAGCGGGAGGAAGATTGTTATGATGCGGATGGTAAGAAAATTGATTTTTATAAGTTATATGAAGAAACAAGTGACGATCTTGAGAAACAGCAGTATTTGCAGCTGACGAAGATTTGTTCGGCGCTAAGGGTGATTCCGGATGCTTTGCCGGCGCAGCGCAATACGGAGGCTTTGATGGCGAGCGTGAACCAGATTTTCATCTTGTCGAACTGGGAGCCGGAGACTTTGTCGCCGCGGGATGATATAGTGATGACGACGATTGCAGGAGTGGGAGTGATCCCGACGACGCTAAGAATCGAAGGCTCGGACGGGGTGACAATGACGACTTTGAACAACTTGGAGCGGTCAATTCGGGACTTCGATGTCACTTCGGCGGTGTTTGAGTGGACGAATTCGGGGATTAGTATGCAAGCTTCGGCGAATGCTTATTATCTGAATCAGGAAAATGAGTTAGAGACGACGCGAACGGTTTATGCCTCAGAGAAGGCAAGGAAGGAAGCAAGATGAAACAATCGGATATTTTCACGCTGGTTTTGATTGCGGGGATTGGCACTTTGGCGGCTTTTCTGACTTGTAATGCGATCATGGGGGATCCGAATAAAGCCTCGGTGAAGTTCACGGCACTTTCAAATGTAATTAAAAGTGATTTGGCGGAGCCGGATCCGGAAGTTTTCAACAGCTATGCGATTAATCCGACGGTGGAGGTTTATGTAGGAGACTGCGAAGATATTGATCGCAACGGTATTTTGGACACGGCGGAGTTGATTGTGTGCGGCAAAGTGCAGCCGGAAGAAGAGCCGACGGATGAGGCAGCTGAGGAGCAAGCAGCAGAAGAGGAGTAATACGTGGCGCTACTGACGAAGGATGGGCTAGATCGGGTAGTTGGGCTCTTGATTGATGAGGGCTTGGTTGATGCTGCGGCGGTGGCGAGCGTACAAGAAGAGGTGGCGCAGACGAAACAGCCTTTGATGCAGGTTTTGTCGGCGAAGAAAATTGTGAGCGACGGGATGGTGGCGCATGCGACGGCAGTGCTAACCGGTGTGCCGTATGTGAATTTGTTGCATGTGGAGATGGGGCAGGATGTTTTGTCGCTATTGTCGTTTGATGTGGCGGAGCGTTCAATGGCGGTGCCGCTGGGTGAACAAAATGGTCAGCTGGTGGTAGCGATGCTCGACGTGGGGAATGTGCAGGCGGTGGACTACTTGTCGACTTTGACGGGCAAGCAAGTGCGGGCGGTGATGTCTTCGAGTGACGGGATTCAAGCGATCCTGAAACAATATCGCGGAGACTTTTCGAGCGTCAAGCAGGCAGTGCGGACGACGAATCGGGAGGTTGAGCAGCGACGCGAAAATAGTGACGTGAAGACGATCACGCAGGATTCACCGATTTCGAAGGCGCTCACCAGCATTTTGGACTTTGCGGTGAAGTCGAAGGCGTCGGATATTCACATTGAGCCGTTGGAAAACAGTTTGATTATTCGGTGTCGGATTGATGGCGTGCTACGGAAGGTGATGGATCTCCCGCGGGCGATTGAGCCAGCGTTGGTGTCGCGGATTAAGATTCTAGCAAACTTGAAGATTGATGAACATCGGATCCCGCAGGATGGACAATTTGCGGTAGCGGTGGGTGATCGGGAGGTTGACCTGCGTATTGCGATTTCGCCAGTAGTTTGGGGTGAGCAGGTGGTGATTCGCTTGCTGGATAAGTCGGGCGCAAGTATGGAAATTGAGGACATGGGTATGACGGGGCGGGCGCTCCGGACGGTGATGGCGGGAATTGCGCGGCCGAACGGCATGATTTTGACTTCGGGGCCGACTGGTTCAGGTAAAAGTACGACATTATATGCATTGATTAAGAAGATTAAGAGTGAGAAGATCAATATTGTGACGCTGGAGGACCCGGTCGAGTATAAGATGGATGGGGTGAACCAGATTCAGGTGAACGTGGATGCAGGGTTGACGTTTGCGTCGGGGCTGCGGAGTATTCTGCGCCAGGACCCGGACGTGGTGATGGTGGGGGAGATTCGTGATGCGGAGACGGCGAACCTGGCGGTGCAGGCGTCGCTGACGGGACACTTGGTGTTTTCGACGCTACACACGAATTCGGCGGCGGGGATTTTACCGCGCTTGCTCGACATGGGGATTGAGCCGTTTCTCTTGGCGTCGACGCTGAATACGGTGATTGGCCAGCGGCTGGTGCGACGAGTGGCGCCGAAGCGTGCGGTGGTGCAGAGCAACGAAATGCAAACACAAGAGATTAATGATTTTGTGGGCGAGTTGCTGCCGAAGAATAGTGCGGAAGTAGAGTCGGTGAGCGAAGATTTGGGCTATCCGAATTTGCCGGTGGCGGGGCAGGAGAATTATAACTTGGTGCAAGGAGTAGACGATCAAGAGACGCCGGGTGGGTACCTCGGACGAACGGGGCTCTATGAAGCAATTGACGTGGATGAGGATATTCAAAAGTTGATTGTGTCGCGGGCGACGTCGAATGAAATTATGCGCACAGCGAAAGAAAAGGGGACAGTGACGCTCCGACAGGACGGGATTTTGAAGGCGCTGTCGGGGATTACGACGATTGAAGAAGTGAATCGAGTAGCGAGCGATTTGGCGTAAGGCGCGGAATGTAGTGCGGTTGTTTGGTAAAGTTGGTGATTTTGTGATCTGATTTGGCTTTTTCATGCCATGAATTTGGAGAAAAACAAGGCTTTTTTTTTTTTTTTTATTAAAAGTATGATGGAGTTATGAAGCATGAGCGAAAAACTTTGTTCGGGTCTAGGTTGGTTGGTGTTTGCCTTGTTGTTGCTGTGATCGGAATAATAATGTGTTGCTACGGACATGCAGCGTTAAACTCGAATCTTTATATTAGTGGAGAAGCAGTAGTGTCTGGAGGTAAGCCGCTGGACGAGTTGACCTATATGCAGGAAATGACACCGGGAGGCTGCGCGGTGACGGACGAGGGGAAGACGAAGCAATTGATTGACAAACGGGACGGAAAAACTTATTGGGTGGCGAAGATGCGGGACGGTAATTGCTGGATGACACAGAATCTTGATTATGATATTCCGGCTGTATTGAATGATGATGGGGTTACTTCGGATGTGGCGGTGACGAATTATGCGGTGGAAGTGAAAAAAATTAACAACCCAACAGAATGGGTGACTAATTCTCTGTCGGAATATGATAAATATAGTGAATATTATGAATTGGGAGATTATTACTATTTGGGTCCGAATGGTACGCATGCGCAGGGGACGGCGTGTAATTTGATTCAAGCTGAGGATACTTTGACAAAATGTAAACAGTTTGCGACTGAAGGAGATGAACATTATCATGTGGGGAATATTTATTCTTGGTCGGCAGCAACGGCGGGGACGGGCGATGTGATGGGCGGAAGCATGTTTGGTAAAGACGCGCCAGGCAGTGTTTGTCCGGCGGGTTGGCGACTGCCGCTAAGTGGTACGGATACGCAGAATAAAACAGCACCTTGGTCTAATGATAAGAGTTTTGCTAAGCTGTTTGAGAGTTATGGTTGGACGTGGGATGGAGTTTATCGAGCGACTACTCTGCATGGTGGGACCGAATATTATCTTTATAATGCGCCATTTTACTTTGTTTACGGTGGATCGGGGAACAGTAAAGCGATTCAAAATTTTGGTTATGCGGGATATTATTGGTCTTCAACAAAACAAACTAGCGGTAAGTCGTTTTTTGCAATGTTTTTGGGCAACTTTAACCCATCGGGTGCGGGGCTCAACTCGTATGGTAACTCGGTGCGTTGTGTGGCGCGGTGACTTGAAAAAAATGAAAGTAAGTAAAGATGGAGTGGGCTTATGTGAATGTGGTAATGTTTAGAAAAAATTGCAAGACTTTACATTTTGCGAGAAATTGTGATAATGATAAATAAGACAGTTATGCATATAATTTATTTTTGCATAGTTTAAAAACTAGGGAAGGAAGTTATGCCACAAACTACAAAATCAACTAATAATAAGCGTGCGGCGGCGGCGCGATCGAATGCGACGACAATGCGATCAAACGCTCGTCGGCGGACGAATAATATGTCAAATCATCGTAATCAACGTTTTGTGGCGTTGGTGGTGTTGCTGGCGGTGGCGCTGGTCGGCGTGATTGGCGTGGCGGTTGCAGCGTTTTCGACTAATCTCTACATTCGTGGTACGGCGACGGTGCGCTCGACGGTTTGGGACGTGCACTTTGAGAACTTGCAAGAAGCAGTGATCACGGGTTCGAAAGCGAAGGTGAACACGAAACCGACGATTCAAACGAGTATTCAGAATGTGCCGCAGGCGGCGATTAAAGAATATGATGTTGAGCTGAAAGACCCGGGAGATGCGATTGAATTTACGTTCGACGTGAAGAATGCGGGAGATTTAAACGCGATTTTGAATACGATTACGATTAACACTGGGTCGGGACTTTCTTGCTCTTCTTCGAATTCGACTGAGGCAGCTAAAGTGTGTACGAAGTTGAATTATACTCTGACTTATGCAAATAATGGAGCAACGGTGTCAGTGGGTGATAAATTGGATGCTGGGGTGTCGAAGACGATGAAACTAAAACTGGAATTTGACCCAAGCACGGCGGCGGAAGATTTGCCAACAGAAGACGTGATGGTGAGTGGTCTAGCGGTGATCTTGAACTATGGCCAGGATACATCTAATTAAGTGTAAAAGTTAGCTAAGATGAAACTAAGCACGCAAAAAATTATCGGGTTGGAGTCGGCAGCGACGGTGGTTTTGTTGCTGCTGGCACTCTTGCCGCTAGATGGGATTTTGCGTGAGTACCTACAAATTTTGGTAGTGGTCGGGGCGACTGGGCTTAGCGCAGCGATGTTGGGCTGGGCGAAGCCGCGAGCGCGCGATGTGAAAATGGCGGCGATCGTAATCATCTTGGTTGCGGTACTGTTCCAGGCGGCGAGTTTTGTGCTGCTCGGCATGAAGTTGGGCTTCGTGGAGAACGTCTATCGGTTTGGTTTAGATACGCTGGGGAAAGTTTTCTTGCCAATGATTCTGATGATTGTCGCGCAAGAAATCTTGCGTGGACAGATGATTGAACGCGGGCGGGGGAGTTGGCTGGCGATTGTTTGGACGCTGGTTTGCTTGATCCTGATGGAGATCTGCTTTATCTTGCCACTTTATGATTATCAATCTTTGGTAGGCTGGATCGATATGGCGATGGCAGTGATTTTCCCGACAATTTTGACAAATATTTTGATGACTTACGTTGCATGCATGTTCGACTATCGGATTAATATTGCGTACCGGCTGATTATGGAGTTGCCGATTGTGATGTTGCCGATTTGGCCGGACGTGTCGGAATATTTGATCTCGGCGTTTGAGATTGCGATGACAGTGCTGCTCTTGATGGGGCTGGTGAGTTTTCGACGTTGGGAAGGCCTAACAGTGATGCAAGTCGAGAAACGTAAGCCGAAACGTCAAATCACGGATAGTACAGCTAAGCGGCGACGGATTTTGCAACGAGTTGGTCTGGGTGTGGCGGGAGTTCTGCTGATTAGTTATGTGGCACTGATGAGCGGACTTTTCAAATGGTTTTTCTTGGCGGTAGGTTCGGACAGCATGCGTTCGGCATTGGCACGGGGCGATATGGTGCTAGTGCGACGGACGGATAAGTATGATGAACTGAAAGAAGGTGATGTGCTGGTTTATAACCATAGCAACGTAGTGATTGTGCATCGCATTATGGAAGTGAAGGAAGAAGGCGGGGTGTATCAATTTGTCACGAAGGGCGATGCGAACCCGGACGTGGATGTTTGGACAGTGCAACAAGGTGATGTGATCGGCACGGCGGAGGGGAAGATTGTGACGCTAGGTTATCCAACTTTGTGGTTAAACGAATTATTTAATGGAGGTGAAAAATAATGCAGTCGGATTTAAAATATGTAAAGAATGACAAGGTTTATCAGGTGCGAAAGAAGGCTTGGCGTCCGCGCAAGGCTCGGATTTGGTTTTTGATTCCGCTGTTTCTATTGATGGTGCTAGGTGGATATTGTATTTTCGACGCATTGAAAATCGAGAAGACTGGGGTGGTGGAATATGATGTGGCGGGGAACATTGATTATAAGGTCTACTTGAAACCGAATGATTATTATCAGGAAAGTTATCTCGACAAAGGGATGCAATATATTGCGAACTTAATTAGCGTGCTGCGGGTTGATTTTGATTATGAACTCGAGACGAATGATGACATTGATGCGAGCTATGAATATCAAATTGTAGCGGAGACGAAGGCGACGGATCGGAATGATAAGTCGAAAGTTTTGCATGAGAAGAGTAGTGTGATCAAGACCGCGCAAGCGCAGCCGGTGACGGACGGGAAAGTTGAAGTGCGGGATAATGTGAGCATTGATTATAGTAATTATAATGACTATATGCGAAGCTTTCGCAACGAGTTTGGGATTGCGGCGAACTGTGAACTTGATTTGAAGATGATTGTCAAAGTGAATGGTGAGATTGAGACTGAAGACACACTGGCGATGGCGATTCCGCTAAGTGAGCAGACAGTGGATATTGCGATTGATACGCAAGACGTGAAGCGGACGGAAAAGGTAGGGACGGAGCGGACAGAAGTTGGCGTGGAGAATTTGCCGCTACTGATTACAGGTTCGGTGATTGTGGTGCTGAGTTTGACCTTGGCGATTATTGTGATCTATTACTATGCGACGCGCTATAATGGTGATTTGTATGAGAAGGCTTTGCATAAGCTTTTGAAGGAATATGATACTTATATTGTGGAAGCGAACGGGACGATTTATGAGCTCGACAATGTGGTGCGAGTGATGAATTTCAAGGAGCTTTTGGACGCACAAAACCTAGAGAATACGCCGATTGTGTTCCTTGAAGTGGTGCCGGGTGAGAAAGCGTACTTTGTGGTGAACGGAGCGAATACAACTTATCGTTATACTTTGACAAAAGCATATCAAGATAAGTTGGCAGCGGACGGCGAAAGCGAATTCTAGAAAGTTGGAGATATGGTCGGAGCGAAAGAGTCGAAGCAGCGTAAGCAAAAGAAGCAGCAAAAGAGTCGGATGGGGACTGGCTTGGTAGTGGTGGCGTGCGTGCTGGGCGTGATCGGAACGGTGCTGGGGGCGTGCGGATATGCGGCGAAGACGGTGTCGCTTTCGGTGAGTGGGGTGGCGACAGTGCGAAGAGGGAGAACGACGAAATATGACTTTGGTTTGGCGAAAGAACCTGAGCTGTTCATCGCTCCGGCAGATGGGGACTATAAAATAGAACTTTGGGGGGCGAGTGGTGGCAGTGCTGGAGGATATGCCGGTGGACGAGGCGCTTATACGGCGGGGGAAATTCATCTCACAGCGGGGACGCAACTATGGGTAGTAGTTGGTGGGGCTGGTGTGGCGAATGTAACGTCGAGTAATTATGCTACGACTGGTGGTTATAACGGGGGTGGGTATGGCAGTTATCGTTTTGTGTCGGCTGGAGGGGGTGGCGCGACAGACGTGAGGATCGATAAGACTAATACGCGGTCGCGGATTATGGTAGCGGCAGGCGGTGGGGGCAGCGCGGCTTATCGGACAGACATTAAGGTGGCGGGGATTGGTGGAGCGGGGGGAGGCTTGAACGGAAAGAATGGGACACATATTGGAAATTATGCCCAGATGGACGGAAAAGGTGCGACGCAGACGGCGGGTGGTACAGGTTGGGATTCATCGCACTATGGTAGCTTTGCGCAGGGGGCAAATTCGCCGGTGCCGTCCGATGACCGTCCTGGTGGTGGCGGGGGATATTATGGTGGGGG
The DNA here is from genome assembly GCA_964629195.1 of uncultured Candidatus Saccharibacteria bacterium. Taxonomy (GTDB): domain Bacteria; phylum Patescibacteriota; class Saccharimonadia; order Saccharimonadales; family Saccharimonadaceae; genus Nanosyncoccus. The sequence goes on along the minus strand of CAZVPV010000012.1, from coordinate 13,144 downwards.
AGCAGGGTATGGTTCGTTTGGTGCGGGGGGAGGATCATCGTTCATTAGCGGGCATAGTGGTTGTAATGCGATTAAAAACGCATCGTCGACGGCAGCAACGGGGCAAAGTGTGCATTATAGTGGAATGAAATTCACGAATACGGTGATGACGGATGGTGATAGCGTAATGCCAAGTTGGAGTACTGGCGGAACGATGACTGGTAATACGGGGGATGGGCGAGCGAGGATAACGCGACTGTAAATAAGTTATTATTATAAAATATAATCTTTATGGTATAATGGTGACATGGATAATAGTGGGCTTTCGGAAAAACAAATGACAAACCAAACTTCAGCTGCGGTGCCGATGGAGGGAGTTGAAGCGAAAAAGGTTGATGATGTTAAAGCTGGTGCGGAGACGGCACAGACGGAAGTGCCCGCAGCACAGACGGGGGTGAATGGTCAGGCGGCGCAAGCAGCGATGACTGCGGTGTCTGCAGCTCAGGTACCGGTGGCAATGCCGGTGGCGGGGCAAGTGGGGATTGAAGTTTTGCTGGAAGAATGTGTGAAGAATAATGCCTCGGACTTGCATTTGCAAGTTGGTCTGCCGCCAGTATTGCGCGTGGAAGGTTATTTGCGGCAGCTGACCACTTATCCGATTTTGACGAATGACACGGTGCAGCGCTTAGTGTTCTCAACTTTGGATGAAGATCAGCAGCGGATTTTGATTAAGGACAAGGAATTTGATTATTCGTTTGCGTTTGGCGATCTTGCGCGTTTTCGTGTGAATGCTTTCCATGAAAAAGGGAACATGGCGGCAGCGTTTCGTTTGATCCCGAACGTGATTAAGACGATCCAGGAACTGGGGATGCCAGGCGTGGTGGATAGTTTTGCAGATCATCCGAATGGTTTGGTGTTAGTGACGGGGCCGACTGGTTCAGGTAAAACGACGACCTTGGCGGCGTTGATTGACAAAATTAACGCGGAAAAGGCGGTGCATATTATCACGATCGAGGACCCGATCGAGTTTACGCACCAGTCGAAGCGTTCGGTGGTGGCGCAGCGTGAAGTACATTATGATACTTATAGTTTTGCGGCGGCGCTCAGGTCGATTTTGCGTGAAGACCCAGACGTGGTGTTGATTGGTGAGATGCGCGATCTCGAGACGATTCAAGCGGCGATTACGGTGGCGGAGACGGGGCACTTGGTGTTTGCAACATTACACACGAACTCGGCGGCGCAGAGTATTGATCGCATGATTGACGTGTTTCCGGCGCATCAGCAGCCACAGATTCGTTCGCAGCTGGCGAATATGTTGGTGGGGATTTGCTCACAGCGGTTGATGCCGTCGCTGGATGGTAAACGGGTGGCAGCGGCAGAGATTTTGGTAGCGAATTCGGCGGTGCGGAGTATCATTCGGGAAGGGAAGACGCACCAACTTGATATGACGATTCAGACGGGAGCGGACCAAGGGATGCAGACGATGGATCGAGAACTCGCGAAGCTAGTGAAGTCGGGCGTGGTGAGTTTTGATGTGGCGCGGCAGTACGCGGTGGATGTGACGGAATTTGAGCGGCTGGCGAGAGGATAGACGATGAAACGATATAATTATAAAGCGAAGGAAAAGGCGACTGGCAAGATTGTTTCTGGTAACGTGCAAGCGGAAAGTGAGCGCGCGGCGGGAAGGATTTTGATTGAGCAGGGATATACGCCGCAGAAGATTACCGAGGAGACGAGTGAGGGGATTTTGGGGAAACTACAAAATCGGATTACCTCGAAAGAACGGATTGTTTTCACGCGGCAATTTGCGACTTTGATTGGGGCGGGATTGCCGCTGTCGACGAGTCTGCGAATGATGGCGGAGCAGACAGAAGATAAGCCGATGAAGGCGTTGATTGAAGATGTGTTGGCGCAGGTCGAGGGTGGTAAGACTTTGCATGACGCGTTTAGTAAATATCCGGAAGTGTTCAACAAAGTTTATCTGGCGTTGATTGCGGCGGGTGAAGCGTCGGGTACACTCGATGAAGCGTTGAGGCGTTTGGCGGACCAGCAGGAAAAAGACGCGAACATGATCGCGAAGATTCGCGGGGCGATGACTTATCCGGCGATTGTGCTGGTGGTGATTGTGGCAGTGGTGATGTTTATGATGATCGCAGTGGTGCCGCAGGTAGAAAGTTTGTATCGCGATATGAACGAACCATTGCCGTTTTTGACTTTACTGATGGTGGGGATTTCGAATTTTATCGCGCATTTTTGGTGGCTGATTTTGATTTTGCTGGGGATTGCAGTGTGGTTCTTCGTGCAATTTCGTCAGACTGATGTGGGGATTCGGTGGATTGCGAAGTTTAAGCTACATGTGCCGTTTTTCAAAGGGCTATTCCTGAGGCTGTATAATGCGCGGTTTGCGCGGACGGCGCAGATGCTACTATCGACTGGTGTGCCGATGCTCGAGGCGATGAATATCTCGGCGGAGTCGATGAATAACGTGGTGGTAGAGGACCAGATCAAGGAAGCAGCAGTGATGGTACGAAGTGGAAAAACTTTGAGTTCGTCGTTGAAGGATCGAGAGTATATCTTGCCACTTTTGCCACAGATGGCGGCGACGGGTGAAGAGTCGGGTCAGCTGGATGATATGTTAGGCAAGGCAGCGAAGGTTTATGAAGATGAGCTCGACGAGCGGATTGCGGCGATTTCGACGGCGATTGAACCGGTGTTGATGGTGATACTCGCGATTGTAGCGGGTGGTATGGTGATGGCTATCCTGTTCCCGATTTACAATTTGGTGAGCCAAATTGGTGTGTAGCAGGTTGGCAGGCAAAAATGCTTGTGTTATAATGTAAAATAGTTATATTAAAGAAAGGAAATAAAAGTGGCAAGTTCACGAATGAAGAAAAAAAGTACAGACTTAGGTGGTTTCACGATTATCGAAGTTGTGCTCGTGCTCGCGATCGCAGGTTTGATTTTCTTGATGGTGTTTATCGCCTTACCAGCTTTGCAGCGTGCACAACGCGATACGCAACGTCGTGATGATATGGCGCGAGTGTCGGAAGCGATTACGCAATATCAGACCAATAACAACGGGAAGTTGCCAGTGAAGGGGAGTGGTCTCGACGCGGTTGACGAAACGAACTCAGAAGGCTTGAATATGAGTAGCTGGTGTGGTAGCGGTTCGGACACGGCAGCAAATTCGGAGCGTTGTTTTGTGAAGAACTATATGAACGCGGTGGATGCGAGTGAAAATACTTTCGCGGATCCAGATGGTTGGCGCTATGGTCTGCAATTTGGGGTTTTGACTTCTGGTCAGACTGAGACGCTGGATAACTCGGATTTTGAAGCGCATAAGATTTACGTTTGGGAACATGCAAGGTGTGATGGTGAGCAGGCTGCCTATTCGACTAATGCGCGCGACTATGCAGTGCTTTACAAGTTAGAGGGTAGCGGCACATACTGCCAAGATAACCAATAATAGTTGGTTAGGCTTGGAATGGGCTCATGGTCTGGGACTGTGGGCTCATTTTGTGCGAGGAGCGAAAGTTGTGGAGTGTGGAATTTGGCTACAGTTTTCGAAAGTTATGTGGGGATTGTTCATGATATTCCCGTAAAGTTGTGTGAGATTTTCGCTTATGATAAAATGAGATTATGTTAGATACGGATACGACGATTTTGGTGATGATCTTGATTTTGATGACGCTGCTCGGGGCGGTGTTTGGATCGTTTGCGTGCTGTCAGGCTTGGCGGTGGCGTTATCATGCGCTAGGGAAGAAGGAACTTGGGCAATGGTCGGTGTGTATGCATTGCCATAAGCGGATTAAATGGTATGACAATATTCCGATTATATCGTGGCTAGTGCTGAGGGGGAAGTGTCGATATTGCCATAAAAAAATTGGAATTGCGGATTTTTTGTCGGAAATTAGTATGGCAGTGGCGTTTTTGATGCTGTCGTGGGCGTATCTGGTGCCGATTTTGATGAATTGGCAACTTTTGGCGCTGCATCCGACTTTGCTGACGGTGAAATTGGCGACTTTTATCATCACTTTGATGATGTTGGTGGTGCTAGTGGTTTTGGCGGTGTATGATGCGAAGTGGGGCGAGTTGCCGGTGGTTCTGCTGGCGCTTTCAATCATTTTTGGAATGATGATTTTTGTGCTAAAGATTTTCGAATTGTCGTTGACGGATGATGCAGAAGTATTAGGGGGTTTAGTTAATGCTGGGATAGGGATTTTGATTTTGGCGGGGAGTTGTTTGGTGATTTATAAGGCTTCGCACGAAAAATTGATGGGGGCAGGGGATTGGTTGTTAGCATTAGCCTTAGCTTTGGCATTGGCGGATTGGTGGCTGTCGCTCTGGACGATTTTCTTGGCGAATTTACTCGGGGATGTGATTGCGCTGCCGAGTGCTTTGAAAAAGAAGGATCACGTGGTGCATTTTGGGCCATTTTTGGTGGCGGCGTTTGTGATTGTGTTGATTTTGGGGAATTGTTTGCCACTGCTGTTGGTAAGTTTTCAGATTTAGGTTTTGATTCTGCAGCTGAAAGCTCTATCTACGCAAAAATGAATCAGAGGAAACCAATATAAAACTTCTCATAATCTTCTATATATCTAACTCGTGGCGGGTATATATTTGAACGTTTCGGCTCCTTACGCTACGCGGACCGCGCCGGCTACTTGTGGGCCAGTTTGGCCGATCCGTACCCAAACTATGCGTACTATCTTAGCTTCAATAAAGACGAAATCTACTCGTCGGTGAACGACGAGCGCTGGCGTGGCTTTACGGTCCGGGAGAAATGGGCGTTTTGTGATTTTGGGTTTTGTTAATCATGATATCTACTAATCTACTATATATCTAACTCGTGGCGGGAGTATTCTTATGACTGCTGGTTCTTTGTGGGGCGCAGATAATGATGGTTATTTTTGGTCGACGGTTGTTAGTTTATCTGAACTCCATGCGTATAGCTTTCATTTTGATAGTGAATATGTTTATCCGTCGAGTGGGTATGGTCGTTTTGATGGCTTGACGGTTTGGAATATTTTTCTAAAACCAAACACCTACGAATTCTCCTATATATCTAACTCGTGGCGGGTATCTTAATATTCCGGTTGGTTCTTTGAGAGGTGCAGGTTATTACGGTGACTATTGGGTGACTACTGCCTATATATCACCCGATGCGTACTCGCTTTATGTTGATGAACCTATTGTCTATCCGTCGAACCTTGATTCTCGTTGGAATGGCTTGACGGTCTGGCTTTGTTTTATCTTTTTGATTGTTGATAAATTTAAACAACTACTAACCTTCTATATATCTAACTCGTGGCGGGAATATTAATATAACCATTAGCTCTTTGAGGCGTGCAGGATATAATGGTTACTTTTGGACTTCGCCTGCCTATGCAAGTTCGCTTTATGCATATGACCTAGATTTTGACAGTACTGATAATTACTTGTCAAATAACATTGACCGTTGGTTTGGCTTTATGGTTCGGCTTGTTTTTTGTTTTTCTGGACCGTAAAGCCTTCCCAACGTTGACTTACGTTCGATGGGTAGACGGCGTCTTTCACAAAGTTAAGATAATATGCTGAAATTGCGCCTTCAGTTGGATAGGACGTCCCAAGCCAGCTCAATCCATCTCGCCCCGCAAATCTCATAGCGCCATCCCGCATATCAATATCTCCGCCACGAGTTAGATATATAGGAAATTGGGTAAATGATATATATATATATATATATATATATTAGTCGGAGCTGGTTTCGGTGTGGAAGCGGTCGTGGATTTCTTTGAGGTGGGGGTCGGTGACATGAGTGTAGATTTGGGTGGTGGAAATGTCGGAATGGCCGAGCATGGCTTGGACTGAACGGAGATCGGCACCGTTCATGAGGAGGTCGGTGGCGAAGCTGTGGCGGAGGGTGTGGGGTGAGACGTGTTTGGTGATGCCGGCGAGTTTGGCATATTTTTGGACGATACGTTCGATGGAGCGGGCGGTGAGGCGACGAAAATTGCCAGAGACGTCGGGCGAAGTTTGATTTTTGCTGTTGTTGAGGAAGAGGGGAACGAGCGAATCGGTGCGGGCGGAGAGATAATCTTGGACGCGGTCGGCGGCGGCTTCGGAGATGAAGATGGGGCGGTCTTTGTTGCCTTTGCCACGGATCATGAACTCGCGACGTTCAAGGTTGATAGAATCACGGTTGAGTTTGACAATTTCGGAAACTCGTAGCCCGCCAGAAAATAAAAGTTCAATAATTGCGCGATCGCGGAGACCGGTTTCGGTGGTTAAGTTAATTTCGCCGAGAAGGCGCTCGACTTCATCGTAGTGAAGAAAGGTGACTTGTTTGCGGGTGATTTTGGGTAGTTCGACGAGAGTGGGGTCGAGGGATTTGATGCCACGTTTGGCGAGATATTTGAGGAAACCGCGGAGGGCGATGAGGTGATAGGCTTGAGTGATGGCTTCGAGACCTTCGCCGTGCTCGTCGGTGACGCGGTTGAGACGGAGACGATATTTGCGGAGTAGTTCTTGGTCGATGTTGGCGGGTTTCAAATCGTTGTTTTTGCCGGAAAGTTCGCCAGCTAGTTCGAAGAAGCGGAGAAGGTAATGCTCGTAGTTCTCGGCAGTTTTCTTCGAACGACCTTGTTCGATTTCGAGACTTTCGATATAATCGCCAATCAGTTCAGAGACATACATGGATATATTATAGCATGAGAATTATAAGGGAAGAATTTTATGATAAAAGCGTTAGAAAGGGGAGGAAACGCGGTTTTTAGGGAGGTGTGTGCTGGATGTTTCGGGGGAGTTGTGCTAGGATAATGGTAGGCAGCGACTTCTCTTGCTGAATATTAATTTTGCAGGAGAAAGGAGGTGGCTATGAGCTTTAACATCTGTTTTGGAAAAGTTCACTTAGATATTACTCTAGGTTGGCTTTACGCTAAAGTAAAAATTAGTGTTTCCAAGAAGAAACACTAACAATCATACCTATTTCCATCTTACCATTTCATTTTAAAATGTGCAAGAGTTCGCTGCCTAATTTGATTATAGCATAAGTCTGATGTTTTGGACTTATGATTTGGCTTGGTAGCTCAATGGATAGAGCAGCTCCGTCCTAAGGAGAAGGTTGTGGGTTCGACTCCCACCCGAGTCACCATAGAAAAAGTCGTGCTTTGGCGCGGCTTTTTCTATGAGGTATTTAGGAGTTGAACCCGAAGCGTTAGCGGGGTTCGTTATCCGCCCGGTCGCGTTAGCGACGACGGCGCGGATTATTTTCCCACCCGAGTCACCAAATATTATGTTTTAAAACGAAATAATTCCCGAAATGGGAATTATTTCATGCTTGTGCTTGCAACTTTACGACAAATTTTGCTATCCTTGAGCTAGGCGCAAAAGCCTCCAGACACAACTTGACGAGTGGTGGAGTGGGAAGGAGCAAGGCGATGTCTAGACTAGTTCTTAAACTTTGTCTATGGTTCGTGTGCGCAGTAATGCGACTGCGAATCAAACTTGTTTCAGCCGAAAAGTTGCAACAATAAACAAAACCTTTATGTTCTTATCCTAGCAAGTTTTAACTAAAATGTCTATGCTTTTGCGTCGATTTTTGTGGTTTTGAGTTTTGAGTTTTGAGTTTGTGTCGGTTTAAGCAAGAATTATGTTTATGCTTGCTGCGGTAGGTGAGGGGTGATAGACTAAGGGAACTAGAAAGTGATTTTTCTTGTTTTATGGCGTTGCGCATTTCTATTCCGCTTATGGTAAAACAAGGCTATTAAGCTGCAACATAATTTCTATCTTTCTGTTCAACAAGAATTTCTATTCAGCATGTTGGTTTTTGGTTAAGCTGGCCAACCCCTAAATCGTGAAGACAGTTTCTATAGACTACTCTACGCATATCACTATCCGAAGACTGGGGACTATGTAGTAAACGGTGGGAATGGCTACACTCCTATCCTTAAAGGGCCAAATCAAAACATCTCCGAATCTCCTATATATCTAACTCGTGGCGGGTATATTACCATGGCGTATGGAACTTTGCGGGCGGCTGGTAGGAATGGCTTGGTTTGGTCTGAAACGGCGTTTGTCACTAGTTCCGATGCTGCGTATAATTTGAATTTTGATAATGTTGGCGTGCTAATTTCTGACAACTACAATGGGCGATGGAGTGGCTTTACGGTCCGGTGCCTAGCAAAGTAGGCAACAGAAACAACCACACCGAGGAAGGGGAGGTTCTCCCTCCCCGACCGAAGGTGAAGTGGGGGCGGGAGTGAGCACAAGCTCTCTAAAAAGGCCGAAGGCCAAAGAGAGCCAGTAGCGAACGAGCGCCACCGCTAGACAAATTAATCTTGATCCTTTTAAATAGACGGTCGGAGATTTTGTTGTTAAAAAATGTATGGACATTGTATTAACAGTGTCCATACAATGTGTTAGCTCTGTGCATACAATGTATTACGCTAGGTGTGGGTATTTTAGCGAGTGTATTTTTCGTTAAGATCAGAATAGTCGTAGAGTTCGCTGTCTTTGAACCAGAGTTTGATTTCTTTCTTAGCTTCCTCTTTGCTGCCGCTGGCGTGGACGAGGTTAGGTACACCCATACCCTTAGCGTCGGAATAACCAAAGCTCATGTGTGAGTAATCGCCGCGGATGGTACCCATTTCAGCGGATTTTGGCTCGGTCGGGCCGACGATTTTGCGAACTAGCGGGACGGCTTCGACGCCTTCGAGCACCATGGCAATCACTGGACCAGTCATCATATAATTCAAGTTGTAACGGAAAGCTTGTTCACCGCGGCGCGTGATCATCTGGCCGATTTCCTCGTAGTGTGCGCGATAATGGTCTTCGTCTGGCATGACCATTTTAATACCGACGATTTTCAGACCGACTCGTTCAAACCGGGTGATAATTTCACCCACAATCCCACGTTGAATGCTATCTGGTTTTAAAACGACTAGACTGCGTTCCACCAAATCCTTCTCTTTACCCATTTAGGACTCCTTTCTACTGGACTCTTCGTTGTCAGAGCCTGCGAGTACTCAGTCGACGTATGTAGAATACGTCTCCTTCCGTTCCTCGTCTCTTCCTAGAATAGTCCTAGTATAAAGAAGCCCTAACCGCAAAGATACAAATAACTCTTTTCGCTATTATAGCACAACTTGGCGTGATATAATAGGGGTATGAGCAAAATGGATTTTGAAGGGCAGCGCGAGGGGGAGGAGGTGGAGCTGGTGTTTCGAAAACATTTAATGACGGCGTGGCGGGGGCTGGCTTTTTTGATTTTGATGAGTCTGGCGGGGGCGGTGCCGATGCTGATTTTGCGCGATAACCAAAATATGTTTTATGTATGGCTGGCTTGCTTCATTATTGGTATAATTGGGGCGCTGAGAGTGTATGTTTTGTGGCATTTTACTTATTATTTGGTGACAAACCAGCGGATTCGACAAGTGCGACAGAAGGGGTTTTTCCGGAAATCAGTGGTGGATCTTGGACTAGACAAGGTGCAGAGCTTGAGCTACGAAGTGCCGGGAATTTTCGGAGGAATGTTAGGGTATGGGACACTACTACTTCAGACGCAGGTAGGGAATATGCGGATTAGTATGGTGCGACAGCCAGAAAAGACGTATAATATATTGCAGGATTTAGTGGATAGGGCACAAAGATGAAAATGTTTCAAGAGAAGCCGAAAACGGAGCGCGAGAAGGTTGAAGAACGGCGCGAAGAAGTTTTGGCGCAGGGGCGAAAATTCAAATACCCAATGCAATATGCAAAGCATAAGCTGGTCATCAACACCGTAATTGTGGCGGTGGTGGCGATTGTGCTGATGGTGGTGCTGGGTTGGTTTTTGCTCTACAAAGCGCAGGATACGAGCGAAATGATTTATCGTGTGACGCAAGTTTTGCCGGTGCCGGTGGCGGAAGTGGATGGCGAAAAAGTACGATACAGCGATTACTTGATGATTTATCGGAGTAGTCTTTTGACAGCGGAGCAACAAGGTGGCCAAATGGGCGAAGATGCGGATGCGGAAACGATGCGGGCGATATATAAACAGGCGGCGATGGATCTTGCGGTTTCATATACTTATGCTTTGAAATTGGGGCGCGAGATGGGCATCACAGTGTCGGATCAGGAAGTGGACGCGGCTTTCAACGATCATTTGATGGTGGGGGGAGTGGAGCGTAGCGAAGAGGCGTTTTTGAAGATTTTGAACGATAATTTTGGCATGAGCAAGACAGAATATCGGCGGATGTTGTATTTGACTTTGATGAAGGCGAAGGTAGTGCAGGCGGTGGATGACGATGCAAACCAGTTGGCGGCGGAAGTGGAGCGAATGCTGGGAGAGAACGGCGGGGATTTGATGGCGATTGCGGATGCGCTGGGCGAAGCGGTGGAGTATCAGGAGACGGGGCAGTTGGTGGACAATAAGAATGTGGATGGTGGGCGTTCGAGCAAGGCGGCAACGCTGGAACCGGAACAGCTGAGCGAGCGATTTTTGTCGAGTAATGGTGACGGGTATTATTATGTGAAATTGGTGGAGAAGACTGATACGGAGGTGAATTATAATTCGTTGAAGATTAGTTTCACGAAGTTCGACACGATGGTGCAAGAATTGTATGACAATGGAAAAGTTGAGGTGTATATTAATCTGGAGATGACAGGAGTGGGGAACAATGACGGTATGGCGGAAGAAGAGGAGGCCACCGAGGAGGAGGTGATCCAGGAAGAAAATACGGAAGGTGGGGAGTAGCATTCTGGGTAGAGGTGTGATATAATAAGGGTAGCGCGGGTGTCGTATAACGGCTATTATGTATCCTTCCCAAGGATGAGACGAGAGTTCGACTCTCTCCACCCGCACCAGGAAACGAGCTAGATTTTGGATCTAGTTTGTTTTTGTTTTGCATATGAGATGATATGTGTTATTATTTTGGTAAATAGGTCAAGAGGAGAAAGATGGAGAAATACGAAGGCGGTGGTAAACTATGCGCGCTAGCTTGGACTGGATTGATGGTATTATTGATTGGTGGGTTGATAGGTTGTTTGATGCCGGAAGAAGTCTTGGCGCATCCAGGTAGAACGGATGCAAATGGCGGACACACCTGTCGGACGAATTGTGAAAAGTGGGGCTTGGAATATGGTGAATACCACTACCATAATGGCGGGACGAGATCAGGCAGTTCGGGGAATACTGGAGGAGCTGGAATGAGTAATGGTCAAAGTCAATCAAGCCAGCAATCGAAAAACGTTTCACAGCCGGTAATAAAGAAGAATAACGACACATCTTTAAAGTTGGTGGAGGTGGATGGGGAAGAATTAATAGTGGCCAACGAGATGAGCTACACAACTTTTGCGGAAAAAATTCAGGTAGTGGCTGAGCCAAATGATGTTAAAGCGACGGTCGAGGTTAAAAATAAAGATTTGGTAGTTGGAGATAATAAAATTGAAATTGGGGTGACAGCTGAAGATGGTACGAAGAAGACCTATAGTCTACAGGTGAAACGGGAGAAACTGAGCGATAATGTAAATATCAAGGTAGTGGTCGATGGTCGAGGGGTTGAGTTTGCGGATGGGGCGGCGCAACTGGAAGTGGAAGCTAACAGGAAGAAATTGGACTATGAATATAAACTTGAGGATAAAAATGCGCGGGTAGAAATTGACGATGTTGATGAGCTAAAAACTGGTGATAATGTGTTTGAGTTTGTGGTGACGGCGCAAGATGGAACTAGGCAGACTTATATTTTGACCGTACATAAGGATGCGACGGTAGGTGAAACGGTGGGTGGATTTGTGGTAGTTGGAGCGGCGGGTTGTGCAGTTTATGGGGCGTACAGTAGTCATACCAAGAAGGTTAAGAAAAAAGCTGATTAGTTTTGGGCTGTTGCGGGGTGAAAAAATTTGGTATAATGGAAAACATAAGTTTATTAAAAGTCGGTGGGTAGAGTTTGCCGGCGAAAAATAGGAGGCAAAATGGCAACAGCAAAGAAAAAAGCGCCAGCCAGCAAGGCAACGCGGGCGTCGAAGTCGACGAGCTCGACAAAGAAGTCTGCGAAAGCGACTAAAACTTCGAAAGGCTCTGCGATTGGCATTCGTCGCTTGAAGAGTACGAGTTGGGTCTCGATTCTGGAAGCGTTAGTGATCGGGGCGTTTGGCGTTTTGATCTTGGTGGACGCGAACAAATTCCAGACCTTGATTTTCTATGTGATCGGTATTTTCTTGATGGTCAAGGGTGCTTATAAGGTTGTTAACTACTTTGCGATGCACGGAAACACAGATTTTTATAATAACGATTTGTTCTATGGCGTGATTGCTTTGATTTTGGGCATTATGGCGGTAGTGCTGTCTGACGTGCTGGGTGAAGTCGTGGCGATTATGATCGGTGCTTGGATGATTTATGGTGCACTCGTGCGGCTTAATGTGGCGATTAAACTACATGCGGCAGGCGTGAAAGAATGGTTCTATATCTTGATCTTTGCGCTGGTAATGATGGCGCTGGGGATTTACGCAATTATTGCGGCGGGCGACGCGGCAGTGATGCAATATCTTGGCATTGCGATGATTGTAGTTGCGGTGTTTAGCATCTTTGATGATATTATCTTCATCCGCAATCTGGATAAGCTTGAGGGCTAGATAGAAACATCCTGGAAAATGAGGCTGGCGAGGGCTGGTCTCTTTTTTTTGGTTTTTTGATTCGCGTTTTGTACTGAAGAAAAGTTAGCATAATACAGACTATACACTAGTTTTGATTGCAGGTGGCGCTCTCAAAATCGAACCTTCCTACGGAAGGCCGTGATTTTGACCCGCGCCAGCCTAATAATCATGCAATCAAAACTAGTGTATAGTCTGTATTACAATAACCTTCTGTCGTAAAAACCCGAATCAGAAAACTAAACATAAAACAACTACGAATATTCTATATATCTAACTCGTGGCGGGACAGTTCTTGTGACTCGTGGGTCTTTGTGGGCGGCAGGCCTTGACGGTCTTTTATGGATGTCTACGGCCTCTACGCTTGCGTCGGCTGCTCATGATTCCGATATTAATACTGATTATGTTTTGCCGTCACTTGAGGATAATCGTTATGCTGGCTTTACGGTCTGGAGATTAGAGTGGTGCTGCAAATATAAAAATATAGAACAACTACTAATCTTCTATATATCTAACTCGTGGCGGGTATGTTGATTTGGCATACGGATCTTTCAGA
>CAZVPV010000011.1:0-33783 GCA_964629195.1 uncultured Candidatus Saccharibacteria bacterium | reverse complement strand
TCTGTAAAACGGAGATAAAAGACCTCGTTAAAATCGGCAATGTCCTGAATGGTGGCTCCGACTGGACTTGAACCAGTGACACAAGGCTCTTCAGGCCTCTGCTCTACCAACTGAGCTACAGAGCCATCCGTGTTTAGTATAGCATATTCTGTGGAAATTGGAAGAAAATTGGAGGAAAATACTGGAAAATAGAAAAAACTTGCTATAATGGGGTAAACGGAGGCCAAGATATGATCTAATTCCCTTTCAACGCACGACAGAACAAGACGATAACGGAGGTAATATTATGCAAAAACAAGATGAAGTCTTCGAGTTGATTGGGCAAGAGAAGAAGCGACAGAGTGAGGGGTTGGAATTGATCCCGAGCGAGAACTATGTGTCGGAAGCAGTGCTGAAGGCGATGGGGTCAGTCTTGACGAATAAGTACAGCGAGGGATATCCGGGGAAGCGCTACTACGGGGGGAATGAGAATGTGGACCAGATTGAGAACTTGGCGATTGCACGAGCGAAGGAATTATTCCATGCAGACCATGCGAACGTGCAGCCGCACTCAGGCGCGAATGCGAACGAAGCGGTGTATTTCGCGTGGTGCAAGCCGGGCGACACGATTCTGGCGATGTCACTGCCAGCAGGCGGGCATTTGACTCATGGTTCACCGGTGACGCGGAGCGCGAAAATCTATAATTTCGTGGGCTACGGCGTGACGGACGAGGGAGATATTGATTATGAAGAGTTGGAGCGACTGGCGCGCGAGAAGAAGCCGCGGTTGATTCTGGTGGGATATTCAGCGTTCATGAAAGTGCCAGATTTCGACCGCGTAGCAAAGGTAGCGAAAGAAGTGTCGGCGGAGACCGGCGAAGAGATTCTCTTGATGGCGGATATGGCGCACGTCGCGGGGTTGATTGCGGGTGGTGTGCATCCGAATCCGCTGGAACATGGCTTCAACGTGATGACTTCGACCACGCACAAGACCTTGCGCGGGCCGCGGGGCGGGATTATCGTCTCAATGGGCAAAGTCGGCAACCCGTTGAAGAAATGTGAGCATAGACTGGAGAATATTCCAACTTTGATCGACCGAGCGGTATTCCCTGGCACGCAAGGTGGACCACTGGAACATGTGATTGCGGCGAAAGCGGTGGCGTTTGGCGAAGATTTGCAGCCGGAATTCAAGGATTATGCGGCGAAGATCGTGAAAAATGCGCAGACTTTGGCGGATGAGCTGAAGAAGGCTGGATTCAAGCTGCAGGGCGATGGGACGGAAAATCATTTGATTCTGGCCGACGTGAAGAGTAGTTTCGGGATTGATGGGAAGTTCTATGAAGCGGCGCTGGACAAGGTGGGCTTGACTTTGAACGCCAATTCCCTACCAACTGATAAAGGTGCAGCCTTCCGGCCGTCTGGGGTGCGCCTGGGGACGCCGGCGATGACGACACGCGGACTGGGCGAAAAAGAAATGCGAATCCTCGCGGGTTGGATGAAACAAGTGGCGGAGATTTGTGTGAAAGCCGGCGATGAGGCAGGGCTCGAGAAGCATGCAGAGGAGCTGGCGGCGATTCGCGAAGAAGTGCGCGATTTGGCGCTGCAATTCCCAGTGCCGGGGATTGAACCGAAGAATAGATAATTAAAGGAGAGCTATGGCTAGCAAGGCAGAAAAGGCAGAAAAGGCAGAAAAGGCGGGCAAGAAACGGGTGAGCAGGGCGAAAAAAGAAGAAAAAGTTACAGCGGAAGAGGCGGACGCGCGGGAAGCTACGACGGAGATGGCGGTGCTGGGGGAGCTGCCATCGCCGGAAGAGCTGGCAAAATATGAAAAGGTGATCCCGGGTGGAGCAGAGCGAATTCTCGAGATCGTCGAGACTAATGCGCGTCACGCACAAGAATCGGAGCGCAAGATGGTCGAAGCGGAGGCAAGACTAGCGAAAGTTCGGCAGATTGTGGAGTTTGTTTTGGCACTGGCGGCGGGCGTGCTAGGTGGGATTTTGCTGCTCGAAGGCAGCGAGCTGGCTGGGCTGATTATTATCTTGATGGACGCGGCGATGGTGGTGGGCATTGCAATTTATGGGCAGAAATAGCCCGTTCCCTGTTTTGGAAAAGTATGCTATACTTGGAGTAATGGGGTAGTAGCTCATCTGGTAGAGCGCAGCATTCGCATTGCTGAGGTGAGGAGTTCGAGTCTCCTCTACTCCACCATTTCTTATTATTTAACAACAAGGATCTCCTTATGAGCAAATTAGAAGATATTGTCAGTCTATGTAAACGTCGTGGGTTTATTTTTCAGGGCTCGGAGATCTATGGCGGTCTGGCTGGTACTTGGGACTACGGTCCGCTCGGGGTGGCTTTGAAACGGAAAATTATGCAGGCTTGGTGGACTTATTGGGTCGACCAACGTGATGATATGTATGGGGTGGATGCAGCGATTATTATGAACCCGCGCACTTGGGTGGCATCGGGGCATGTGGCGACTTTTGCGGACCCGTTAGTAGAATGTAACGCGTGTCATGGGCGCTTTCGAGCGGATCATTTGGGGGACTTTGGCGAAGGGGTAACGACGGAAGAATTCCGAGCAGCGGGAGCGAAATGCCCGAATTGTGGAAAGTCGGACTGGGGTGAAGTGAAGAAGTTTAACATGATGTTTGAGACACACGTCGGGCCGGTGACGGACGACACGAGCATTGCCTACCTCCGACCAGAAACGGCGCAAGGGATTTTCACGAATTTCAAAAATGTGGTGGACACAATTTATCCGGATCTGCCGTTCGGAATTGCGCAGCAAGGAAAAGCGTTCCGGAATGAGATTTCGCCACGGGACTTCGTCTTCCGTTCGCGCGAGTTTGAACAGATGGAAATCGAGTATTTCGTCGATCCAGAAAACTGGGAAAAGGTATTTGATGAGCTGCTGGCGGATTGCCATAAGTTCTTTGAGGACGAAATGGGCCTCAAGGCGAAGGATATTCGCGACTATGATGTGCCAGCGGAAGATCGTGCGCACTATTCGAAGCGGACAATTGACATCGAATATAACTATCCAAACGGTTGGGGTGAGTTGATGGGGGTGGCCTATCGGACAGATTTTGATCTCGGGAATATTGAGCGCGAAGCCGGCAAAAGTATGGTTTATCGCGATAAAATGACAGGGAAGAGTTTTGTGCCGCATGTGATTGAACCGTCGGTTGGGGTGGAGCGGCTGCTGATGGCGGTGCTGACGAATGCTTATCATGAAGATGAAGTAAACGGTGAGAAACGCGTGGTCTTGAAACTGCCAGAGAACTTGGCGCCTTATAGGTTTTGCGTGAGTCCTTTGCTAAAAAATAAGCCCGAGCTAGTCGAAAAGGCGAAGGAAGTCTATCAGATGCTGCGCAAGAAATATCAGAATGTGACTTGGGACGATTCGGGCAATATCGGGAAACGCTACCGCAAGCAAGATGAGATCGGGACGCCGAAATGCGTGGTGGTCGATTTCGATACGCTGGAGGATGATACGGTGACGGTGCGCGACCGTGATACGACTGAGCAAGAACGAGTGAAGATTGCGGAATTATAGGGCAGGCAGATAGTCTCGCGGTTTGGGGTCCTATAGACACAGCATTAAAAAAATCAGGTCTTTTCGAGGCCTGATTTTTGTGTAGGAGTTTAATAACGTGCGAGAAGCGTCTGGCTCATATGAGCCAGCGTCGATGTTAGTCGTTATGCATGCGCCTTGCAATGAGCAACATTATTACTTTCGTAACGATGAAGCATACAAGAAAAAAGGCGATAATGACTACGCCAATTTTAGCATTATAGCAGGCCATGATTACGAAAGGCGTAGCGATAACTCCCCAGAGTAGTTGGAGCGGAATGGAGTACAGGCGATGGAGCGTCCGAGATGCTCCAGAAGATAAATCATACTCCCATATGGTAATGATTGCCTCAAGCAGAACCATTCCTATAATTATTACAACGCGCCAAAATGTCTGATCATCATTACTAGTATGCATGCCTAACAGACATATTGTTATAATGGTACTACCAAAAAGAATCGAAATCTGATTAATTAGTGTCCCATTCTCTATAAGCTTCTTAAGTTTCTTCTCCATAATTTCACCTCCTAATGTCCGCATGGAGAAACGGGTTAGTTTTGCCTGTAATATCGTAGCTAATTCCATTTCATGGAATTAGGGTCTAATAGATTAGACCGCTGTAGAAGTCAAAAAAACAGACTTATACTTCCATTGTAGCACACTTTTCTATATTTGTCAAGAGTTTTGGTGAATTTTGGAGAGATTCAGAGAAAAATAGAGAATAATTATAGGGGTTAGAGGGTATTTTTATGGTTTTTGAGAGGTTTGTGCCTTTTTGAGTGGTCGTGGACTTTGAGGGGATTGTGGAAAACGTCTGATTATGCTACAATGTTCTTGGGGTATGGTGGGATTAGCTCAGTTGGTTAGAGCATCTGATTGTGGTCCAGAAGGTCGTCGGTTCAAGCCCGATATCCCACCCCAGGAAAATTAGAGGTCGTCGGAACTTCGGCTTGCAGCCTCAGCGCTGCGCTACAAGCCCGATATCCCACCCCAGGAAGATTCAAAGATTCTCAGGATGACTGAGATTTTTTGTTTGCGCCACCCGAAATCTTGTATAATATAATTATGTTGTTAGTCGGCATGATACAGTGGTGGTATACGCGTGGATGGCAGATGTTTTTCGCTGGTCTGAAGAACCAGCTTTTGAATGCGGCGGATTTTTTCTCGATTCGGTTGCTGGTGGAGAACTTGTTTGCACCATTTCGGCAAATTTCGGCCACAGAGAGTGCTAGCTCGTCGAGTCTGAGCGTGCAAATCTCGGTATTCTTTGACAAGCTGCTTTCGAGAGTGATTGGGGCGGTCGTGCGGCTGATATTGCTGATTATTGGCACGGTTTTGATTATTTTGCAAGCGGTGGCGGGTTGTTTGATCGCAATTTTGTGGCCGCTGGCGCCAGTTCTGGTAGTGGGATGCGTAGTATTAGCCGTGATGGGAGTGAGTTTTTGATGGATGGAACAGAGAAGATGCCGGCAGCAACTGGTTTTGTTAACGAGGCTGGGTTTGCTAAAACGCCTGGACTTGCTGGAAGCGCTGGGACAGAGAAATTTGACTATAATAGCCTACGAGCGCAGGAAGCGCGGCTGGGGAAAGTTTTGAAACTGGGAATAGTGCGGGTACTAATGGTGGTAGCGATTTTGGCGTGCGCGGTAGGATTTTGCTATTTGACTTTTGCGCAGCATAATTCCCTGGGCTGGTTACTACTGGGGCTGGGGATTGTCTTGTTGATATTTCGAACTTGGGCGGTGAAGGAAGTGATACCGGTGCCAGTCGGGAAGACAGAGAACGTGAATGATTTATTGTCGGCGAACGTACTGAGGCAAATGGGCCCGAAGGCGACGCCACAAGAGTTAGCGCTAAAATTGATGAATACGCGGAGCGGACGGTTTTTGGCGCTACGGTTTGGCTTGACGCCGGATTTGCTAACGCAAGTAGCGGCGGGGATTAGCGCAGATTTAACGCCAGTGCTCATGACAGCGAAGGAGATTTGGCGAGCAACCGACGGCGAAACAATCTCTGGCGGGATGATTGCAGTGGCAATTCTGCAAAATCATCCACAGTGCGAAGCAATTTTGAAGCAGATGAAGCTAGAGTTAAAAGACCTTTACAACGGAGTAAGTTGGTATAATCATTTGCATGGCTTGGTGAAGCAAGGTCGGCAACGGCGACGCGATGGCGGAATTGCACGAGATTTTAACTTTGGCTATATTCCGACTTTGCAGCGGTTTGGGCGAAATTTATCAGTGCACGCCAAGGGAACGATGCGGACGCAGGTGAATCTGGCAACGCACCAAGAAATTGTCGAGAAAATGATCACGGTGTTTTCGAGCGACGGGCGGCAGAACGTAGCGCTGATTGGCGCAGAGGGCTCGGGTCGAAGCACGATCGTAAAGGCTTTTGCGGGCGCGATCATGGACGCCGACGCGAAAATTACTACAAAGTTGAAGTACCGACAAGTTTTTATGTTGGATGCTTCAGCGCTGATCGCGGCGGCGCGCGGTCCGGGGCAGCTAGAAAGCCTGATTACACGAATTCTGAACGAGGCATATGCCGCGCAAAATATTATCATTTGTCTTGACAACGCGCAACTTTTCTTTGAGGAAGGGACGGGGTCGGTGGACGTTTCGAATCTGCTATTGCCGATTTTGGAGGCAGGGCGACTGCGGATGATTTTGACGATGAATGAGCAGAAGTTCCTGGAAATTTCGGCGAAAAATAGCGCGCTGGCCAATACTCTGAATAAAATCATGGTGCCAGTGGCAGGGCGCGAAGAAACGATACGCGTGATGCAGGACCAAACACCGCTACTCGAGGCGAAGTATAAGGTGGTTTGTACTTTTTGGGCGCTGGAGGAGGCTTATCGGCTGAGTGAAAAATACATTCACGATATTGAAATGCCTGGTCGGGCGCTGAATTTGCTCGAGTCGGCATGCAATTATCCGATGCAAGGTTATGTGTTGGCAGAGTCGGTGCAGCAAGCCGTGGAGAAGACGCAGGGCGTAAAGATACAGACGGCAAGCTCGGAAGCGGATCGTACGAAGCTACTTAACTTAGAGGAGCTGATTCATCAGCGGATGGTCGACCAGACGGAAGCGGTGAAAGTGGTTTCGGATGCGCTGAGACGAGCAGCAGCAGGCGTGCGCAACGAAAATCGACCGATTGGTACTTTTCTCTTTCTCGGTCCGACTGGGGTCGGGAAAACTGAGCTCGCTAAAGCGCTAGCTGAAGTGTATTTCAATGGCGAAAGCAATATTATTCGGATTGATTTGAATGAATACGTGACAGCAGAGGATGTCTCGCGACTAATTGCGGAGGGCGCAGAAAATGCCGAGAGTTTGACGGCACAGGTGATGAAACATCCGTTTTCGGTGGTGCTGCTGGACGAGATTGAGAAGGCTCACCCGCAAGTTTTGACGACGTTGCTACAAATGTTGGATGAAGGTGTGCTGCGGGACACAAAAAATCATGAAGTTTCCTTCCGTGACGCCATCGTGATTGCGACTTCGAATGCTGGCGCAAACAAAATTCGCGAGTATGTGGCGGGCGGAATGGATTTACGCGCGCTGAAAGATGAACTGGTTGATGCACTGATTCACGAAGGGCATTTTAAGCCGGAATTTTTGAACCGGTTCGACGAAATTTGTGTGTTTACGCCATTGTCGAAGGCGGACTTGATGAAAGTTGTAGACTTGATGATCGCATCGGTGAACAAAACTTTGGCAACACAAAAAATCACGGTGACTTTGACGGACGAGGCGAAGGCGCTGCTGGTGGAGCGGGGATACGATCCGCAGATGGGAGCGCGACCAATGCGACGAATGGTGCAAAAATCGGTGGAGAATTTGGTCGCAAAGTTAGTACTGTCGGGACAAGTAGGAAGCGGAGCGACGGTGCATATTACAGCGGAGATGCTGAATAGTGAATAGAAAAAGTCAGGAACGCTCGCCGGGGCGCGAGTCATCAGAGCGCGAACTGCTAAAACAGTTTTCATTGAAGAAATTGGCGAAAAATAAAAAGTTTTGGTTGATAGTGGCCGCAATTTTGATTGTAGTTGCGGTAATTTTGGTTGGGATTTGGCTGATATTTGGCACTAGGAATGAACAGACTAACGAATCGTCGACGAGCGAACAGCTCGAAATCGAGCAGGGGATTTCTGCGGAAGCCGAAGGACAAGCGGAAGCCGAAGGACAAGCGGAAGCCGAAGGACAAGCGGAACCTGAAGAACATGATGAAGCAGAAAATCGCGAGGAACCTGCGGCGGAGCCAAAGCAAGCCAACGGACAGAGCAAACCAGCGCAACCGAATACTGTTCAAAGCACTGCCAGCAGTAATTGCACGATCGGCTGGGGAAATTTGATGTTGATTAACCCGAATTTCACGGTAGATAGAAATTTCATTGCGTCACGACGGACACAGCTGATATCAGTGTCAAAAACTTATGGAATTCCGGAATTTCGTAGTGCGAATGGCGATAATTTGTTGACGCCCGAGGCAGCAATGCACCTGAATGATATGGTGAAGGCATACCAAGCTGCTAATCCTGGGCATACGATGGGAACACGCTCGTGCTTTCGGGAGCGCGGGACGAATTGCGGCAGACTTTGCGCAGCAACAGGAGCTTCGGATCATCATACGGGACTGACTTGTGATTTGATTGATAATCAATACGGGACCGAGCTGAACACGGATGATTATGCGAAACATCAGGAATGGCAGTGGCTGCAGGCGAATTCTTACCGTTTCGGGTTCATTGACCGCTTCCCGGAAGCGTGGGCGGGAGGCTCGATGTCGGAGCCGCTGAACGTGGGCGAGAATGGCGCCACGGGACTGTTCGAGACTTGGCATTATCGATATGTGGGCGTCGAAGCGGCGACAGAAATCGCTCAAGGTAAATATAACAATGGCCGGTATGACTCATTAGAACATTATCTGAAGATGACGGGGCGAGTGGCAAATTTGAAAAACGCCATTTGTAATAGATAATTCAGGTGAAGTTGTGATATAATAGAGCCGTAAGCGAGTGTAGTACAGCGGTTAGTATGCAAGTTTTCCAAACTTGAGATGAGGTTTCGACTACCTCCACTCGCACCAACGCCAGAAGACAAAAATTTATTTTTGGCTTTTGGCGTTTTTTTGATGGAGGTAGGAGAAACCCGAAAGGGTTTCGGTACGCGGGAGTGGCGGCAGTCGAAGAGGGAGCTTGCTCACTCTTCGGACGCTACGACCGCGGAAGGACTTGCGAAGCAAGGACTACTACCTCCACTCGCACCAACAAATACGAACCATCATTGGAAGAAGCAAAGATAGGCGGCAGCGCCAACCGCAGCGCCGAGCAGAATAGTAAGGATAAGCAGGAAGAAAAGCGGGGCGTTGGAACGATGGCTGGCAGGGACGATGACGGTGGGACGATCGGGCAAGGCACGACCAGCATCCTGCTCCCCAGACTTTTCTTTGCGGTGTTTTTCTTTGGGAGGTTTAGAAGCTTTGGCAAAAGTGCTGCGGTGCGAGACAGTCCGAACCGTACCAAGCTTAACCGGCTTCTCGGGAGAGACAGGCGAGGAAGGGGCAGTAGAATGCGGACCAGCGGGGATACCAGCATTATCGTGCGAGAGTGGGCGCTTTTCGACGTTGACGGACTTGAGGAAGAATGGTGATTGCTTGCCAAGGGTGCGACGGCTATCTTCGGCTTTGTGAGCTTTGGGGTTCTTGGGGTCGCGCGCGGAGAGACCGACGTTGCCGACCGCCTCGGCCTCACGACCCTTAGCACGGCCCTCGGCGGGGGCGTAATCCTCGATGACGCCGAGGTCACCCACCGTCTTGCCAGCCAGAGCGGCTTTCAGGGCTTGATTATCTTTTGCAGCAGCGATCGTCTGTAAGTCGCTGCGCTTAAGGCCGAGAGCTTCGGGTTCGATACTGCCGTCAAGCAGCGCCTGAAGCGCAGCAGCGCCAAGTTTAGCTTTAGCGAGATTCGGATTTGAATTCGGGTTTAGACTTGAGTTTGAATTTGGGCCTAAGTTTGGCTCGGATTTTTGAACCAAAGCGGAAGTTAAGACTGAGGATTGAGCAGCAGATTCAAGCGATGAGCGACGGGAAGACCTTTGTGGATATGAATGGTCCTGGGCAGTTGCGGGATTTTGGGGGCGTGGAGATGGACTCTGGGAACGCGGAGAGTTTTGAGGGCGCGCCAGCGACGCTTCTTGCGGCCCGTAAGGGCGCTCGGGACTAATCATTTGCGGATCAGTGCGAAGTTGGCGGCTAGCCGAGCCGGCGCCGAGAGCGATTTGGCTGCTGATCCCGAGTGGCTGGCGCGCCCGCCGAGCCGGCGACGACTTCGTCGCCGGCTCTTCATGATCATCAGAATGAACTTCGATTTTACGTTCCCCACTCTGCATGACGGGAATTTGCGAAACTTTGCCCGAAAGTTGGCGTGGTCGGCGCTTGGCCGGTTTCGGCGTATCGTCCAGAGCGACTTGGACATTCCCCGCCACGAGCCCAACACTCATCGCTGAGCGTTCACTGCTCGACTTAGCACTACCTGAATGTTTGCTGCTTGGCTGGGCATTGTTTGAGCGTCCATCAGCTAGTCGATTGGCGGTCGAGCTTCGCCGTCTAAAACGCGGAGCTGGGTCGTCGGAAATGATTTCAGGCAGGATAATCTGAGCATCAGTCGTACGACCACTCGATGTTTTAGAGCGCCCGATTTTGCCTAGGAGTTTTTTACTGGCAGGTTCGGTGTGTTCAACTTCGCGATCAAGAGATTTGGCAGCACGAGCCATGCGGGCACCCGGTGGTAAAGTAGCGGCAGGTTTTTCCGGTAGAACATTAGCACCAAGTTTGAGCGAAGTGCTAACAACCGGCACTTCACCATCGGGGCTATTGGTCCCCAAAATCGCCGAAGCAGACGGGCGGGTTGATTCAAGGCTCTTTTGGATAAAACCGCGGTGGAGCCGAGAAGCGGGTTTGGCCGGCTCGGAGACTGGCGCAAGGTTCTGAACTGCCGATCCACCATTGATCGCCTCACGCGCCGACAGGGTTGGGCGCGGCGCGGACGGTTGAATTTCAGGCTGAGATTGGTAGCGGGCGTTGATAATTTCCTGAGCAGAGCGTGGATGGTCGGGCGAGCCAGCAGGCGACGAAACGGCCGATGAAGCCGATGCCGAGTCTGAAGAGGTGGACAAAGGTTGGCTTGAAGACGAAGCGGTGGTTTGGGGTGAAGGAGCAGCATTCGTAGATGGTCCTGCCGAGCCGCCGACATCTGCAGCTTGGTTCTTGGCAGCATAAATCGCGCGGTCGAGAGCGTCGTTCTGGCGAGTATTTTTCGGCATGCCAAAGTTCTTCAGCCAGTCGGGATTATTTGCGGAATTTTGGCCTGCCTGATCCATACGACTATGATTGCACTCGTTTAACAGTTTCGATAATCTCAATGAACTGATCAGCAATCAAACTTGCGCCGCCCACGAGCAGCCCATTTACTTCCGGGATAGTCAAGTATGCTCCAGCATTAGACGGACGAACACTACCGCCATACAAGATAGGGATTGACTTCGCAATCTTTTTACCATAAGTTTCGCTGAGTAGTTCACGGATAAACTGCACAACTTCGTTCACATCGTCGGGCGAAGCGAGGAGAGCATCACTAGTTGTGCTAATCGCCCAAACTGGCTCGTAAGCAATAATCACCTTATGTAAATCTTCGCTGGAAACCTCAGAAAGGCCGCTGAGCAGCTGGTCGCGCAGGACGTCGAAAGTTTCGCCAAAAGTACGTTCGGTGGAGGTTTCGCCGAGGCAGAGGATTGGGGTGATCTGGTTGCGAATGGCAGCCGCAACAGCAGCGCGGATGTCTTTGGTCGTTTCGTGGAAGAGATGACGGCGCTCAGAATGACCAAAAATACAATAATCCACAATACCTCGCAACTGAGTGCAGCTCACTTCGCCGGTGTAGGCGCCAAAATCATGCGAATTGGCGTTTTGGGCAGCAAGACGGATTTTTTTGCGATCGATTTGCAAAGAAAGTGGTTGTAGCGCGATGGTCGACGGCGCAACGACCACCTCGATGTCGCGAAAGGCGCGCGTTTTTTGGAGAAGTTTATGAAGATAGACGGAAGATTCACCCACCGTGAAATTCATCTTCCAGTTGCCCACAATATATGATTTCATATGCTTATTATATCACAATAAATTGGTTTAAGGATAGCCTTATTGAAGGATGCCGAGGATGCCGCGCAGAGTAAAAGCAGTGTCTTCATGCGACCGGACAGTGATAGTGTCGATGCCCATCTGGATGACCGGATAATCGTTGCCGCCGGGCTGAGTCATGTCGCCAAAATAGAGTACGTCGGATTTTTGGACGTTAAGTTCTTCGAGGAGGTGGGTCATGCCGAATTCCTTGTTCATACCGGCTTTGGCGACGTTGATCGAGGTGGTGCCGCCGATTTCAAAGAGAAAGCCGGGAAGCTCAGCTTCGCACTTCGCAACAATTGCTTCGCGCTTTTTGCAATCGGGATCCCAAGCATATTTCACGTCGGTACTAGCAGATTGACCGAGAGCGGAAAAAGTGACTTGGGAAAGACGATTTTCGATAATTTCGTCGCCATTTTGGAGTTGGTCGGCTTCCCAATAACCTAAATCACGAGCGGCTTTTTCTAGAACTGTTGTAATTTTTACAACAGCTGACTCAGGGAGCGGATAATTATAAACTTGCTGCCAATCGTGCTTTGCTGAGTCGTAGCGATAATACTGAGTACCCTGGGCGACGAAGAGGTGAAGATGAGTGAGCTGCTGATCGGAAACTCCGGCGGCTTTTAGCGGATCAACGATTTGAACTAGGAACTGTTCAAATTTCTGGCCAGAAATTGGGCAAATCTCAAAATGGTTCAGGCAATCTTTCAGAAGCGCAGCAATTTCGGGAGGGATAGGGGTTTTGGCGACGTTGAGAGTTTGGTCGATGTCAAACGCTAAAATGCGTTTCGAAATCTGGTTGGCGACTCTGGGAGCAATTTTGCTCGCGGTTTTATTAGCCGTTTTAACGGTGTTTTTAGGCATATTTCTTCTCCATTTTCTAGATAGGACTCCATTTTAGGTAGGGCGCTTGACAATGTGTGTTTAAGTGATAGAATGGGAATATAAATTAGTTTTAGTTGCTCTTGGGCTTTTGCTCGAGAGTAACTTTTATTTTGGAGGTGTCAGAAATCTGCACAGCCAAAGATAAAGAAACTTTCTTCATACTCACCTTTCTAAACTTTTAAACTGCTATTGGTATCGACCAAAAGTTACATCAAGCACCCTAGCCCGATGGTAGCAAAGCGAGACGGAGAAGTAAAGCTCTCGTGTGATGAATTGTTTTTATGGCTTGTTGACAGCAGCCCTCGGGTGATAAATCTCGAGTGGCGAAAAAATGATTTATGTTAGACGATGAATCCAACGCTTTAAGCCGCTCCTTTCGGGGCGGCTTTGGTTTTCGGACCTCTGAAACAGCACTCAGATATTTTTTCTGATCGACGAATTATTCGGTGAGTTCTGGCAGATACTCAGCAAATTCGCGATAATCGTATTGCGTAATGAAAAAAGACGAGGAATTATCCTTGATCTTTTGTAGCGGCAACCATATCACCCGCCCTGGAACGTAACACGTTTGTTCAAGATCGCCCAGTGTCTTCCGTACTTTACCGACGAAACGTTCGTCTTGGCGGTTGGGGATTGGGTAAAACCGTGTGACTTCCATTGTTCCTGCCTCGCTTCGTGTAGTCTCCAGAATTACGTATTCAAAAGTTTGATAGCGAATTGTGACAGTAGTAATTCCCGATCCATCGGCATCGATACATAACAGAGCATCGTCAAGCTGGATTTCGATGTTCTTCGCGTAACGACAAGAAACTTCTTGTATAACCATCTTGCCGAATTGTACGAGAGTAGGAACATAAACGTAGGCGAAATTGACAGCGCCGCCCATTAGTCTGAGCGCATAAGGCTGCCAGTGCGGATTTTGTGATTGCAGAATTTCCCTATATTGTAGGACGAACTCTGCATTTTCGTTCGCATATTGTTCATACCTGTGTTGATAGGCGTCCATTTCTACATATGCAGTTGACAATGCCCGGCTACCTGCGTCGAAAGTACCAGAAATGGGGACAAAGTTGGGCTCGGCATTCCTTGGATCTGGATTCTGGTAGACTTGAAAACTTTCATCTGGCATAATTAGAATGCCGAGATTGTCATCAGGCTTAATAAGGTCAACAACCTTAAGAAATCTGTCATGTTTTACGACGTTCGCTGCCAGGTCCATTATACGACAGTAGTCAGTACTGGTCTGGCGAAGTGGTTCATGCTTTGTAAGACAAATCATTGTATTACCTCCTCGTTTTGGAAAATTGATTGGAATTTGGTTGGCAAAACCTGATCTTGCACGCACGTATTTCTGACTTGAGAGCTGAGCTGTTCAGAGAAAAATAATTATTTAGGTACATGCAAAATTTAGGCCTTTGCAAGGTTCTAGACCATTGTAGCACAGACTGCACCTTTTGTCAAGAGGGAAGATACAAAATCCTTGACTTTTTCTGCAATGCGTGCTATAATGAAGGTGGTCCTTGAAAAGGGGCTGGTAGCTGAACATGCGCATCACGACTACAGAGGAGGTGATTTTGTGGTGCAAAATTTTTTCCAGTTTTTTAACAACCATCCGATAACGACAATCTTGCTGGTTCTGAATTCTCTGAGTTTTCTCGTGATGAGGGTTTATTGGTATTCCTCGGAGAAATTTGGGGCCGAGCTCGAGGTGTTCGAATCGGCACCAGACGGTGGGAAGATGTATTATCTGGTTGCGGGTTGCGTTAATCAGCCACATTCGGCGTTTTGTTTTCTCGCCGACGAGCTGGATGGCGGTATTACGCTGGTCAATTATCGGGCGGTGCAGGGCTGCAGTATCAAAACAATTGCCGAGCAGGTGGTTGAGGATGCAGAGCGTCATCGCTACGACGTGAGAGTGGTCGGTATTTCGATCGGCGATTACGTTGCGAGACGAGTCGAAGCAGAAATTCCTGGCGCGAAGAGCGTGGCGATTAACCCTGAACCTGATGCTGGTATCTTGCGGCCATATGCTAATGTGGCTTCAAAGGTGGGCTCAGTGCTGGTTGAGGCGTTGACGGTCCCGCTCGGCTGGTTAAGCGCGATACCTTGGTATAATGGTTGTGGGAATTATTTTTCGACCGCCTTTATCGCAGATCAATTTCGCGATATCGGGTTCATACGGAGTTATCCAAACACGACGAAGCCGAGGCTCGGAAGTTATCAACGCGTAGAACATGCGACGAACGGCACGGCAGGTGTGATCATCAGTGAACGACCAGGCAAGGCTGCGGGGGATGAATTTCTGAGTAATTCATCTATCCGGGAATACTTTGGAGATGTACCGATTGCGGTAGCGAAGACTGGTCATGGAAATACTGTGGACGGCGCGACGGAGTTCCTAGAAGCCTGGCGGGAGCTAGACTTGGAGGATTTTTAGAAAAAAATGCGAAAGCTGCCAGGATTCGATTTCTCCTAGGTTTTGCCTGGGGGGAAATTTGTAGCTTAGGTTGATGTGAAAGTGCCCTTTCAGGGGCACTTTTCTCATGGGTCTCGGAAGTTTGAGGTTTTGATGAAATGGAAGAGGTCTGCTCGATGTGGTATAATTATAGATATGAATTTATCGGAAGAACTAATTTGGCGAGGTTTCTCGGCCGAAACGACAATCAAAGACCCAACAGAGCTAGATACGCGAGCGTCGAAGAAGTTTTATTGGGGGGCGGATCCGTCGGCAGACAGCTTAACGATCGGCAACTTGGCGGCAGCAATGATGTGTGCATGTTTTGTCAGGCACGGTTATGAACCGACGTTGCTGGTAGGTGGGGCGACAGGGCAAATTGGGGACCCGAAGGAGAATGGCGAGCGCGAATTGAAATCGCTCGAGGAAGTCGAGTGCAACAAAAAGTGTATCGCCGAGCAGATGCGACGGATTTTTCGGCAGGATAATATTCGGGTGGTGGATAATTATGACTGGTTTAAAAATATGAAGTATCTCGAGTTCCTGCGCGAAGTGGGGAAAGCGTTTTCGATGACGCAGTTGCTCGACCGACAGTTCGTACAGAATCGGATTGGTGAAGGCGGGAGTGGGATTTCTTACGCAGAGTTTTCTTACACCTTAATTCAAGGGTATGATTTCTTGCATCTTTACCGAGAATATGGGATTGATTTGCAACTCTGTGGGGCGGATCAATTCGGCAACTGCGCGAGTGGTATTCATTTAATCAAGCGGCTTGAAGGGGCGACGGCGGATGCTTGGTCGACGCCGCTAATTATCGACCCGGCGACGGGACGAAAATTCGGCAAGTCGGAGGGGAATGCGATTTGGCTGAGCGCGGAACGAACATCAGTGTTTGATTTCTATCAATTCTGGTTGAATCAGTCGGACGAGGCAGTAGAATATTTGTTGAAGATTTATACTTTGCTCGAGAAGCCAGAGGTGGAAGAGGTAATGCGAAAACAGGCCGAGGATCCTGGACAGCGGATTGCTCAGAAGGTATTGGCGAAAGGGGTGACTGAGGTGGTGCACGGAGCGGCGCAGACCGAGGCCGTCATCGCGCTGAGTGACCGGTTGTTCGCGGGGAATTTGGGTGAGCTAGCAGGTGACGAAATAGCGGAATTTGCACAATATCTAGCAAAAGGTCAGCTGGGCGAAAAATTGTTTGACCTTTTAGTGGCGACGGGGCTTTGTGCTAGCAAAAGCGAAGCGCGAAAACTGGCAGCGTCGGGGGCGATTAGCGTGAACGGAGTGAAAATAATGGAGGATGTGCCGGTTGAGCAGATTGCGCTCCTGAAACGGGGGAAAAATAAGTTCGCGGTGGTATGCTGAATGAGGCAGTTCTGCTGGCAGCTATACTAACTACGGTTCAGATGACAGAAAAATGACAAAGCGGGGGAGTTTTAGTTGCCAAAAGAGTTTTATGGTATAATAGGGGTATGAAAAAAACTGCGAAAAATCCTCTTTCGAAGGCTAAGGCGAGCGCAAAAGCTGGTCTTGGGAACATGAAAGTTTATTCAAGTTTGGCTTATGGTAAGATGCGTCATACATCGGCGACTAAGAAGGCGGCGAGCGCGTCGGCTGGCGGAAAGAAGTTAGCGCCTCTACCAAAGGATCCGTGGAAGCGGTTTTTGGCACACTTTCGCTGGGAGAGAATCAAGGCTTATTGGTTTTCAAAAGCGGGCTTAAAGAGAATCGGGAAGATTTTTGCTGCCTGTTTCCTGCTTGGTGTGATTGGAGTCGGGGCGCTATTTGTGTATTATAAGAATCAGTTGAAAGAGATTCAGCTGAACGATTTGACGATTTCGGAGACAGTAAATACCTATCTTGACCGGAATGGCGAGGTACTTTGGGAGGACAAAGGAGACGCGGATTATCGGCTGGTAGTGGATGGTGATCAGATTGCAACTTATGTGCGTCAGGCAACCGTGGCGATCGAGGATAAAAGTTTTTATAATCACCCTGGCGTTGATTTCTCAGCCTTGATTCGCGCGACGCTTTCAACCCTGTCGGGCAAGGGTGTGCAGGGTGGTTCGACGCTGACGCAACAGTTGATTAAGCAGATTTATTTCTCAGATGAAGCGGCTTCAGAGAACCGCGGCGGGATCACGCGTAAGATTAAAGAGCTGATTCTCTCAATTGAGCTCGAGAAAATGTACAGCAAAGAGCAGATTATCACAATGTATCTCAACGAGTCGCCTTATGGCGGACGACGAAACGGGATTGAGAGTGCGGCGCAGACTTACTTTGGGAAGAGCGCAAAAGATCTGAACCTAGCGGAGTCAGCCTTGCTCGCAGCAATTCCGAACAACCCGGCAGTGCTAAACCCATATAACGAGTATGGCAACGAGGCTTTGATCGCGCGTCAGCATAAAGTCTTGGATGATATGGTGGAGATGGGTTATATTTCGGCGGACGAAGCGAAGGAGGCGAAGGAAGTTGCAATTCTAGATCAGATTGAGCCCGAAAGTAGCCAGTATGACAACATCAAGGCGCCGCATTTTGTAATGGAGGTTAAGGACCGTTTGGAAGAGAAGTATGGTATGCAGAACTTCCGCAATGGTGGCTACACGATCACGACAACATTAGATTATCGTGCGCAGCAGGCGGCCGAGGAAGCAGTGGCAGCGGGTGATAAACTGCGCTATGCTAACCGCAGCGATAACATCGCGTTAGCTTCAGTAGACGTAGAGACTAGCCAGGTAATCGCAATGGTAGGCTCGATTAATTGGAACACGCCAGTTTATGGCGAGGTGAATGCGACCGTGCAGAGCTTGGAACCAGGTTCGACGATTAAGCCGCTGCTTGATTATGCGCCACTTTTCTCGATGATGGGCGACACAACCTATGGACCAGGTACAGTTTGGAAAGACGAGAACATTGATTCGCTCTATTGTGCAGGTTATACTGGCAGTTGCGCTCTTCGAAATGCTTCGGGACGTTTCTATGGGAATTTGACCTTGCGGCAATCGCTGGGTAACTCGTTGAACATTGGTGCGGTGAAAGCGCTCTACACGGTAGGAATTGAAGACGCACTTTCTATGCTGCATGACCTTGGTGATGAATCCTACTGCGCCGGGAACGGCACAGCGGGTGGTCTGTCGATTGCGATTGGAAGTGGCTGTGGAGTAAAGATGGTGGAACACGCGAATGCTTATGCTTCGTTGGCGCGAGGTGGGACAGCGAAAGAATTGACCTACGTGCTAGAAGTGAAAGATCCAAGCGGGAAGGTGATCGACTCATGGCAAGATTCAGCTGGCGACCGCGTAATTGATGAGCAAGTAGCTTATATGCTTTCAAATATCTTGAGCGATCCGGCAGCACGTAGTATTACCTTTGGTTCGCAGGCGACTTCGTTTGGCTTCAATGTGCCGGGAGTCTGGACCGCCAGCAAGACTGGTACGACGACCACGACGAACAGCTCTGTAACGAAAGATTCTTGGATGGCGAGCTATTCAACAGCAGTGGCGACGGTGGTTTGGAACGGGAATCACGATGGTTCGGGTCTGTCTAGCAGTACTAACCAAGTGGTACGGCGAGTGGTGAATGACTACATGGAGAAGGTACACAAAGAAATTTATGGGCCAGAAGGCAGATGGAAGTCGGGTGACCAGCCAACCCAGCCAGCAGGGATTCAGACTTTGACGGTGGGTGGCAAGACAGATATTTGGCCGAGTTGGTATAAGACTGGCAAAAACAATATTACGACAGAGAAAGTAGTTTTCAACCGCCTGAATAACAAGCGTGCGGCTGATTGTACGCCAGCTAGCCAGCGGATTGAGGTTGAAGTGACGAAGATTATCGACCCGATCTCGAAGTCAGAGATGATGAACGTACCGGAGCCATACCTATACGACGAAATTGACACTTGCGATATTCCAGACGCCGACGACCCGAGCAACGCAGTGAAGCCAAGCATTAACATAAATGCAGTGAATAAGGACGGTGAGTATTCCATGTCGGCCACGATCACGAAGGGGACTTATGACCTAGCGTCATATAAGATTATCGCAGATGGCAAAGTGGTGGCGCAAGGCAAGATGAGCGGAACAACTTTGTCGCAGTCGTTCGGTAGTAGTAAACCAGCTTCGATTACGGTCGAGGTGACCGACGATCGCGGGAACGTGGGGACGAAGACTTATACGCCGGCTTGGGGAGATTAGCTCGTCGAGCAGTGGGGGAAGTCTTAGGACGAGAAGATTTGGGGCTAGAGAATGAAGGCCCCAAATCTTTATTCTTGGCAACTTTGGCAAACATCATGCGGCCAGCAGAAGTTTGACGCAGGCGAATCAGCTCAATGCGGACGTCTTCGCCGATCTTCTTATCAGCGCGATCCACTACCACCATCGTGCCGTCGGCCAGATAGCCCACGCCTTGATGTGCGCCCTCGCCAACGGCCACGATTTTCACGGTGGTCTGCTCACCGGGCAGGAGATCGCCCCTGAGCGCTAGCGCAAGATCATTGATATTCAGAACGTCGATCTGTTCGGCCGTGGCAACCTTGTTGAGGTTATAATCGTTGGTCAAGATCAGACCGTGATTAGCCTTAGCTAGTTCAAGCAGACGATCGTCAACTGGTGTGCGATCCAACTCATCGTCAAGA
This sequence comes from uncultured Candidatus Saccharibacteria bacterium, assembly GCA_964629195.1. Taxonomy (GTDB): domain Bacteria; phylum Patescibacteriota; class Saccharimonadia; order Saccharimonadales; family Saccharimonadaceae; genus Nanosyncoccus. Next base: position 14,072 of record CAZVPV010000011.1, on the reverse strand, counting down.
ATAGTAGTATCGAAATAGACCACGCGCTCCAGTTGGCTCACGGCGTCGAGTGCAGCGCGAGCGCGGCTGCGCTTTTCGGAATCTTTGCCATCAGCAAGAAGCTGGAGCTCGTGAATGACGCTACGCGGAATAATCACACTGTCGCCAATGAAGCCGGTCTCAGCGATAGCAAGCAACCGCATATCCATCAGAGCAGAGGTATCTACATAAACTTTGCGCTTGCTATTAGTGCTCAAAAATGGTTTTTGGCGAGATTTAGCGACCAGAACCGTAGTTTCCGCCAAAATTATTAAAATAATAGTCAAAAAAATAAAATCCATTTTTATATTATACCATGTTTTAGTAATTCTCGGAAGGTTTTATGCGAGAAAACGGCGGTTAGCTCTCAGCAAATAGTAATTCCCCACTACAGATTGAGCCTAGCTAGAGGCTTATACTTACATAATAGCACAGATAGCGTATTTTGTCAATAGTTTTTGGTGGTTTTTCACTGAGCCTGATTTTATGAGTATTATTGACCTAGGTCTATCAGAACTTGGGAATTTTGGTGACTTCGGGCAAGTCGGCGCCATGTTCCCTGGCGTGGGCGGCGTTCTCGGCGAGGAGTTTTTGGTACTTTTGGACGAGGTCGTCGCGCTTTTCGAGCCGAGCGACGTCAATAGCGAGATGATAGCGGGAGGCCTGGTTGAGACTGAGCATCTCAAACGGCGTAGTCGTACTGCCCTGCTCGTTATAGCCGTGGACGTGAAGACGAGTTCCAGAAGTGTAATTTGACAAGATTTGATGAAGGTTGTTTGGATAGCCGTGGAAATTAGCGATGATTGGGCAGTTTTTGGTGAAAAGCTGGTTAAACTCGGCTTGAGAAAGTGGGCGTTCGACGGTGCCGATTTGGTTATAGGACAGGGCGGAGATATTGACGACGCGGAATTTTTTGTCGGGTAGATCGGTGCGGAGGATCGAGATAGCGGCGAGGGCTTCGAGTGCGACAATGTCGCCGGCAGCAGCAAAAACATAATCCGGATTCTCGTTAGAAGCGAACTTCAACAGGCTAGCGCCGCCCGTGGCGAATTCAGTGTCAGCCTGGTGTGAATCAATCCAGCGCGGCAGGTCGATTTTGTTGAAGGTGACGAGATTGACGACGTTTTCCGACTGAAGCATATAAAGGAAAGCTGATTCGGCAGACGCATCATCGAGCGGAAAGAGGCAGTTTGCACGGTGGCTGGGATTATTTAGGAGGATCGAAATCAAGGTCGGGGACTGGTGAGTGAAGCCGTTGTGGTCCTGGCGCCAGCAAGTGCTGGTTGAAAGTAAGTTGGCCGCGGGAATAGGCGAACGCCAGCCAGTGGCGATTGACTGCTGGATAAATTTCAGATGCTGTTGGACTTGGGAAGCGATAATGGTAAAAAATGCTTCGTAGCTAGTCATCATGGCCGGCTCGCCGTTCATGAGATGACCAACCATGCAGGCGAAAAGCGCGTTCTCAGAGAGCATTTCGATAATTTGGCCAGAGGCGGATTCGGGCAAGTCCCAATGGTGAATTGGCAAATCCCAAGCGCGGGCAGAAGATTGAAAAACGGCGTCGAGTTTGTTGCTGGTGGTTTCGTCGGGCGAGAAAAGGTAGAAATCTGGATGCTTCAACATATAGTCTGCCATTGCAGCGCCAATACGACGGGCGGGCGAGAAACTTTCTTGACCCGGAAATTCGACTTCGTCAATCATAGTAATACTCCTTTCTGGTGTCGGCTCATAGTTCGAAACCTTTCTGGGGGTCGAAAAGCTCGGCAAAATGATAACTGGCTAGCCATTCGCTGAGCATCTTCAGTTCAGCAGGATCGGTTTTAGCGTCGGGCAGCGGAATTTGGTGAGCCAGGAAGTTGCCGGCAATTTTCTGGCCATGAAGCTCAGTGGGGCCGGTTGCACCCTTCTCGTTACGAAAGATGAGGAACGGATGACGCTCAGCTGCAGTGGCGGTGAGGGCAGCTTGGAAATTTTGCGGGTTGTCACCGTCGATCGTGATAGGTGCATAGCCAAAACCACGAATGAGTTCACCCAACTCACGCTCAGATTTGCGCGCGTATAGCGTGGGAGCAGAAATTTTGTAGCCGTTGAGGTGAAGAATCGGAATGACGCGGCCGTTGTAGGCTTGGTCCCCAAGCAGTTTGACAAGATTAAGAGAAGCAAGAGCGGAAGCGGTTTCTAATTCCCCGTCACCCAACAGGACGGCGACAGTTTTTTCGGGATGGCCAAGGCAATAACCATAAGCAGCACCGAGCGCATAGCCAAGTTCGCCGCCTTCACAAATTACGCCCGGCGTGAAAGGACTGGCGTGCGAGGGAAAACCGCCTGGCCAAGAGAAATTTTTGCAAAGATAAGCAATGCCGGCTTCGTCGAGCGTAGCGCGGGAGTCAACTTTGAGCAAATCGCCGTCGATAAAAAGGTTGGCCTGTAAAGCCGGAAAGCCATGACCAGGACCAAGGATAAAGCTAAAATTCGGATCGACGACGGTTTTGATTGTGGATTTGGTGTCAGATTTTGCCCGGCTATCGTCGAGACTTTTGATGCTGCGGAGCAGCTCGTCTTGAGACTGCATAATGGGCGAAGTAGCCTTCTCAACAACAGTCTCTTTGGTACTAAAAAAGGCGCGCAAGTTAGCATAAGCTACATTAATACCATGGCAAGTTCCCCAGTGCCCTAAGAGACGCGGCTTGATATCGTCAAAAGTCAAGGGATGCTCGAGCAAAAAATCACTCCGCAAAAAGAGCTCGGCAACGGTCAGATAATCGCAGGCGCGCACGCGGCGCTGGATTTGTTTTTCGTTCATACCTCCAAAACTGCTCATGGTCTGATTATAACAAATCTTGAGAGATTTTGCGAGATGCAAGGACAGAACCTTGGTTTATCAATTTGAAATTTTGGTGAATGCGCGAAATCTGCTGAGGACTGCTAGATACGCTTGACTTTGACCATGGCAGCACGGATAACAGCGCCATCGTAGAGATAGCCCGAGCGCAAGGTCTCGGCGATCACTTCAGAGTCTCCGCCCTCATCGACGACCGAAACGGCCTCATGGAAGTCGGGATTGAATTCGGTGCCTTCGGCGGAGGCGATCTTCTCAAGTTTGAGCTCTTGGAGAGTTTTAGCGAAGCTTTTAGCGAGAGGTGCTAACTGCTCGGGATAGGTCGACAAAGCACGGTCGAAGTCGTCCACCAGCGGCAAGAATTTTTCGACAGTTGCTTGGGCAGCAAGCGCCATGCTTTGACTGCGCTGAGCCTCAACTTGTTTGCGATAGTTCTCAAAATCAGCGCGCGTACGCTGAAGATCGCTGGTGAGTTCGGCGACCTTGGCAGTTAGAGCAGCGAGTTCGGAAGATGGCGCAGTAGGCTCAGTAGCGTTGATGTTTGTGGATTGGTTAGCGTTGGTATTGGCGGCAGTAGCAGCTTCGACCGTTTCAGCTTTAGCAGTCTGGCTGGCGGCTGAGTCACGTGTTGCTTCTTCGGCGGGGGTTTTTTTCATAGATTCTCCTTATTTAGTGATAACGTAGCTTCGAGTGTCTCGCCGGCATAGCGCACTAATGACATAACACGGCCATAATTCTGACGAGTCGGTCCAAGGACGCCGATATAACTATTGTCGGAATAGGGCGAATGGAAACGGCTAATAATGAGTGAGGCTCCAGAAGACTTGCCAATCGGATTCTCTTGGCCGATGAAGATACTGAGCGGTTGACCAGGGGCGGCTTCTTTCAGCCAAGGTTCAAGGTTATCAAGCAACTTGGCTACCGAGCGCACGCGCTGATGGTCAAGAAATTCAGGCTGGGTGAAAAGGCTCGAGATGCCGGAAATATAGAGTTGGTCGCCGATAGTCGCGAGGCCGAGATTCCCTGTCAATTCAACAAGAGAGTCAACTGCGCCGCGGATTGCTCGATCGGCTTGCGTTTGAGCATGAATGCGCGCTTCAAGTACATGGCTGCTGCGATCAAACGGACGGCTGGTGACGGAAATTTGCATATTATTATCCTCAGGGCTTGGCCGATTATGAATCGAACGGTTGCTAAGCTCAGGATGCTCGGTCAAGGTATTGACATAATGACGATAACCGGCATCAGTGGGGATACGACCGGCAGAAGTATGCGGCTGAGCAATATAGCCAGCGTCCTCAAGGCGCGCCATTTCGGAGCGAATAGTCGCAGACGAAACGTCAAAAAGCTTAGCCAGCGTAACGCTGCCGACTGGAGTGGCTAGCTCGGCATATTCTTCGATAATGGCGAAGAGAATATCTTCTTGGCGTTTGGTTAACTTCATATATAATATATTATAGCAAATTAGCAGTCAAACGGCAAGATTGCTAGGAGCTTTATCCCGTGAGACTTGTGTTATAATACGAGTATGGAAGAGCAAATTCAACAAATCAAGGCGTGGCTAGGGACAGGAAGCATTAATATTTTTGGGCTACCGATGAGCGGAAAAGATACGGTCGGAGTGCGACTGGCGGAGACGATTGGGGGAAAATTTTTGTCTTCTGGGATTATCGTGCGAGCGTTGGAAGCGTCGACAAGCCAAAATGTAACGACAGAAGGCAAATTGATGCCTTCAAATTTGTTTTATGACTGGGTGCTGCCTTATTTTGAAAAACCGGAGCTTTGGGAGTATCCGTTGGTTTTGTCGTCAATTGGTCGCTGGGCAGGCGAAGAAGATCAGGTAATGAGTGTAGCGAAGGCAAGCGGACATCCGATTCGCGCGGTGGTGATGTTGGAACTTTCGGAAGCCGACGTGATGGGACGCTGGGAGGCGGCAAAAATGCTCGGCGATCGCGGACTGAGGGCTGACGATGCGGATCCAGCAATCTTCCAGACTCGCATTAAGGAGTACCGCGAGAAGACCGTGCCAGTCTTGAAACACTACCACGAACTTGGTTTACTTCTACCGGTGAAAGCGGCGGCTTCGCGTGATCAAGTGTTTCAGAATGTGGTGAAGGCGTTGGCGGATTTTGCGAAACGTGCGCAATAGCTCGCGGCGGTATTGAAAAATAATATAGCCTATGCCCACAGAGACTAACAGGGCTACAATGCCAGCAGCGATGAAAACGGTCTTGTCGGTATGCGTGGCTGGTACTAGGGCATAGTCAGCGCCGGCATTTTCGCTAGAGACTTTGCGACAACGATTGGTTTCCGGGTTACGCTCATAGCCAGCTGCACAAGGCTTCAGCGTCGAACTGTCGGTTTCAAGATTACGACAGCGGTTGGTGATTGGGCTGCGATACTTCCCTTCGCCACAATCTTTGAGCGTGCTGGTAGCGTTTGTAGCTTTGACACAATTGCCAGTATCAGGATTTATAACCTTCCCTTCTGGGCAGCTACGAAATTCTTGAAAAATATTTTCCGCATTTGGCGTGGGCGCATAGGTTGATTGCCAATTTTCCTCGCCACCTTGATCATAAAACCTGGCATAGGAAGTCGATTTTTTCTGACCGTGATAATACTCTGCGACATCGATACGTGTACCGTCTTCATCATGAAGCTCTAGAACATTAGAAGAATTAGGATTTTTTGTGAGAGTGAAGGTCGGCGCAGGATAATAAGCAAAGTAGCTGCCAGGACCCAGCGCGCCTTTGAGGTCATAGTTTTTCTTTTTGTAGCGCAGGGTGCAACCGTCTAGCCGAATTTCGTTATCGGTCGAGTTATAAAGTTCAATAAATTGTTCGGATTTGTCGGTGGTATAGTAAGCATAAATTTCAGAAAACTTGAGACCTTTGCAATGTGGCGTGCCACTGTCCAGTGGTTGGTTTTTGTTTTCGGTGTCGTCTGGTATAGCTGGCAGAATGAGCGACTTATGCGCCGGATCAAACTTGGGCTCATACTTAGACTGATGGCTAAACTCGCCAGTCGCTAAATCGCGAACGAGAGTGGTGGGATTGTCCTTTTTGAACGACGCGAAACAGGAATTCTTTTTCACTCCTGTCCAGCAGACACTGTCCACAGGCTCGCCTTGATATAGCAATTCCAGCGGACCCGCCGACATCGCTAAGGTTGTTGAATAGGTGGCGTCCGACTGATCGCTTTCGGGCGACCGAGTCAGACGCATGAGGAGATTCTCGCCGGTGAGCGTGCTACCCTCAGGAAATTCATAGAGGATAACTTTCGTACCGCTAGTATTGGTGTAGCGGAGCGAATAGCCGGCGAGCGAAATGGAAGAAGTAGTTGAACCTGGAACGCGTTGCAATTCAATGAGTTCCCCAGATTCTGGAACTCCTGAAACTTCATAGCCTGGGTTGATTGCTGTGATCCAAAGGGCAGAGGCAAAAACTGGCTTTTCAACGGGATCTTGGTCATCACCTTCGGTCAGTTTGTCGGTATTTTGTTGAGTTTGTGAAGAATCGTCAGCCGATTCTATGACACCAGAAAGATTCAGCGGGGTAGGGTTATTGGCGGAATAACTTTTAGCAAAACGTAACGCAGTAAACAAAGCAAGGATGACCAGCAAGACACTAGCGAGCAAAAGGCGCCGCTGAGAAACTTTGATCAGAATTTTAGTCGGAATTTTTGGTAAAATTTGTTTCATGACCGCAGGATAGCACAAATTTTCCGCAAAGTACAAGCACAAGTATGATATAATTTGCATATGGAGATGTTTATCCCCTTCGGAGAGGTGTTTTTAGCAGCAGCGGTTCATGCGTCATTGCAGCTTGAACTAGGCAGCCTGTTATTGCTTTATCATGCAAGTTTGGGGAAACATATTCGACGACGTACGAAAAGGCTAGTGAATAATTATATCGTGGGGATCGGCGTGCTAACTTTGTTAGCGTTGACGGGTTTCGGCTTCTTGATGGACAGATATTTTGGCGGCGCGTTGTATCCAGAAGAATTGACAGTGGTAGTAATCATGCTGGTGGCAGTGGCAATTTTGGTCTGGGCATTTTATTATCGGCGTGGGAGGAGTACAGAACTTTGGCTGCCGCGGAGCGTGGTACGCTATATTAATCGACGCGCGAAGAATACCGATAGCAATATTGAGGCATTCACTTTGGGGATGCTGACTGGCTTGGCAGAAATGCCGTTTACGCTGGTGCTAATTCTGGTGGCGGCGAATAGTATTTTGGCCTTGCCGTTTGATTATCAAATTGGGGCGACGGCGCTCTATGTAGCGATCGTGATTTTGCCGGTAGTAGTGATGCGATTAGCCATACGCCGCGGACAAACAGTGGCAGACGTACAGCGTTGGCGAGTGAAACACAAAAACTTTTTCCGCGTAATGTCAGGTATCGGGTTTTTGGTTTTGGCTGGGTTTATTTTGGCGTTTGAGGTCTTGGTATGATAGAAAAAGCAGAAAATGTAAAGCAAAAGCAGTTTGAAGATAAGCATGAGCAGCTTAAAAATGAGCATGAGCGATTTGATAGCACACAAAATTTAGTTAAGGGCAAGCAAGAGCATTACAAATTTAAGCAAAAAGATTTTGAGAGTAAGCAAAACCAATACAAAAGTAAGCAAAAGCGTCCTGGTTTTAAGCATAACAGAGGTAAAAATAAGCACAAACTAGTTTCGGTGGCGGATTTTGAATTCCGAATTTTGCATGAGGAGATCATGCAGGATGCTAAAGCATTACAAATTCCGGAAGGGGCGGCGGAGGAAATTACAAAAAATGTAGTACGGGAAGCTAACCGTTGGTTGGATATGGCTGGAAAAGCGACGGTAGGTGAACTGCGCGAGAAAATTTTGGCGGAATTAAAAAAGTATCACGCTGATTTAGCTTATCTTTATCAAAATCGTGGTAAAATAATATAAAGTAAAGTGGGCTAAAAGTCTAATGGGTAGGAAATACGATTATCAGTATCTGGTGATTGGTAGCGGCGCGGCGGGGGGCGCGGCGGCGCTTTTGGCGGCGGAAATGGGCGTGAGGACGGCGCTGGTCGAAGCGGATGCTTGGGGCGGGACGGATTTGAACTATCGGGATATTCCCTACGGAGCGGCGTTGAATTTTGCGCACCAATATGCGGAAATGTTGACTGGGGCGCGGTTCGGAATTTCTAGTAATGATTTGCACTATAATTATGCGGCAGTTTTGAACTGGCAGGCGGTAGCAACGCGACGGGCGGGGGGCGGAAGCAAAAAAGTTTTTGAGAGCGCGAAGGTTGATTGCATTCGGGGTTATGCGCAGTTCACGGGGTCTAATTCCCTGGATGTGGATGGAATGGAGGTGCGCGCGGAGAAGATTTTGATTGCGACGGGTTCGAATTTGACCGTGAGCGGAATTTCGGGGATTGATACAATCAGTTGTTGGTCGCCCGACACGGCGCTGAGGATTCCGCAAATTCCGGAAGCCTTGCTGATCGTGGGCGCGGGTTCAACTGGCTGTGAATTGGCGCAATATTTTGCAGCACTGGGTAGCAAAGTGTTGCTAGCTGAAATGAAGGATCGAATTTTGCCACGCGAAGATGTTGAAGTGAGCGAGGTGATGGATAAATATCTGCGTGATCGGTATCAAGTGAAGATCTTGACTAATGCGCGGGTGATAGCGCTAGATCAAGATGAGCGTAGCAAACAAGTGATTTTTGTGCGCGATGGGCAGGAAAAGTTGGTACGAGTGGAAGAAGTGGTGCTGGCGACGACGCCGGAACCGGCGATAGATTTGAATTTAGAGAAGGCTGGAATCAAATACAGTCGCACGGGGATCAAAGTGGATAAGAATTTACAAACCACAAATCGGGATGTCTGGGCGGCAGGTGATGTGATCGGAGGCGAAAGTTCAACCGAACGGGCGACTTATGAAGGCAAGTTGGCGACGATGAATGCGCTGAAAAAATCCGGATCGATTTTGGATTATACCGGTTTCACGCGCATGACAAATACTTTGCCGCAAGTAGCAAAAGTAGGGCTGAACGAAACGGAGTGCTGGCAACTGAAACAGCGCTATAAGACAACGGTGGTACCCATTGAGACGACGCACGCTTCGATTACGAGCGACTTTCGTACTGGTTTTGTAAAACTACTAGCGGAACCACATAAGGGGCGGATTTTGGGCGCAACGATTGTGTCGCCGGAAGCGGATTTAGCAATTCAGGAAATTGCATTAGCCTTGCGGAATGGGTTGCGAGTGGGCGAGCTGGCTGGTACGCCACATGTGGCGGCGAGTTGGGGAGAAGCGGTGCGAATTGCGGCGCGAAAATTGGCGAAATAGACTATTCGCACGATTCGTGTTATTCATTCGTAATGATAGTGCCACTCTGTAGCGCGAGGGCGGCGGCGAGGTTGTCGGGTGAAGTGATGATGCCATAGCGCGGGCGTGTAGAGTTGTGAAGGTTATGAGATTTTTCAGGGTCGACGAACTCGGCGCAGGCTTCGACTTTGGGCAGCATGGAACCGGCGCCAAAGTTGCCGGCGGCAAGGTACTGTAGAATTTCGGCGCGTGAAATACGACCAATGGCGGTTTGATTCGGTTGACCGAAATGCAGATAAGCATTCGGCACAGCGGTGACGGAGACGAAAAAGTCAGCGTCGACTAGACGGGCAAGCTCGGCGGCGGCGAAATCTTTGTCGATCACAGCATCGACGCCGGAAAGCGAGCCGTCTGCGGTACGAACTACGGGGATACCGCCGCCGCCAGCAGCGATCACAATCATGTCGGCGTCCACCAGAGTGCGGATTGAGGCACTTTCAATAATATCGATTGGTCGGGGCGACGGGACGACCCGACGATAACCGCGTCCAGCGTCTTCGCGCATTGCCCAACCCCTAGTCTGAGCGAGCTCAGCAGCGGTAGCTTGGTCATAAAACTCGCCGATGGGCTTGCTAGGATGCGCGAAAGCGGGATCGGATTGGTCGACTAATACTTGAGTGATAAGGCTAACGGCGCGAGCTTTGGCGCTGTTAGCAGCTTGAGCGTTGAAAGCGTTGTCGATAGCTTGGGTGAGCCAATAGCCAATTTGGCCCTGGCTCATAGCAACAGCGGTCTCGAGCGGCATAGCGGGCGCGGTGGGAGTAGCGGCATTCTCTTCGTGAACGAGAATATTGCCAACCTGCGGGCCATTACCATGCGAAACGACAATTTCGTAATGCTCGGCTAATGTGGCGATGGTCTGGCCAACTTTGGCGGCTACCTGTTTCTGGGCGGCAGCCGAAACTTCGCCATTTTGTTGCAAAGCATTGCCGCCCAGAGCAATGACGGCGCGTGGCTTCCGACGAGGGCGGCTGGAAGCCTGATACGATGGCTGGGATGATAATTCAGCTGAAGGTTGAGGTGCTTCAGCTGGGGCTTTGGGAGACTGAGCGAAGGGTTTCGAACGAAAAAACTTGAGAGCCATGGTTCCCTACCAATCTAATTGCGGTTCTTCTTAACGTAATTATCTTCTTTTTCCAAAATGGCGCGCAGAGTGAATTCTTTGCACTCGCCGTTGTTGTTGCAGTTGGCTGCTTCGTAGCTATATGAGCTGCCCTCAATGCCCAGATTAACCCCAAGAGGATCGGTGAACTGCTGCGGGTCGATGACGGGCAAATTATCCTCGGAAATCGACTCGGGATAATAACCATATTTGGGATAATAGTATTCTTCCAAAGCATAAAACATGGCGTTGATAGCGGTTTTGCGGTCGTCATCGCGATTCATAGCATCAATATTAGCTTTTTGAATAAAGAAGATTACCAAGAGTAGTGTAGCGAAAGCGCCGACTACCATAAGCTCGATAACCGTAAAACCTTTTTTTGCATTCATATGACAAGTATAACACAAAATTCTGGCCCTAGTCTAGGAGACTCGATGGCCAAGATAGGTAGCGCTGATGAGATCAAGCGCTTCACGGAGGTGGTCGAGGGAGTTCTTGGCGTCTTGCTCAAGCTGGTGATGAGAAACAAGTTGCGAAAAAGCACCAACGAGGCCTTGGTTCAACACATTAGTGAAAGTTTGTGGCACCAAACAAACGCCATCATTGATGAATTTCTGACAATCTTGTAAACTTCTTTTACATAAAAACTCAATCGTTTGGGCGGCGAGCAGGTCGCGGGCAGCGTGAGTGTTACCAGAAAAATTACTAATACCGTTCAGACAAACGAAAGCTTTAGCCATATTGAAAAGAAAGTTGGGCGGGACAATTTCATAGCTGAGACAAATGTTCACCATGTCGATAAAATAGTAGGTGACTTCCTTTTCGTGGACGGCGGCGCAGTAACGCTGGCAATCAGCTTTGAAAGCTTGTTTTTGTTGCTCATTCATGGTGCCGTATAGGACTAGCATGTCGTAAAGTTTTTCGTATTTGCCAGCATAAGCGGTGAGGAAAAAGTTGCGACAGAGTTTGGCGTCTTGGTCGTCAAGCGCGCAGAGTAAACCCATGTCGATAAACCAAATATCGCCAGCGTCATCAATGCAAATATTGCCGCTATGTGGATCGCCATGAAAAACGATGGGCTGTTCGTTGAACAAAGCCCAAAAACTTGCCTTGATATAGCTATTGAAGGCTGCGGTGATTCTGGTCTTGTTCTCGGTGGTAAGTGGCATTTTGTTGATGGTAGGAAATTTAACGAATTCCATGACGATAATATTTTCTGTGCAAAGTTCCTCATAGAGCCGAGGGATTCGGATGCGCTTCGTTCCCCGCACACGGCCGTTGACATTGTCAGCAAAAGCTTGGTAAGTCTTGATGTTGGCACACTCGTGGGCAAAATCGGTTTCTTGGCTGATCCAGTCGAGATAAAGTTCTAGGGCGTGGTCGCTGCCGGCAAAATTGCGAAATTTGACAAATTTACCAAAACGATGCACAAGTTTTTGGATGGTTTTGATATCTTTGTTGATGGTGGCGGCGACGTCTTGACGCTTGATTTTGATCGCAATTTCTTCGCCAGTTTTAAGCACGGCGCGATGGACCTGAGAGACCGAAGCGGAACCAACCGGGGTTTCGTCGATGGTGGCAAAAATTTGGTCGAGACGGGCACCATACTCACTCCGCAGGATAGTGATAATTTCGGTAAAGCTAATCGGATTGCAGTCATCGCAAATGCGAGAAAGCATGAGTCGGTCATCTTCAGTAAACAGATTGCCGAAGTTCTGCGTGGCAAGCATCTGGGCCATTTTGATGTAAACAATACCCATGTGCTCGGCGAAATTGCGGATCAGTTCGCCGTTCGAGCGACGCAAAATTAGCTTGCCAAAAAGTAGTTTCAGGATTTCAAAATATAGTTTCATGTTTGCTCCACGGGTTTGTTTGCATTATAGCATATGTTAGTTTTTCTGATTCACGTTTTTGTGTCAATGAATTAATATAGTACAGACTATACACTAGTTTTGGTTGCTTGGGTTTATTTTAGTTTTTTCTAGTTCGTCTTCTGCGCTAGACCCGGCGTTCTCGACACCTGTCGTCACAGGGTCGAGCCGCCTTTTCCTCGCTCGTGGCGCTGCGGATGGTCTAGCACTAGAAGCGAACTCAGAAAAAACTAAGTAAAAAACATCAAGTAAAACTAGCGTATAGTCTGTATTACAATAAATCCATCAGGACTAAAATATAAACCAAGAAAACCAAATACAAACAGCTACGAATATTCTATATATCTAACTCGTGGCGGGAATGTATATTTAACTTACGGTTCTTTGTTTCGTGCGGGTGAAGGCGGAGGCTTTTGGACAGGTACTGCTTATGCAACTTGGTTATGGTCTTTTGGTTTGAGCTTCAACAGTATAACAATTAGTTTATCGCTGCAAGATGACCGATGGGATGGCTTTACGGTCCGATGCTTGTTTAACCTAAAAACTTGCTCCGAATTAAGAATAGCTTCCTTGTGTTTTAGAAAAACTTACCTCCTCGTCGACAAAGTTTACCTTTTTAGGATTTAGCGTAATTACCCCTGTTATTCTGGCGTTTTTTCGTATTGAGAAAATCTTACCTCGATTCCTGGGGAGCTTACTCTGGTTACGGAGAAACGTGCAATCGAAATGGAGAAGTTTACGCTAGCTATGGATAGAGTAACGTTCTACTGAAAAAGTTTGTAAGTTCTGGTTTTCGACCGGACCGCAAAGCCGAGCCAGCGAGTGCCGAGGTACGACGGGAGGACGTTAGTGCTATCGAAATGGAGGTAGTACGCATAGAGCTCAGACGGATAGGCAGTAGTAGCCCAGTAGAAGCCATAGAAGCCCGCGCCCCTCAAAGAGCCAGTAGTCATATTGGCACCCCCGCCACGAGTTAGATATATAGGAGATTCGGAGGATGGTTTGATATGGACAAGGAAAATAGGTAGGGATAATGGGGTAAAGTTGACAGGTCTGGCGTTGTGTGATATTGTTGAGAAGATATTGTTGTGATTCTGTCTTTGGTAAAGGGGGTTTAGAAATGACAAGATGGAAGATAAACGGCAAAGAGTGCACCTTAGAAGAATTGGCCGGAGTGATTCGACAAGAGATGGCACGACCGATAGGCATCATCGTGGTGGGAGTCGGCCCAGAGGTTGGTCCCGAGGTCGAAGGAGGAGACTTCAAAAGCCGGACGGTCGAGAAATTGCGGGCGGGGCTACAAGGCATGGTACAGAGCCATTTTCTTGGGATACCGTCGCTGGTGAACTTAGTGAGGCTAATGGAACGGCCACCAAATAAGGATACCTGAGGTTGATATAGCTTCGGGAGAGTATAAGTTGGTAGAAAACGCCGTACCGGCGGAAAAATACTGGGAGAATTATTTTACTCAACATCCAGACCAACGTCCGGCACATATTGTCTATTATGATGGTAACCCGAGTGAGGCTGTAGAACAGACCTTGAGGAATGCAGGTATTTTATCGGATAAGACGCGGTTTGGGCCACGGGATGGATTCACCGGTAGGAGTGATACTCAAAAACGCGATGGGAAGCTCTTGGGTTTTGACGAGAACTACGTTCATGATGAACGCAGAGACGCACAAATACAATTCGGACACGCCGAATTTAATGAGATTGCAAGGAAAAAGATTGCCGAGCGGTACGGGCTAGACAGTTAAACAAAGCGCCGGCGAGCACATAATATTTGTTAAATTATTTTTGGAAATAAAAAAATGGTAGTACCGACTGGGGTCGAACCAGTGACCTTGGGCTTATGAGTCCCACGCTCTAACCAGCTGAGCTACGGTA
>CAZVPV010000010.1:0-36793 GCA_964629195.1 uncultured Candidatus Saccharibacteria bacterium | reverse complement strand
GGGACAAGATTCGAACTTGCGAGGCTTTCGCCCGCTGGTTTTCAAGACCAGTGCCTTAAACCACTCGGCCACCCTTCCGCTTTTTATTGTAGCATAGTTCCCTTAAGGGAGCAAGATCCTTGTCGTTGGTCGGTGAGCAAGGTGCGGAAAAGTGGTGCAACACGGCTGAAGTACCAATCTAGCTCCGCTGTATCGTGCGAAAATTTGGTCGTATGTTCAAGAAAGTTGAGAACGCTGATAAAAATGATTTGCTGATGGAAAGTTTTGGGGTATTGCTGGTCAAAGAAACCATCGAAAAAGCCGCGAGTAAAGGCACGTCGCTGACGATTCTCGGGCAATAAATCCCAAATAATCTGGTAACGGAAGTTGAAAACGGCATAGCTCACTTTCATGGCACCAATGTCAATGAAATGTTGGTGACCGGCTGGGTCGATGATGATGTTCGAGCGCTTAATGTCGCCATGAATCAAGGCAGGAGAAAGATCGGCGAAGATGGTCGCGGCGTGAGCGAAAATTGGCATGAGCGATGAAAGTAAAGGTGGAAGTTGATGTTTTTGGAGCAGACGATAGACCATCTGGTCGTGAAGTAGCTGCCTATAAAGCTGCTGGCCGTGCAGGACGAGCGCATCGAGATCTTCACGCGGGATGGTAGGAAAATCTTGGGGCGGGAGACTTTGCAAATGCTGGAGGGTGCGACCAGTTTGAGCGCCAGCTTGATAGGTTTCGCGCACCGTGTAGGACGTATTGCTGAGGGTTTTGAGGTTTTCGCCAACAATATAGCGGTAGAGATAGAAAGGCCTGGTGGCATAGTAGCCATGACCAAGATATTCGAGTGAGCGGATGCCGGCCTGTTGATAAATCTGGCAGATGGTGCGAAAACGCTGTAGATCGGCGCTAGTGGTTTGGTGCTGAGGAGTTTTGAGACAATAGTCGATGTCGTCGAGTTGAAAGCGAAAAACTGCTGCGCCACTGCGGCCGCCAGGGACGGGGATAAGTTCGATTTTTTGCACCATATTTATATATCATAACACGCGGGGCAGTGACAAGGTGCAATAGCAGTAGAAATACGATGGAGGTTTGAGGATGAACGGCGAGGATTCTTCCCTGTACAAAAGCGGGGTTGTTTGTTAAGATTGTACTAATATAGGAGGTACAGATGAAAGGTGAATATCGACCATATAGCGAAAGAACACCAGACGAGCAGTATAAAGGGCTGATTCGGGCAGTTTTGAAAGACGGAGTGCGGGGGCCGTCGCCGATGGTAGATAAAGACGGCAAAGAGGTGGATTCAATCGACTTGCTCGGGGCGCCAGTGATGCGGTTCGATTTGCTGAAAAACGGAGCGCCAGTCTTGACGGAGAGGGCGATCAAGTTTTGGCGGACGCCGATTGGTGAGCTGTTTGGCTTTATTAATGGAGCGCGGACGCAAGAGGAACTAGAAAAGTTTGGCTGTAAATGGTGGAAGAACTGGTGCACAGAGAAAAAATGTGCGAAACGCGGGCTGGAAACGGGCGACCTAGGGCCGGGTTCGTATGGCGCGGCGTTCCATGATTTTCCAACCGCGGAAGGCAAACCGTTCAATCAATTTGCTGAGATTGTTCAACAGATTAAGGAACGGCCAGAGCTAAAGGCGCACCTCATTTCGCCGTGGATCCCACAATATACGATTCGCAACAAGAATCATCAGCAAAAAGTGGTGGTTTGCCCATGTCATGGTTGGATGCATTTTCGGGTTTTGAATGGTCGACTAAATCTTGTAATGTTTCAGAGGAGTTGTGATGTTTTGATTGGCTGCCCAAGCAACTGGGTGCAGTATTCGGCGCTGCTACTCGCGATGGCGGAAGTGTTAGATCTCGAGCCGGGGGAGTTTGTACACATGATTTCAGATGCGCATATTTATGCAAACCAGCTGCCATGGGCGGAAGAGATTTTGGCGAGAGAGAGTAAGGCCTTCCCAACGCTAAAGATTGTGAAGAGCCATGATAGTATTTTTAACTATCGTGCCGAGGATTTCGAGCTGGAAGATTATGATCCAGAGCCGGTGATTAAAGGGATTCCGGTGACAATCTAAACGGACAAGCTGCGATGGACGAAAATTGGTTAGCAAACGTTAAAATTGCCAAGAAAACTGGTCAAAAAGTTGGCTTGGTGCAGGGTTCGTGGGATTTGTTTCACTTGGGGCATTTGCGCTACATTATGAAAGCGCGAGCGCTGTGTGATTTTCTGATTATTTCGATGGATAGTGACGAAAAAATTCGCAAGCGCAAAGGACCAACGCGACCGGTGATCCCGGAAAAGGAACGCTATGATTTTATCCGGCTGTTAAATATTGCTGATGCGATCGTGGTGAAGGAGGCGGATGAGCCGAAATGGCATTTAATCAAGACCGTGAAGCCGGATGTCTTAGTAGTGATCAAAGAAAACTATACCGATGAGCAAATTGAGAAGTTGAAGAAATATTGCGGCGAAGTAGCGGTGTTACCGCGCCAGGCCAAAACTTCGACTTCAGACAAAATTCGCCAAATCACCTTGTCGAGCCGACTGCGCAAAGTGGACGGCGTGAAAGAAAATGTCGCGAAAGCGGTAGCGCAGACTAAGCGGCGGATTCATTATTCGAAAGATATGCCTGAGCCGATCCCGCGACTTTTGAAAGAACTGCAATATTCAACGGATGATGTTTGTCCGGTGGCGGCAACTTGTTTCTGGAATGGGCAATGGGTTTATGGTTCGAACCAAATTGATTTCACGATTCCGGAATATGACGTGACTAATCGTACGGAGCTTTTCTATGCCACAGTCGAACATTCAGAAATTAACTTACTGAAAAGGATGGGCAAAGTAAAAAGTCTGGCGGAAACGCCGGTTTATGTCACGTTGTTCCCTTGCGACAAGTGCATGAAAGTGCTGGCGGATAAAGGTGTGAAAGAGATTTATTATCTCGAGGATCATCCGGAGCGAAATTGGAGTAAACGCTCACACGCGCTAGCGGAGAAAAAAGGGATTAAGACGGTTTGCATCGTGGAACAAATGGAGGAAAAAGATGGATAATTATAAGTATATATACCCACCAGCAGCGCGAGAGCAGGAGCAGTTAGATATCATGATAAAAACTGAGGCGGCTGGGATTGATCCGATTGCACTAGAGAACATCGATCAAGAAAAACAGCGTGTGCTATTTGTAGGCGACAATTGGTTTGTGGCGGAAAATCGTTATCCACGAGAAGGTAGTGAACAGCACTTGTTAATTATTGCAAATAAACCAATGTACAAAGTAGATGACATTACGCCTGAAGCATGGGCGGAGTTGCTTGAGGTTTGGAAAAAAACGATTGCGATGCAAGGGCTAGAAGGCGGGGGGTTCTGTCTGCGTTTTGGCAATCCTTCGCGATCGGGGGCGTCTTTGAAGCGCCTGCATGTCAATATCATTATGCCCAAGGATGGTGAAAAAGTGCGTTTTCCGGTGGGCGGGAGAAAAGAGCTGAAAGAAGGGCTACATTTGTAGCAAAAATCTAGGCGGCGTTAGTATGCACGGCGGTGACGTCGTCCAGGTCGTCGAGTGCGTCGAGGAGTTTTTCGAGTTTCTCGGCAGTTTCGCCTTCGACGGCAACTGTGGTGGTAGGAATATATTTCAACTCAGCATTAGTGACAGTGAGCCCGGCTTCGAGCAACTTGGCGCGGACTTTCATGAGGTCGCTCGGCGCAGTGATGATAATTGAGCCTTCGTCGCTTTCGTCAACGTCTTCGGCGCCGGCATCGAGCGCTTGGAGCATGGCCTCTTCGCCCTGCTCGCTGATTTCAATCCAGCCTTTGCGCGCGAATTGGAACATAACTGAACCAGGATCGGCCATGCGACCACCGTTTTTCGACAAAGCATTACGCACGTCGGGCATGGTACGATTTTTGTTGTCAGTCGCAACTTCGATGATTATGCCGGCGCCGCCAGGACCGTAACCTTCGTACACCTCTTCGATGAGTGCCGCTGCACTTTTGTCGGAAACACGCGCGATTGCACGTTCGATGTTGACCTTAGGCATGTTGGCTTGACGGGCTTTTTCCAGCATCATAGCGAGAGACGGGTTCATGCTCGGGTCGGTACCGCCGCGAGCGGCGATGGCGATTTGGTTAGCGATTTTGGTAAACAATGCCCCGCGCTTGGCGTCAACGACGGCTTTTTGGCGTTTGGTGGTAGCCCATTTACTGTGTCCAGACATAAAACTCCCTTTGTGTTATTCGGCGAAACGCCGTTTGCTAGCAATAGAATTACTTATAATTATACACTTTTTGCATACAAAATCAAGATTGGCTGAGCTATGGTAGAGATTTATCAATAGCTAGTCTGATTGTTTGTTGGACAATTCTGCGCGAATTTCTCGTTCGATTTCGGCACGCAATTCCTGCTTGAGCTCAGTGCGCAACGTTTGTTCAAGTTCGCTGCGCACTTCTTGCTCAATTTTACCGCGCAATTCTTTTTCAAGCTCAGTATGAATTTGTTGTTCCGAGCGTTGATTAATGTTTGACGGCTGAGGTATGTTTGAGTTCGTCATATTATCTATTATCGGAGCGGGCTGAGAGGTGATATGTTTTTTCGTCTGCTCAGCTTTTGCTAGTACTGGAGTGATAATCATGCCGAAAACCAACAAAGTAATAATAATTAAAATAAACTGGAATGGAGTAGACGGTAACAGTTCGAGAACGAAACCAAAAATAATAAAGAAGCTGAGCATGGACGCCATTGAAATCGTCAATAATTCAAGAAACTTAGTAGTTGATGACGAAATTTTAAAATTTAAGTAATTACTTGTCAAAGTCATAACACAGGAAATCGTGATAAAAATGATAACTACTTTCCAAGTATCTTCAGTAGCACGCGAACAATACGAATGACTAAGGCAGGAACCAAAAATAGCTTCATATATGCCCCAAACTAAGATAAGCCAGGTTAGCGACCAGACGAAATTTGAAACTAGCGCAATAATTGACGTGATGCGAACACTGCGCCGATTATTGATAATGCGACCGAGATTATTAAAACTAAAGAGCGACAAAAGCCCTAAAATCCCCATCGTGGAGGCGAATTGGCCTATAAGCGAACCGCCGCTAGGGGTTAGAATCCATATGATACATAGAAATGTACTAATCCCCAGACATGAAATCATGGAGATAAGTAATACTTTGCGGATGTTAGCGATGATTTGTATGTTTGATGTTTGTTCTGAATTGTCCTGCATATGTCTATTATAACATTTCTATGGCTTTAATGATGGTGATGGGCATGTGCGGTCTCGGAATGATGTTCAACGTGGCGAGTTTTGGCAGGGCAGGGCTCTTCAGATGATTTGAGTTCAATGGTAACGTGGGAGATATTATGTTCGCGCAGTTCGGTGCGAATAGAATGAGATGTTCTAAAGGTTTGTATATACATCGTGGTACCCGGAACAGGACTTGAACCTGCACCTAATTGCTTAGACTAGCACCTGAAGCTAGCGCGTCTACCAATTCCGCCATCCGGGCATTAGTTATATTATAATACAGAGGCGCATTAAAGTCTACTGGAAATTCCCTAGCGGCGGCAAGTGCCGTCTGCGTTGCTGATTTGAAAATCGGTTGCCTGTAGTTTGATAGCATTGAGGCTATTGTTGTAATTCTGAAAATCACGCTCGCTAGGATTCGTACTGCCATCAGGAGCAGGAGTGACACCTGTCCCGAAAGTATAAGTATTGCCGGTTAGAGCGGCGTACAGAGCATTAGCGTAGCCGGCAGTGTAATCAATATATTCAGCTGGAGTGACAGTCGTCTTTGCGTCAATCGCAGCACGGTTCACAAACCATTGGTTAAGCAGCTTGCTCTTCGACGAAGGTGTAAGCGTTCTCCAACTCAGAGCATTCAGCTTTGACGGCAGTACCATCGCCCCACTCGAGAGCATAAGCGGCATTCATAGCTGGCATCGCGGCACCCAGAACTGAGGCGACAGTTATGGAAGCGAGCATTTGGCTTTTCTTCATTATTATTTTCCTCACAATTTAGTGTTTTATGAGTCAATTTTATGCCATCTAAAAAATGTCAAGCGTTTTTGCAGGAGTTTGTGAAAAAACGAATGTTTCACGACGGAAAATTGGGTTTTTGTGATAGAAAAATAGCAAAAATCCGAACAAAACCCGAAAATATCTTGATTTTTTACGAAAAGTGTGATACAATGGTGGTAGAGGTATGTTATAGGCCTAGTTATATAACTAGGCCTATCTCTTTTTATGCTGAATTAATTAGCATTGAAAGTCAGTGTAGTTTGGCGCTAGGCGGGAGCTTGGCGTCCTTGAGGAGTGGAGTGAGCTCCTTCTCTTCGAGGGTTTCGTGTTCAAGCAAGGCGGCGGCGAGTCGGTCGAGGACCGGTTTGTTGGCACGGAGAACTTCCTCGGCGCGGCGAGCAGCTTCGTCGGAAAGATCCTTGACTTCCTTGTCGATCAATTCGGCAGTTTTCTCGGAATATGGTTTGCTGGTGGCGATACTATAATATTCAGTATTGCCGTCGGGGAAGACAAGGTTGCGAGTTTGGTTCCCCATACCTTCTTCGACGATCATTTCCTTGCTGAGTTCGGCAACGTTCTTCAGGTCGGAAGAGGCGCCGGTCGTGATAGCATCGGAGCCAAAAATGAGCTTTTCTGCCATACGACCGCCCATCGCACGCGCGAGAATATCTTTCAGCTCGTAGATGTTTTTGTAGCTGCGATCTTCGGGCGGCAAGAACCAGGTGACGCCGCCGGTGCGACCGCGCGGAATAATCGTGACCTTGTGGACGGGGTCAGAATCTGGCAGGACGTGGCCGACAATGGCATGACCGGCTTCGTGATAGGCAGTGACATTACGCTCGTGATCGTTCATAGCCTTACTCTTGCGCTCGGGGCCGATCGCGACCCGCTCAAAAGCCTCGGTCAAATCGGCATTAGTGATTTCCTTGTGACCTTCGCGAGCGGCCGTGATGGCAGCTTCGTTCGCAATATTGGCAAGATCAGCCCCCGAACTGCCGGCGGTTTTGGCCGCGAGAGCGTCAAGGTCAACGTCTTTTTCTTTCGGCTTGTTCTTGAAGTGGACGTTCAAGATCTCCAAGCGGTCTTTGCGTTCAGGAAGCGTGACGTTGACATGACGGTCGAAGCGGCCAGGACGGAGCAGGGCTTTGTCTAGCATATCGACGCGGTTCGTCGCCGCAATCACAATCACGCCAGAATCATTGTCAAAGCCGTCCATTTCTACCAGAATTTGGTTGAGCGTCTGTTCATCTTCACGCCCTGCTCCGCCACGCGCGTCGCGCTTGTGTGCGACCGCGTCAATTTCATCGATAAAGATAATTGAAGGGGCATTTTTCTTAGCCTTGGCAAACAAATCGCGCACACGCGAAGCGCCAACACCGACGAACATTTCGGCAAATTCAGAACCAGAGATGCTAAAGAATGGCACCGAAGCTTCGCCAGCCACAGCGCGCGCCATGAGGGTTTTCCCCGTTCCTGGCTCGCCAGCCAGAAGAACACCACGGGGGATTTTGGCGCCTAATTTCTCGTATTTTTTCGGCTCTTTGAGGAAATCGACGATTTCGGCCAGATCTTGCTTCGCAGTGTCGTTCCCTGCAACGTCCTCAAAGAGAACTTTTTTCTTGTCAGGACCATAGAGACGCGCCTTAGCTTTACCGAAGCCCATAGATTGACTATTCATAGATTGCGCTTGACGCATCATGGAGCTGAAGAAGATGATGATCACAATAATTGGCAAAACCACGACGGCAATATTGATAGCATAGTCCCAAAAATTAGACGGTTCGACATATTCAATCACGGGATATTTTTCATGGCAAGCTTCAGCTTCCCCACCACTGAGATCAGCGCAGTGGTCAACCAAACCTTGGTCATAAAGCGTACCAGAAGCGTCTTTGTAAGAAGTTTCGGTGGGATATTTTTCGCCCTTATAAGTAATCCGGAGACGGTTGCCTTCAACGGTGATTTTTTCAATTTCACTGTTCGGAGTGTTGGCTTTCGAAATCACGTCGGACAGCGGGACTTCAGTGACAGTTTCGTTTGGCGTGAAAATGGTCGCAAAACCGTAGCAACACAAGAGTAGCAAAAAGACAAAAAATAGCCAGCGCGCTGCATTGCTATTGGACGATTTTTTCTTGGTAGTTTTTGGCATAAACCTCCTTTTGTGGCAAATCGAATCGGGGCCGACTGATTTGTGATTATAATCAACGTAAAACACTAACTCAAGTTCACTATATTCTATCAATAGATTAGAAAAAATGCAACTTTTGCTCTAGATTTAATGACTGTTAGTCTAGCAAGGCAGATTATGGTATACTCAAGAAAAATAAAGGAAGGAGCTGAAAAGTTTGAAGGCTGCGGTTTATGATTTTGATGGCACGTTGACGCCCGAAGCTTTGCCGTATTTTAAAATACTAGAAAACAGTGGGCTGAAAGGTGGTCTGGGAAGTCTAGAGTTTAAGCTTCGCGTAAAAGAGCTGATGGCTAGTAAGGGTTTAGACTTTTATTCAGCGATGATTTTCACAATTTTGGACTATGTGCGAGATGCTGGGTTTAGGTTGACAGATGATAACATCAGTCTCGGCGCAAATGAACGTCATCCGAATCCTGGCGTGCCAGAGTTTATTCGCTGGTTGAAAGAGCAAGGTGTGGCAAATTACATGATTAGTTCTGGGGCAAAAGCTTATCTCGAACGGTTGGCGATTGCGCCGCTGTTCAGCCAAATTTATGCGACTACGCTAAGTTATGATGCTAACGGCGAAGCAACTGGAATCGCAGAATTGATGGATGACGACCATAAGGTAGTCGCCCTACAAGAAATTGCGCAAGCCATCAATGGAGATCCCGAAAATTGTGATGGGGTGGTTTACTTTGGCGATGGTCTAACAGATGTGCCAGTTTTTAAATTTGTGAAGCAGCACGGTGGCAAAACGGTGCTAATCTGCCAAGACCCAGAAGCGGAAAATTTACAAAGCTTCCGGGAACAAAATCTAATTGATAAGTATGCCTTGAACGATTATGGAAAAGGGAGTGATTTATATAACTTTATCAAAAATCTGCTTTAGATAGTTGTATTTTTCTATAAAAAGTAGTATAATACGGGTGAATTTTAATTAAGGGGGTGCTCTTTATGAGTGAAAACGGCGGAATTGGTGAGAAGCTGCGGAAAGTACTCAAACGAATTTTTTGGATAAATTGTTTGAGTTTTCTGGCACTGCGATTGGTGGCGCCAGCAGCGGGTGAGCTGAAGGTTGAACGCGAAGTTGACGGCACGAAGAGTCGCGACGGGCGGACAATCATGAATTATCTGATAGGTGGTTGCTATAACCAAGCCGACACGGCGTTCGACTTCTTGCTGGGAGAAATCAAAGGCGGGATAACTTTTGTGAATTTCAGTCAATATGGCTGGAAGCCAAAGAATATGGCGCAGTTAATCATACGCGACGCTGAACAAAAGGGCTACGCGGTGCGGCTGCTGACGATTTCGATGGGTGATCAAGTCGCGCGCTACGTCGAACAAGCGATGGGCGACCAGTGCGAAATTTGCGCAATCAACCCTTGTTCTTCAGTGGCTTTCCTAAAACCACCACTGAAGCTGGGGATTTCCTTCGTCGCAGCGCCAGCAATCTTGGCGGCTTCAGTCGTGGCGGGATGGTTGGCAGATATACCGTTCTTACCAACTGGTGTGGCACCATATTCGATAGCCTTGACCTCGTCGCAATATGTGGCAATGGCTTATAATACGCCACCGACTGTGTCGAAGGCGACGAAATGGGTGATCGTAAGTACGAAAGATGACTATGTTCAACAAGGCGTAACGGAAAAATTTTTCACCAATGCTAAAATTGTCAAGATTGACACAAGTCATATTGATCAACATGCGAATGGTGAATTATATCGCCAAGCTTACCGGCAACTTATGCAAGGGGCTCCGAACTAGGGGTCCTTTATTTTTTCTCAGAAATATTTATAATAGAATTTATGAACACTGTGAGTCGGCGCACTTTTGTGCCGAAAAATGTCAAAACGATTCCTGAGCGGGCAGAGTTGAAATTTCACGGGGAGATTTTTGATGTTTATCAATGGCCACAAGAGATGTTTGATGGCTCGAAGGCGACTTTCGAAATGTTAAGTAGAGCGGATACAGTAAAAATTATCGCTTTGGTCACACCAGAAGAAAGAGTAAAGCTGGAAAGTGTTGTAAGTTTTACAACACTTGAGCAGGATGAGTTGATTATTACACGTCAACGTCAGCCGCGAAAGGATTGGTTTTATGATTTTCCGGGCGGGAGGAATGATAACCCGGCTGAGGATGAATTAGCGGCCGCGAAACGCGAAATGCGCGAAGAGACGGGTTTGGAATTTCGGAATTGGAAGTTGATTGGCGTGAACCAGCCTTTTGCGAAAATTGATTGGCTGGTCTATACTTTTGTGGCAAGCGGGCTAGAAAAGGTTGCGGAGCAAAAGTTAGATGCGGGGGAAGAAATTGAAGTACTAGCAGTAAGTTTTGACGAACTCCTGAAACTGGCGGATGACGACGATTCGAAATATTTGCGGTTCAAGAATTACGAGAAGTATGCGACGGCAGGCGAGCTGCTCAGTGCGCCGGAATTGTTCCATTATTCGGATTGATTTGGCTCATCTTGGTGAGAGTTGGATCCGAGTTGGCGAGATTCGGATTGGCGAGAATCGTTGTCTTGGCGAGGCTTAGCTTCGGACTGGCGGGTTTTAGTCTTATGGGCTTGAGCTTTCTTTTGGGCAATTTTCTGCTTGGCGCCGCTAGCACTGCCTTTTAGAAGTTGCATGAGCCATTCACGCTTCCAAGTAGCTAAGCCCAGGATGAGCACGCCAACGACAGAAGCAATCGCGACCATGGTGAGATTTTCACCGACACCAGAACCAATCACATTAGTCAGAACAATGGTGGGCAGGCGGCCTAGCGCAACGAGAAAAACCAGACGACGGATGGGCAAGTTTGTCAGGCCAGCGATATAGCACACAATATCATCTGGGAAACCCGGCAGGAGGAAGATTGCGAAAATGATGAACGAAGCACTTTTAGCATTGATGATGAAGTCAAAATTAGCGACGGCAGATTTTTTGAAGATTTTTTCGAGCAGGGGGCGACCGAAACGACGCGCTAAGCGGAAAACGATGTAGCAACCAATCAAAGTACCGATTAAGGTCCAGAGGATGCCCCACCCGCCGAAGAGATAACCGCCAATACCGCCGACAACTTGGCCGGGGATGGGTGCGATGACGGTTTGAGTAATTTGGAGCAGGATATATAACAGTGGTGCGAAAATACCCCATGAAGCGATTGTAGCCTGGAGTTTTTCCTGGTTCCCTTCGGCGAAAATTTGCATAAGTGGGCCGTTCGTAATGACGTCCCAACAAATGTAGCCTAGTAAAGCCGCGATAATAACAGCAATCAGGGTTGCCTTAATAACGGTTTGTTTAGAGATGTGCGACTTGAGGGGCGAGTTATTGGACGAACTACTTGGCATATTCGACGGCACGAGTCTCGCGAATCACGTTTACTTTGATCACGCCGGGGTAGGACATAGTGGCTTCGATTTTGTTGGCGATGTCGCGGGCAAGCTTCAAGGCAGACAAATCGTCAATTTGCTTCGGCTCGACAATGACGCGAATTTCGCGGCCAGCAGAGATGGCGTAAGCCTTGTCGATACCTGGGAAGCTTGTGGCAATATTCTCAAGGTCGCGCATGCGCTCAGCGAAATTTTCGGCAGAAATATTGCGAGCACCGGGACGAGCGGCAGAGAGTGAGTCGACAATCTTGACGATTACAGCTTCGGGCGTAGTGGCTTCAATATCATCGTGATGGGCCGCCATGGCGTGAACAACATCGTCGGGCATACCGTATTTTTTGGCTAGTTCAGCGCCAATTTCGGCGTGTTTGCCTTCGATTTTATGAGTGACGGCTTTACCAATGTCGTGGAGAAGCGTGGCGGTCTTCGCGACGCGCTTGTTGGCGCCAATTTCTTCAGCAATCATGCCCGCAATATGGGCCATTTCGACGGAGTGCAAGAGGACATTCTGACCGTAGCTAGTACGGAATTTAAGTTCACCGAGTAAGTGAATCAACTCGCGCGGGATACCGACGACGCCAACTTCACGAGCAGCATCCTCGCCGGCACGCACGACTTCTTTCTCGATTTCACGCTCCGCCTTGGCGACAGCCTCTTCGATGGAACTCGGATTAATACGGCCATCTTTCATGAGACGTTCCAAGGCATAACGAGCAACTTGGCGGCGAATCGGGTCAAAGCTCGAAAGTACGACCATGCCGGGAGTATCGTCGACCATGATATCGACACCAGTGGCGCGTTGCAAGGCCTGAATATTGCGACCTTCCTTACCAATAATGCGACCCTTCATATCGTCATCGGGGAGCTTCAAGGCAGTGACGGTGCGATCGGCCGTGACTTCGGAAGACATGCGTTCCATAGCAGTGAGAAGAATGGCTTGGGCGGTTTCGTCAACTTCGTGCTTGATTTCTTTCTGCTCTTTGGCAACGAGGCCAGCGAGATCCTGTTTAATGTCGCGCTCGGTCATTTGCATGAGCTTTTCACGGGCGGCTTCTTTCGAAAGACCGGCGATCTTTTCGAGCTTTTCCTGCTGACGGTTGCGAATATCACGCACTTCAGTCTTCAGGTCGTCAAGTTCTTTCTCTTCCTTGGCAAGACGCTCAGTTTTCTTTTCGAGTTGATCCAATTTGTTGTCGAGATTATTCTCGCGCTCACTGAGGCGATGCTCAGTGTTTTTCCATTCGCGGCGACGCTCAGCTTCTTCCTGCTGGGAGCGAGCAGCCATGTCAGCGGCGTCGTTCTTAGCCTTCAAAACGATGTCTGAGGCCTCATTTTTAGCCTTGCGAACGAGATCGTCGGCGCGGTTTTTGCCACCGTTTTCGTTCTTTTTATTGTAGGCAAAAAGCGCGCCAGCACCAACTACGGCGCCGAAGATTAGCGCGATAATCACTAAAATTATATTCACAATAAACCTTTCTCGTTGTTGCTGATATTTTCCTGATACCAGCGGGGTTAACAAAAATGTATAAAATTATAAAATTCCGAGTCTATTATAACACACTCTCGGACTGAAAAATGAAAATAGGTGAGGTATTTTGGCCATTGAAGCACAGAAAAAGGCGCCGATGTAAGCTTGGCGCCCAGTTTCGATAGAATGTTTTAGCTACTTTCGTGGCTGGCTGATGTTAGCGGGGCGACCGTAATCAGGGAGGATGATTTGGTGCGGTTGGCCATGGTGATCGTAAAGGGGGATACCTAGCTGGTCGGCTAGAGTATTGACGATGGCAGCGCCGATACGCAGACCAGTAAAGGAGCCCGGACCAGAGAAGAAGGTGATTTCAGAAAGGTCTTGCCAAGTTTTGTGCTGGGAAGCTAGTTGATCAGCGATATATTTTTGCAGATTTAGTGCCATGTCGCGACCGGCATCCCATTCATAAATCTGGTCGTCAAGTTTAAGATGGATGATATTGGTTGAAGTGTCAAGATACATTTTGATCATTTTAGACCTTTCTGGTTGGTTTTTGGACGGTTTTTGTCGTTTTGGACTGACTTTTGGTCATTTTGATCGGAATTTTGGGAAGTTTTTGAGAGTTTTCCACAGGTTTGTACACAAGATTTGTTCATTTTTCCACAGGTTTCGGGATTTTTTCCACAAGTTTTCCACAGGCTTTGGACCAGAGGTGAATCAGTAGTAACAAGGCGAGAATTATCGTCTTGAAGGGCGAAATCGAGACGAATTGCGTCATCCGGGAGTAAGTCTCGTACGCCACCGCCCCACTCAATCAAGACGAGCGAATTGGGCTGCGAAATAGTATCCGCAAGTTCGCTTGACATCAGACCGGGGTCATCGAGACGATAAAAATCGTAGTGCACCAATTCCCCGCCCTTTGGCAGAGCATAACGTTTAGAAATCGTAAAGCTGGGGCTGGTGATGGGTTCTGCGATGTCTAGACCGGCGGCGAGGCCGCGCACAAAAGTAGTTTTGCCAACGCCAACGTCGCCGCGCAGCTCGACTACGCAAGGCAAAGTCAGCACGCTGGCGAGAGCGCGCCCAAAATCCATCATCTCGGCCTCAGAATTAACTTGCATCTTGACTTTATTATAGCATAATTTTGCCGAAAATGCCGCAGACAGGTAGGAAAAATTAAATATAATGCAAGAAATAGGTAGATCGAGAAAATTTTGAGGTCGCCAGTCGGTAAATTGAAGATAAACATGGTTTGCTCACTGAGATAGTTGACGACAAAAATGTGAAGATCGAGCAGGAGCTTAGCGAGATGAGCGAGCAAGGTGGCGACAGGTGGAAAGAAACTGGTGACGCCGGTGAGAAAAACTAGAAGCATGACGTAGGGTAGGGTGGGCAAGATGATGAGATTGGCGACAAAAGAGAGGAGCGAGATCACGCCATAACTATAAATTAGGATCGGTGCGCAGACTAGACTGGTTGCAAGACTGGTGAGGAGCATGCTGGCGAGCCAAGGGGGAGATTTGCCACCGTAAAATTGGCGTTGAAGGCGAGGCAGGACGACGAGTAGACCGAAGAAAGAAGCGAAGGAGAGTTGCCAGCCGAGGTTGAGGAGAAAAAGTGGATTGAGGGCGAGAGTGATAGCAGCAACCAGAAGAAGCAGACGGAGCGTAGTGAATTTGCGACCGACATAGCCGACAAGAAGCGAGAGACTGGTGACGAGGGCGGCACGAGTCATGGAGGCGGTGAAGCCGACGATAAGTACAAAGGCGGTAATCATAAGGAGAGAGAAGAGTAATTCAGCAAAACGTGAAAGGCGGCCGAAAAGTTTTTTGACGAAGCCGACGATGATGCCGAGATGGGCGCCAGATGCGACGACGACGTGCGTCATACCGACGAGCCGCAAAGTGTTGGCAAAGTCTTCGGAGAGGCCATTTTTCATGCCCATGAGATAGCCGAGACCGAGGTCGACTTCGGGCGAAGGGAGATAGGTACGGACGGCGGTGGCAAAATTCTGCTTGATGGTGGCAAAAATGTCGCCCGGGA
This sequence comes from uncultured Candidatus Saccharibacteria bacterium, assembly GCA_964629195.1. GTDB lineage: Bacteria > Patescibacteriota > Saccharimonadia > Saccharimonadales > Saccharimonadaceae > Nanosyncoccus. The sequence goes on along the minus strand of CAZVPV010000010.1, from coordinate 21,713 downwards.
TGGCGCGTTCGATAGCAGTGACTTCTGGGCGATACATGACAGCAGCGAAAGTTCCGAAACCGGCGTTCAGTTTGCCGTGTAGAGTGACGACGTCGGAGCGCAGAAAATCAGTTTGTCGGCCGGAAAGTTGAGCGTAGAGCGTGCCACTCAGCGCTAGACTGTCATTTTCGAGTGATGAGCCTGGTGGGCTTGACGAGTTTGACGATGGATTTGGCGGATTTGATAGGTTTGACGATGGATTTGGTGAGTTTGAATTCTTGAGACGGAGATTTGAGAGGCGAAGTACAACTTTCCCTTCGCTCAGGTCGGGATCTTCGGAGATTTGGCCGGTGATGGTGATTTCACTACCGGCGAGCTGAGCGAAATAGGCTCGGCTAGCTAATTCAGGCGTGATGCGAAAGTTCCCTAGCAGAGCGCCGGCGAGCAGAGCTAGAGCGAGGAGATAACGGTGCGGAATGAGGATACTAAAAAGTATTGCGAGGGAGGCCGCTACGAGCCAAAGTGGCGAGGTGACCCAAAAAGTGTTGGTCACGAGGCAAAGGCTGAGACCGAGGATGAAGCCGCAAAGGCTGGCGTAAAGCAGCCAGGACGGATGGATGGGGCGGTTCAGCCACCGGAAGAAGTGGAGGATGGGTAGTCTTGGTGCGGAATGTAGCATATCATGCAGTATATGCGTTTTTGGACAAAATTAGCAAACACAAGCATGATAAAAAGTGGATTTTGTATATATTATATATGTTGACGGGTGCGGCGACGGGCGAGCTTGGCATTTTTGGCGGCGACGCGGCTTTTGCGGTACATAGCGAGACCAGTATAGATGCCGGCGAGAGCGCTCATCATGAGACTAGGCGTGACAGCGTCGCCGCCCGCAGTCGGGAGTGAAGCGGAAGAAGTGGCGGAAATGCTACTAGCGGCAGGAACGTTATCAAAATTCGCACTGCTGCGACCAGCGCTGGCTGAACTATATGAGTAAGTAGAAGTTGAAACGCTCGCAGAAGCTGGACTATTCGGGACTAGGTTGGTAGTTGCGCGATAAAGGCCGAGGACGATTTGGTCAATGTCAGCTTGGCGAGAAGCGGGATTAGCGAGTACAGTTTTAGCCTGTCCGAGAATGGTGAGGATTTGGGAGTAGCTGGCAGCAGTGTATTTGTTCGAGTCAAGCCGGGCGATCTGGGCGATGATTTCGCTGAGAATCGAAGTGTCGAGCGCGGACACCTCTGGTTCTGGTGTGACGAGTTGAGCGGGAGCGCTGGATTGAATATGCGGAAGCGGCTGAACTGGTTGGGGAGATTGGGTCGGGATTGCGAGGACGGAGTTGTCGGGTTCATTAATGTCTCGCAGACCGCTGGTAGCGACAAGGATCTTGTTCATAATTTCAGCGAGGGTGGCGGCATTAGCCGTGGCTTCGTTCGCCAAAAGTTCCTTTGCTTCGGTGATGGCCGTCTGTAAATCATAATATTGTGAAGTAAATTCCGAACGATAATCACCCAGCGTTAGGTCGGCGACAGCAGACAACATCTCGGCGAGGCCGTGGTGCAGCTCACCGAGGGTTTTGTCGGTGGTTGAGGCGGGAGTTTCTGGCTGGTCCTCAGGTTGTTCCATGGGCTGATTCTCAGGACGTTTCTCAGGCTGATTCTCAGGACGTTTCTCGGGCTGATTCTCTGGCTGGTTTTCAGAATGGTCGAGAGTTTCGAAATAGGCTGGATTTTCCGCTGAGCTAGCGAGGACTGTTGTTTGATTTGAACCCATTATTTGATCGGAATCTTCAAGATCGGGATTCTCAAAATCTTCTAGATCAGAGTCTGCGGTTTGAGCAAACTCAACAAGCGTTGCGGGGAAAAAGGCTTCTTTGAGGGCATTAATATGAGAGTAGGCGTCCTCAAGCTCGTCTGAACTGACACCAGCAGCATTATTAGCTAATAAGCTGGCGGCTTCAACTAAGGTAGTGCGCAGTTCATCGTAAACTGTATCGCTTGGATCGACTTCGGAGAGAGCAGCGTTCACCTCGTCGACCAATTCTTCAAGCGCCAATTTGGCCGTAGTAAAGGCTTGTTCTTCGTCAAAAATGAGGAGAATTTCGCGCATGGCGTCGATTTCGCCTAGCATACTCTGGAGGTCGTTAGCGCTGGCATTTTCTTCAGCTAGCAAGATTTCAGCCTCAGCAATCAGTTCCATAAAATCATGATAGTCATCCGAATTGTATTTGTCGGGGTCGAGCCGCCGAGCGGCGGAAATAGCTTCGGTGAGTTCTTGACGGGCGGCAACGATTTCGTTGAGTTCGGCATTGTCAGCGAGTCCCAAGGCATCAAGTGCTTTATTCAGCTCAATGGAAGCGGCGTCAATTTGGCTGAGCGTTAAGTTGTTTTGGCTAAGTAGCTGTGTTGTATCTGTCAGCGTGGAGACAAGTTTTTGGTAGCTTTCGGCAGTGTAGTAGGTTTTTTCTTTAGCACGAGCAAGATCAACGATGGCCTGGAGCTCTGCCTTGGCTTCGATGAGCTGCAAAGCGGCTTCGTCGACTGCAATCCAGCGGCCATCATCGGTTTCTTCGAGATGTATGCCAGAAGCGAGAAATTCATCAACGTCGGCGTTGAAATTTCCACCACGGATCATGACTCCAGGGACTAATTCCCCGTCGTCAGGATACTCAGCAGGGATATCGAAACCATAAAAGATGCCGACTGGGCTGGTAAACTGACCATCTTTGATTTCAAGCGATTCAAGATTGGTACCGAGGGCGCTCAAACTACCATAATCGGCAAAGACATATTCCTTGCTGCTCGTGTAAACACCGCCGTCGATCACGACATTGACGTTTTCGGGAGATTCGCCGCCGAACAGGAAGGCGGCGCCAGCACCATCACCGGACAAATCTTCCCCACCGGCTAGCACGTTGGTCCCAGCAAAAGTAAGATTGCCAGCATAGGCCTTGACGCCGGTGGAACTAGAAATTGTGCTGGCGCCGCAACGCCAATTGGCAAAACCAGCGGCGACAATGCCCGTATCTTCAGCATTGACGACCGAAGTGTCGGCAAGCTGAATTTCAGGGGCATTGTCGCCGGCACCCCGCACGCTGCCAGCGACATAGATGCCGTCTTGGGCGCTAATATTCCCATACAAATCGATCGAAACACCATAAGCAGCACTAGACCCTTGACCAATTGCGATGCCATAAGAATTGGGTGCATGTAGACGAACTTGTTCACCAATGATAACTTTAGCATAATTCGCGGTTGACTGGTTGATTGAGCCTTTGACACTAATCGCGATGCCGCCCGGCCCCATAGCCATGATACTGCCTTCGCCAATAATAGCAATTTCACCATGCTCGACGTCAATCACGCGGGCGTTTTCTTGGCCAACCATACCATTACCGCATGAAATGATGCTGTGACCATTAAGGTTGAGCGTGATAGGGAGTTCGCGCGCAATCTGAATGTCGCCGTCGACAATAATATCATTCACCAGACGAATCGTGTCGATGTTAGCAAAAGTCGGGTCGTCTAGCACAGTGATTAGATCAGCGTAACTGCTAACCATGCCGGGGTTAATTTCGTCGTCCATCGGCAAGGTGCCGTCTTCGACTAAAGCGTCGTTTTCGGCCAAAATGTCAGTATCATCGACACCAGCACCGGCATCGTCAATATTACCACCGACGACAACAGCGTTGCGCTGCTGATGTTGGTCGCGATCTCTGTACTTATCTTTGTTTTTATCTTTATCCTTTTCTTCGTCTTCTTCTTCATCCTCTCGCACCTGAGTGGGCAGAGGTCCGGTTTCGGCGGCTGATTCGTGCGCAGCAAAAGTATTCGCTGGGAAGCTCATTCCAAGCGCCATCATCAAAGCCAAGATGCCAAAAAGTTGTTGCTTTTTCACCGGGCACGCTCCTCATGCCCACCCAAATCATACTTTTATCATTAATGATCCACCGTTCCAACAATTATAGCAGTCTTTGCCAATAAAATCAAGGGCTGACCGAGGTTTATTTTTTGGCAGTATGGTGGCGATATAGACAGAAGCCGAGCGTAGCCAAAACGCCGGCCACAGCAAAAATAGTTGAGCTAGCGACGGCGTTCGCAGCTGCAGCATGGTCGGCGACACCAGTGTTTGGAGCAGCGCCCGAATTACTGCGCTTATTTGAAGAGGAGGTTGATACCTGCGGATCTTGGTTCGTAGTCTGGGATGAATTTGAACCGGATTGAGGGCTTGTCGGCTCATGCTTGTCTTCAAACTCATCAGCTGGATCGCCACTGCCGCCACCGCTACCAGAACCATCGCTAGTGGGGCCGACATCGTAGGCTGTGCTGGCTGGGATAGAGGCAACGAGACTGGTTAGCTGCTCTCGGACAAGCGCAATCTCGGCTGGGTCAGAGTTTTCGCTCAGTGCTTCTGCTCGATTGACAAGGACGCTGAGTGCGGGATTTGCAGCATAATCGGGGATGAGATAGACCCGGCCAAGTAGAATCTGTAGGGATTGATAATCTGACGAGGTTGAAACCGAGTTTTGATTGCCGACGGGGCTCTGATCTTCAGCAGTTCCGAGAGCAAAACTGCTGACGGTTGGGATGAAAACAGCGCACGCCAAGGTTAGAACTGCTGCAACGCTAATGATTTTGGTTTTTCTCATGTTTATCTTTCTGCCGCTAAAAGCGAATTTATAATTGTTTGTGTTTATCATAACAAAAACTTTTATGACTGGCAAGCATTGAACCCTCAGTTTTTGCCAGTTTCGCAGATTCTTCTATATGTTTTTAGTACTTGACAGCTAGGCACCAATCTTGTCTTTAGAGTTGCGACGAGTAGCATTGTGTTCAACATAATCAATGATTTTCTCGGCAACATTACGCTTAGTGACCTTCTCAATGCCAAAGCCGGGTGAAGCATTTACTTCGAGCACCAGCGGACCGCGGTTCGAACGCATCAAATCAACACCGGCGATGTGTAGCCCCATGGCTTTTGCGGCCTTGACGGCGATACGATTTTCTTCTGGAGTAAGTTTTACGCTAACACCGCCTCCGCCTTTGTGCAAATTGCTACGAAAATCATCGTCGAGCGATTGACGCTTCATGCTAGCCACCACACGCGAGCCAACCACGAAAGCACGAATGTCGGTGCCAGCTGACTCTTTGACATACTCTTGGAGCAGAATGTTTGTGCCTTCTTCATTGTATAAATAGAAGGCTTGGAGCGCGGATTTGGCCGCCTTTTTGGTCTCGGCGAGCACCACGCCGTTACCGTGCGTACTAGAGGCGAGTTTAATAATAACTGGCAGACCAATCTGCTCGAGCAAATCGTCAATGTCGGTAGTGTTGCGAGAAACTAAAGTCTTCGGAGTGTCAATGCTAGCTTTGGTGAGAATTTGCTGTGAACGTAGTTTATCACGCGAGCGCATGATGGCGATCGAACTAGACGCCGTCCAGACGCCTTGCATCTCAAATTGGCGGACAATAGCGCTACCATAACGCGTCATATAGTTGGCAATTCGTGGGATAATTACATCATATTTTGGCAGTTTTTCTCCCTTGTAAAAAATATCTGGATGTTTCTCATTGAGTGACAAATAGCAATTTTTGTATTTCACTACACGAACTTGATGGCCATGTTTCTTAGCCTCTTCAACTAGCCGTTTGGTCGAGTAGTTGGCATTACCGTTTGACAGGATGGCGATTTTCATATTATTTTATCCTCCATGTACTTACGATGAAATTTTTGCGGATTGGACTGCAACTCCGAGTTGAGTTTAGAGTTATCCATCTTGGGGGGGCGTTGAACACCAACTCGCGAGACGTCAACGAGGAAACGGTTCTTGAGCGTTTTACGACCAATTAGCACAGGAAAATTATTTTTACTACGGTCAGAAAGAGTAAAATTGGCACGCAGACGTTTACCACGGATCACAATTGGCAATTGGGTATGGTAACGAACATCAAGACCGCCCATTGAATTGCGCACTTTTTGGACGCGAAAACTGCTAGCGGTAAGCTTTTCGCCGGTGTAGAAAGGACTTTCAGGCCCAAAAAGCGTAAATTCAAGGATGCCATCCGGGTTAACAGTAATACTACTCGCCCAAATAGACGAAGAGTCAGCACCAGTGTCGACTTTGGCGGGGATGTTAGGGATGCCGGCAACCTTAATAATAGTGTTGCTACCAACTGTACGGAGTTCTTTCATACTAATGATATAATTTAGTGTTTAATATTGCTTCAAAAACGCTCTCGACTCTCCACCGAGATGTTATCATTGTAGCACAGGTGAGCTATTTTGTCAATATAAGTCAGGTCATATCAGGCGGATACCCTGATGATTTAACCGTGGGATTCAACCCCAAAACCCGCGCTTTTTGCCTTTGGTGCCGCGGAATTCCTCAAGAAGTTCTTTTTGGCGCTTGGTGAGGTTCTTCGGGGTTTCGACGATGACGGTAACGATGTGCGGACCGCGATCGCCGTCGCTCCGCATCAGCGGTACGCCGTGACCGGAGAGACGGAATGGCGTGCCGGATTGGGTGCCGGCGGGGATTTTCATGCGGACATCACCATCGACGGTTTCGACGTCAATAGTAGTGCCGAGCGCGGCATCGACCATGGAAATTTTGGCTTCGGAGAGGATAATGCTGCCTTCGCGCGTGAGGCGTTTATGAGGCTTGACGCGAATAACAACGTAGAGGTCGCCTGGGGTGCCGCCCTTAGGAGCTTCACCGCCTTTGCCCGGCAGGCGAATGGACATGCCGTCGTCGATGCCGGCGGGGATTTTGACCTTGATATTCTTGCCATTCACAGGAATTGATTTCGTGGTACCGAAGACGGCTTCCTCAAAATCGAGCGTGACGCCGACACGGTGATCGGCACCGCGAGTGGGGCGTCGGCGCTGGCCGCCGCCAAAACCAAAGATCGAGCCCAGGATGTCATCGAGCCCACCGGCGCCACCGAAGTCAAAGTTGAAGTTCTGACCATTAAAGTTGAAATCGCCGCCCCCAAACGGATTGCCAGCGCGGCCACCGGCCGCACCGCCGACGCCCGCATGTCCAAACTGGTCATAGCGCGCACGCTTTTGTTTATCTGACAAGACTTCATGTGCCTCGGAAACTTCTTTGAACTTTTCCTCAGCTGCCTTATCGCCTGGGTTTTTGTCAGGGTGATACTTGATTGCCAGCTTGCGATAAGCCTTTTTAATCTCATCGTCGGACGCGTTTTTCGATACGCCCAAAACTTCGTAATAATCTCTCTTTGCCATAAAAATATCTTTCTTTAGCGGTAGTGGTCCTTGAGCCATATCGTGATATAGCTAGACTTTGAAGAAGTCTTGACGTTGATGAAAGGGTTTGGTAGAATAGGATTTAGAAAGTTAGGTTATTGCTTCTTCTTTGAAGGAGCAATTTCTATTTGAACTAACGGTTTATTAAGTAAATGAATCGTTAAAACCATAACTCATCCTCCTTTCTCCGCGCACTTAAAAGAACTGTCGCCACTACCTTGTACAATATTAGCACACTCGGCGGAGGATTGCTAGACTGTGACGGACACTCAGCGAAAATTCTCGATGGGTGCGCAGCCATTCGTCGACGGCGCGAGCCGAGCCGGGGAGTTCGGGGTTATTATAATCGTGCACGACCATAATTCCTTGCGGGGCAAGACGGGGCGCGACGAGATGAAGGCTGGTTTTGATCGAAGAATAGAGGTCGCCGTCGAGAAAAGCAAAAGCAATTTCGGCGGGTAAATCGGCCGCCGCCAGGTCGTCAAACCAGGCTTTCTTGACGATGACTGCCGAAGATGGCTGATTTAGGGGCTGATTCGAGGACGGCTGGTCGAGGTTTTGAGGACGATTGGCGCCTTCGGCGGTGCCGATACCTTCAGGATTGTTGAAAGTTCTGGGATTATTGGCGATTTTGAGGCCATTTTTGCGCAGTTTGTCAATAACTGCGCGTTTGGTAATGAGTAGCTCGCCGGCTTGAAAATTGGCGCCGGCGCCGGAGGAATCTTCGGCGGTCTTGGTGGGCAAGCCAGCGAAGGAATCGTAAAGCCAGAGGTGTTTGGCAGATTTATATTCAGTAGTTTTTCGCTCGTTAGATTTTTGTCCAGCAGATTTTTGTTCAGCGGTTTTTTGGAGAAGTTTACCAAGCAGGACAGAGGTATCGCCGCGATAACAGCCCAATTCGACAAAATCGCCCGGCTGATCGAGGCAGCGCTCGGCGAGACGGAGGAGCTCGGCGGTTTCGGCAGGGGTGACTTGGTCATTCATGAGTGATATTTTAGCATAATTCCCTGTTTTAGCAATAAAATACGCAAAGATGCTTGATTTTTGTTGCGATGTGTGTTATAATGGAAGTAGAGCCTCGTCATTTTGATAAGGTTGGTGGATTTTTGGTGGCTAAAAGTTGTCGAAAATCAAAATTTATTCTACCGTTTCGAAGGGGGGTGAAAAGATGACAAAAGAGCAGAATTATGAGGTGCTGCTAACGAAGGCGTACGTATTTGGCGCGATTGGCATGGCCTTAGCTACAGTCGCGGCGGTTTTCACGCTTGTCGTGGGGTCGGCGTCAGAATTCATACTGGAGCACTTGCCGGCGCCGATTGTCTGGACGGTGGTAGTGTTTGCCGTGAGCGCTATTGCGCTGCTTCTAATAGCGGTGCGTTATAAGCTGGCGTCGGTAAAGCTCATGCGCGAGATCGCCGACGAATGACGTGGAGACTTCTAAGTACATTATAGGGATTGGCCAGCCTGCGGGCTGGCCAATGTTTTTTGACAAGCTAGACCCCTGAATGGAGGTCTATTTTTGCTTGCTGAGCTTGCTTGGGCTACTTGAGCTGTTTAGTCTGTTTCTGCTACTTTTGCTGGGCTTGCTTTTGCTACTTTTGCTTGGCTGGTTTTTGCTGAGCTTGCTTTTGTTGTTTTTGTTGCTCGCCGAGGAGGATTTTGGCGCGGCGGATCATGGCGTCGGTCTCGTTGGTTTGGATGACATAAATCGGGAGCGACTTTTTAGCGGCGACGTTGACGTAGCGAGCGTCGCCGAGACCAGCCTTATTTTTCGCTGGGTCAATGACGAGACCTAGGTAGCCACAGCCAGCAACGATGTCTTGACGGATCATGGCATTGCGCTCGCCGATGGTGGCGGTGAAAACGAGGGCGTCGAGGCCATGCATGGCGGCAGCCATTTCGCCGATGGCGCGCTGGATACGGTAGATATACATGTCATAAGCGAGTTCGGCGCGCGGGTCGCTGTTGTCGCGGAGTTCGATCACTTCGCGCATGTCGTTGGTTTTACCGGTAACACCAAGGAGGCCACATTGACGGTTGAGATATTCCTCGAGACCTTCTTCGGTGAAACCGAGCTCACGCTGGATGGCGGAGGCAGCGGCGGGGTCGAGATCGCCACAGCGGGTAGCCATCATGACGCCTTCGAGCGGGGTATAGCCCATAGTAGTGTCGAAAGAATAACCGTCTTTGATCGCGGTGACAGAGGCGCCAGAGCCGAGGTGACAGGCCACGACACGAGGCGCGAGGATGCCTTCGTCGCGCATGAAGTTGCGCACGGCGCCCATAGAGAGGCCGTGATAACCATAACGCTTAATCTCGGCGCGATCGGCTAGCTCAGTGTCAATAGCATAATATTTATGCACGTCGTCGCGAGTGTGATGAAAATGCGAGTCGGAAATCGTAATTACTGGAGTGCCGGGGAAAGTTTTGAGACATTCGGAGATTTCGGCGGCGATTACCGGGACGTGGAGCGGGGCGCGGCGCTTTTCCTCTTCAAGGCGGCGGAGACAATCTTCATCGACGATGTGGTCATCAGAGAAAAATTCGCCCGTGGCAGCAACACGAGCGAGAATAGCAGCAATTTCAACCCCATCATTCAGATAACCTTCCTTGAGCAGGATATCGCGCGTGTAGCGGATGGTGTCGGCGATACGCTTGAAACCGTCGGTCAGTTTCACCGAGGAGCCGTCGGTACGCTTCAGAGTACAGATGAGGGATTTATTCTCGGTCTCAAAGTGAAGCGAACAGATGAGGCGCTCGTCGTCGTGATAGAGGGCATATTTGCGGGATGATGACCCAGGGTTGGTGACAAGAAATAGTTTTTCCATGATGGCTCCTTTTTGTGATTATAACACGGAACGGAGAATTAGGGGTAAATATGGGTTCGGGCTTTTTGGGATCTGGATGATTTGGTTTTGGGGTTTGAGTGATTTGGGCATTTTGGGGTTTGAGTGATTTGGGCATTTTGGGGTTTGGGTGATTTGGGCATTTTGGGGTTTGGATTTTTTTGGGGAGCTAGGACAGCCCGTTCATTAGACAACAAGGAAACCCTAGGGCCATAGTGCGACATTCTCTGATGCGCGGTCCTAGGGTTGTGATCCAATATTCAGTTGTATGGAGCCAGGGCCCACAGCGAGATTAGCCGATGATTACCGTTACCTTGGCGTGGTTGGTAATATTGAACAGTTCCTCGCCGTCGTGCGAAAACACGACTTTTGAAGAGTATGACCCCCTACCAGACACAACAAATGTCTGGTGATAGGTTGATATCATCGTGTAGCTTTTACAGGGCATCGAATCACCGCGATTAAGGCTCACCTCTCTGATCTCATAAACTTTATCTTCCTTCAGGCTGCGGCACAACTCCGCGATATTGTCCGTGTTCGGACAATGCGGCAAATCTGCCAAAAACTCTTCCACGGAGATTGACTCCATTTCGGAGTAGCCATACCACTTCTGTCTTAAAGCCTCCGCCTGCAATCTTACACCATCGCGATTAAATAACTCCTTCATAATATACCTCCTTGCCCCTCCTCAGGGCTCTTTTTCTGTTTTAGTTTCCTGCTCCCCTATCAGGTAGCATCGAAACCACAAATTCTTCATCTCGAGTTCATGAATGTTTGGTTTATCGAGATGAGTTATAGTCTCAATGCTACCCGCTAGGTTTAGGATAAGCTAAAACGAAATTCTAGAGGTAATATAAAAGCTAGAGCATTTTAGACAGTGCTAGGCTTTACTTATTACAACTTCCTATTGGGTTTTAATGTACTTAAGCTTCTAAGCCCTGGAACCTAGTTCGGTAGAACTAGGGGTTATATAAATATAACCGTCTTCCATAAGCCTTATCAAGCTTATGGTTCCATTGTAGCACACATCGTCAAAAATGTCAATACTTTTTATGCTTAATTTGTAATTTTGGCGAGTTTTTGCGGAAATAACAGGGGCGAGTTTTGTAGTTGTAATTATGGGATTTTGTGGTTTTCGGGTTTGTCTTCGAGGGATTTTATATGATGTAATATGGAGCACTATTGAAATTAAGTGAAAATGGTATATTATAGGGTTATTGAAGGGAAGTGCGTCCAGTATTGGACAATAGGTTGCCTTCTTTTTTGATGGGGATTTGGGCTGAAAAGGCAAAAGCACCCCGATGAAACTGGGGTGCTCGACAGAAATTTGGAATGATGATGATGATGACTTGAGGCGAGGGTTACTTCACTCGCCTCAGGTGAGACCTGTATTTCTGTTCTGCCTGGACTGCCCGGGCGTACTCTTCGTCAAGCTCTCGCTGGCGCCTATATACGGATCTCTGGCTGAGCAGGAATACGGCCATAGCTGGCGACAAGAAGATCGACAGACCAGCACCAACCAGCTCGTAGAGCGGCCAAATCCTATATGCCAGAGCGATGGCGAACAGCAGACCGGAAACTGCACAGACGGCGCTTAGTGCCCGAACCGGGCCCGTAGACGATAGTGCAAGCGTAGCGTACAAGCCGATGGCAAAGATAACGCCACCCACTATACCGAGTACGCTGGCAATTTTTGCCTCGTGGGCGAAGCCCCACTGGGCGTGGCATACGGCGAGACCGATGCCGCAGACCAGCAATAAAGCTACCGTGATAGCCCCTACAATCATCATTCCTTTTTCAAATTTTTTCTCTTTTCTCATGCTCTTTCCTCCTTCTGCGTACCATGCTCGCCAGCATATTTTCTATATTCAGTTGTATTTATGTAAACGCTGGTGCGATAATGAAACGCAAGACCAAACGGTTTAGCTGGGCTCGAACAGGTTTGGGGCTATTGAGGGATTCAAGCCAAATTAGACCGTTTGGTGAGGTCTTGAACTATGAAAATGGGTGCGAAGGCTTGATTTCTCAGAGCCTTATGTTTCCATTGTAGCACAGATTGGTATTTTTGTCAATAGTTTTATAGCTTTGGAAGGTTCGGGTGGTCAAGAAACGGAGAAACTGCGGTATAATTAAGATATGAGAATTTTGAAAGAGAGGTTGACTAGGGCAGACCTGAAAAATGCCGAGGTAATGTTCGACGGAATGATGGTAAAGGGGGTCGTGGATGTAGAACGGAAATTCGGGCGAAAATTGCGGAGATTATAGAAAAATGGATCGAGTAGAACATAAGGAGTTAGCGGCGGGGCGTTGGAGCGAAATGTCATTTGCCTTGCAGATGGGTAATATCGGTAGTGAGGTCTCACGTACGCTAAAATGGCAGAAAGCCGATAAACCAGCGAGATTCCAGGGGGCATTTCGACGGGCGTTGGAGTTGTTTGACTTGACAATTGAGGCGATAGACCGTGGAGAAGTGGGTAAAATGCGCGAAGTGTGTCGAGCAAGAGAAGAATTTTGTAGCGTTGTCTTGGGTGGCGAAATAAAGAGTACTCCTGAGCAAATTCAGCGGTATTACGACCAGTTCGCAGTGTTAGGGCGGGAGCAAGAAACAAACCGTTAAAAACTTCGAAGAGCTGCCAGATGGCAGCTCTTGTGGTGGGCTAGCTAGCCCGGAGACAGACCGAGAAAGATGGCGACTAGGATTCCAGGTGTCGTTTCCCGTAGTAGTGGAGGTGTTGAGCGATGAGCCCTACCGCCGCCTCAGCAAAAAGTGCCAGGCAGAAGATAACCTCCACGCTGCTCTGGCTAAACTTGAAGCAGACGACGATCGCTCCGATGCTGAGTATAAAAAGCACTGCGCTGGCGGTGCGAAGCTGCGGATGGTACAGTGGGATCGCAGCACCGATGGCGCAAGCAGCTCCGCCTATGGAAGCGAGCAGACCCATCAGAAGGATCTGGGCGCCGTAAGCTTGCGGGAGCATCATGCCGCCGAGTAAAGCTGATATTCCCCAGGCTACACCACAAACGATTGCGACGCCGTCGCCGACTTCTTTGAGGGTTTTGTAGGCGGCCTGCTGGTCGGAATGATCTACTGTTGCACTTGGGATTTGATTTCTGAATAATGCTTTCATGTTTTTCTCTCCTTTACTGACTTGCTGAAAATTTCTGGGCTACTGAGTAGAAGAATTGCTGGTTCTGCTGAAAATTAGTTGTCGAGTAGCTAAATTAGAGTTTTTCGGCTCTAATACTTGAAAAACACCCCTTTCTCAATCTTTTTATTAAAAAACTGCCCAAAAATTAGGGCTTCTCTTTCTATTGTAGCACAGATATCTGTTTTTGTCAATAGATTTGTATGGTTATTTGACATTTTTAGTAAAATTCTTTAACTATTTTGAAGGAAGATGTTCTAATATTTTAGTTTATTAAGAGGTTTGTTCGGTTTTTTGAAAAGTGAATATGGTAAATTTTATGCGTTCTATGATATAATGGAGATATGGAAAATAATTTTGCCTTTATCGACGGGAATAACTTATACCATGGAGCCATTGACCAAGGGCTCTAATTTGACTACGGTAGACTACGGCTGTATCTGCGCAACACTTTGGGAGTTAAGAAAGCGTTTTTGTTTATTGGGTATGTTCCCACAAATACTGGACTATACAGTATGTTACAATCTGCTGGTTTTACATTAGTTTTTAAGCCCACGGTTGCCTACCTTGAGGATGACAGGCAGACGGTCAAGGGTAACGTTGACGCTGAACTAGTTTTGCACGCTGCGGCAATTGAGTTTGGGAATTATAACAAAGCTGTAATCGTGTCGAGTGATGGCGATTTTGCATGTTTGATAGATTACTTGAAGAAAAACGACAAGCTTTTGAAAGTTATTACACCTACGGCGATTTATTCAAAACTTTTGAGACCTTATACCGATTTTATTCTGCCGCTCAAGACGATTGAAAAGAGTATTCGTCCATCACGTTCGTCACGTAAATCTCGCGCTAAGAAGTGATTATCAAAAAAACCGGCATTCGCGGTCGGTACAAGAACCTTAGGCTAGTCCGGCTATGGTGATGTTTGTATTTTATATCATATTACGGAATATGTCAATAGATTCGCTGATCACAGACTTGATGTGCGGTAAAAGGTACCCGATAGCGGGTACCTTTTGGGCTGATCTTGACCTGGAAACAGAGTTTCTTGGTCGGCCGGGATAGCGTCTAACTATTCCTTGTCGACGACTTCCCCTTCTACAGCGTCGCTGTCATTGTCAGATGAATCGCTGGACGAATCGCTCGTAGTGTCGGAGCTGCTGGCGTTGCCGCTCTGGTACATCTTGGCGCCGATAGGCATAAGCACAGCGTCGAGAGTTTTCTTCGCCTCTTCGAACTTTTCCTTGTCAGCGTCAGCGTCTTCCAAGGCCTTCTTTGCTTCAGCAGCGGCGTCTTTGATCGCCTTCGCGTCATCTTCGGAGATTTTGTCCTTGAACTCGTCGGGCATTTTCTCAGCCTGGTAGATGGCATTCTCGAGCTGGTTCTTGGCGTCGATCGACTCGCGCTTCTTCTTGTCTTCCTCGGCATGAGCCTCGGCTTCGTGCTGGGCCTTCTCGATGTCTTCCTTGCTCATGTTGCCAGAGTTCTGAATGGTGATCGACTGCTCCTTACCAGTTCCCTTGTCCTTCGCGGTAACGTTCAAGATGCCGTTAGCGTCGAGGTTGAAAGTGACTTCAATCTGCGGAACGCCGCGCGGAGCAGGAGCGATGCCGTCGAGGATGAACTTGCCGAGAGATTTGTTATCAGCGGCAAATTCACGCTCACCTTGGAGGACGTGGATTTCCACCTGAGGCTGATTGTCAGCCGCGGTCGAGAAAACTTCAGATTTCGACGTCGGGATGGTAGTGTTGCGCTCGATTAGTTTCGTGCTGACGCCACCCATGGTTTCGATACCGAGGGAGAGCGGCGTAACGTCAAGTAGCAGAACATCTTTCACATCACCTTGCAAGACACCACCTTGGATAGCAGCGCCGACGGCCACGACTTCATCAGGGTTGACGCCCTGCATCGGATCCTTGCCGAAAATCTTCTTCACTTCTTCAACGACGGCTGGCATGCGGGTCATACCACCAACCATAACGACTTCGTTGATGTCTTTCGCGGTCAATTTCGCATCTTTCAGAGCCTTTTCGACCGGGCCAGCGAGGCGCTCGAGCAGAGGTTTGACCAGCTCTTCGAGTTTCGCACGGGTCAAAGTGTATTCAAAGTGCTTCGGACCATCTGCATCAGCGGTCAAGAATGGCAGGTTGATCTCGACTTCCTTGGCGCTACTCAGTTCTTTCTTCGCCTTTTCGGCTTCGTCTTTCACGCGTTGCATAGCGGCGGCGTCATCTTTGATGTCGATGCCAGATTCCTTCTTGAACTCGTCGAGCAGGAAGTTGACGATGATATTATCAAAATCTTCACCACCGAGGTGAGTATCGCCGTTGGTAGATTTCACCTCGAAGACGCCATCGCCGAGTTCGAGGATACTCACGTCAAAAGTACCACCACCGAGGTCGAAAACGGCAATTTTCTCGTCTTTTTTACTCTCGAGACCATAGGCGAGAGCGGCTGCGGTCGGTTCGTTGATGATACGCTTCACCTCGAGACCAGCGATTTTGCCAGCGTCTTTAGTCGCCTGGCGTTGAGAATCGTCGAAATAGGCCGGGACAGTGATAATCGCTTCAGTAACTTTCTCACCGAGGAAAGCTTCGGCATCAGCCTTGATTTTTGAGAGAATCATGGCTGAAATTTCCTCTGGAGTGTATTCTTTGCCATCCATTTCAACCGCGACACCGTTGCCTTTCTTGACAATCTTGTATGGCATAATGTCAAGGTCGCGCTGCACTTCTTTGTCGTCGAATTTGCGGCCGATCAGGCGTTTAATACCATAAATTGTATTTTTAGGGTTCGTCACGCGTTGGCGCTGAGCGACTTTGCCGACTAGGCGGTCGCCTTTTTTCGTGACAGCGACAACAGATGGAGTCGTGCGGTCGCCTTCGCTGTTGGTGATGACTTCTGGTTTACCGGCAACCATGTACGCAAAGGCGCTGTTGGTGGTGCCGAGGTCAATACCGATGATTTTTGACATATTAATTCCTTTCTTTAATACATACCGACGGTGACTGAGCTACTGCTCTTTTCTCGACACGGCGTCGTTTCATCCCGCCGTCGCGGGTGAAACGCGCCTCTCCCTCCTCTTCACTCCGTTCAGATTCTCGGGCGTCGCCTCAGAAGAAAATGCGAGCATTTTCTTCATTCGGACTCCTACGAGATTCGTACGTCCGGGATGGTCTCGAAAAAGAGCCGTAGCTCAGTCATCGGAGGTAATGTATTAAACAACGTAATTGTTATTTCAATAATATCGCGTTAGCAATCTCGTGTCAAGACTGCCAACGTGGTTTTATTAGCAGTCTATGAGGTAGAGTGCTAATTCTTCCCTATTGTAGCAAATTGGCAGTTGGGTGTCAAGAGTGCTAAAAGCAGATTTTGTTGGTTGTATTGCTCAGGGAAGAATGTAGTTTTCCTCACTATTATTGCCATTTCAAGGCGCCAAATTGCGGCATAAAAAATCACACCCGCAAAAGGTGGGTGTGGGTTTGAAGTTAGTTCCCAGAAGAAGGGGCGCGCAAAAACCCGGCAGTAATCTGTCGGGTTTTTCTTAATGTTCTCAGGCCTGCTTCTGCCGCTCAGCGCGAGCGCGGTCAACAATAACAGCCTTACGCAAGAATAGGCTGATTCCCCATTTGGTAGCCGCTTCTTCAAGTTCTTTATCTGAACATGGTGCGGCGTTAAGCTGGGTAACAGTAAACAGCTCCGGATGGTTTGCAACGGTTTCTTCTTCGAAAGCGATACAGGCGACACCTTTCTGGTGTTCTGCGTCGTACTCAGCGAAAATTAGTTCGTGCATACAAAGATCGGGATTTTTAATAACCCCAGCCCATCCGCTTAAACGCCAGATACGGTGCTCGGAATTACTTTTCTCTTTTGGTTGCGCTAGGCGACTATTTGGTGCCGCATCCCAAATCATGGGCAGCGAATCACCTTTGGTCAGGTTATTATACAACCAGAGTGTTTCTTCCTGAGCGATTTGATCCGGGGCATAGCAGCAAACGTTGCATTTGCGTGCTTTCTGATTCGGCATGGCAATATTGAGCTCGATCGTCATTCTGGCTTTGCCTTCAGTCTGTCGCCAAAAGTCCTGCTGTTTGATTTCGCTAGACGTCCAACCACCGGTGATTTTTGCTAATGTGCCATAGTACATGTTGTTCCCCTCCTTATTTTCTTGCTTCGTAAACTTCATAGGCTGCGATGCTAGCCGTGACAAATTCAGGACTACGTAAAAGATTGTCCTGGGCCATTTGACGGATTTCGGCGGCGGAAAACCAATTGATCTCGGATGTCTCCCAAGTCTGGTACTGGCCTGAATTGGTAAGCGGTTGAGCAAGGTAAACCGGCATAATATAGATATTATCTGGCTTGTCACTGGTTCGGATATAGATAATCTTTCCCAGATCGACTTTCCAGCCAGTTTCTTGCTCGACTTCACGCAAAGCAGCGTCTTCGAAGGATTCCCCGATCCGTAGGCGGCCAGCTGGGAAATTCCAGCCGCCGTCGCCGTCAATCCAGTCGCTTGGGTGATGGCCCTCAGCAAGCAGTTGCTGTTTCAAAGCTTCGTCGCGAATTTTCTTAACTTGGACACGCGCTTCGTGCATCATGAGAAAAGTGTTCTGACGTTCACAAACGACACCCGCGCTGAACCAGGGATATCCCCATTGTTCGATGGTAGGCCAGAGGTCGTCGTTATACGGCAGCTCTTCGGTTCCAAAGTGATCCTTTAGCAGGCGTTTAACCATTCGACGTAAATCTCCGTCAGTTATAAAGATTGGCGGTATTTTTGGCATTACAATTCCCCCTTTCATGGTTTAAGCCAAAAAATATGCACATGGTAGATTTTTAATGTGCTGTAATAGTAACTCTACCGACGTTTTACTGGCAGAGTTCTGCTTTGAAAATATCATATGTTGGCAATAAGGTCAAGTTAGTGATAAATACGCTTCCGGGGGAGAACGGAGCATAGAATGGCAAAACGTTAGTCTATGGCGTTTCATAATAATACGAGGCTTCGAGGCCCTTGAAAATCGTGGGCTCGGTGAGGTCGGTGGTTAGATGGTCGGAGAGGAGGGTACGGAGTTCAAGATCATTCACCGGGCTGCGCTCCATGGCCTGGAGATAGAGGGTTTTGTCGATGTCTTGCCAGCGGACGTTCTGTCCAAGTGCGCGCTTCAGCATCAGATCAAGCCAGATGCGCGTGCTGCGACCATTCCCTTCGAGAAAGGGGTGGGCGATGTTTATTTCGACGTACTTTTGGATGATTTCGTCGAAAGTAGTTTCGGGCATAGCGTCAATTTTGGGCAAAATATCCTCGAGATAATTAGCATGAGTAAAACGAAAATTCCCTTTAGCGAGGTTTTGGTGGCGAAGCTGGCCGGCAAAATCATATAACCCGTCGAAAAGGGCGTAGTGAATTTGCTGCAAACCACGAAAAGTGCCAACTTCAATCTGGTTGATTTGATTGCTAGTAAAAAGTTGCTTGGCGCGCTGGAGACTTTGCTGGTCAAGTTCGGTGGTAGAGAGTGATGGTTTTGGGTTCATGGAGATATTATAGCATGGAAGTGCGGAGCCTTAGGCTGGATGTTGAATTCGTAGGTCATCGGAAGCAGTACTATTGACATAATTAGGAATGTGTGATATGATTGATATGACGGGGTAGCAGCAGCGGCTATCCTTGATATTTTAAAAAAGATAGGGGGACGTCAAATGAAGAATGATAGGCAAGAAGGTATTGGTGGATCAGTTGTTAGAGGGCTTGGGAGCTTCTTCTCACTACTAGTCGGGACGGCCTTGCTGGTCGGAATGGCTTGCATGGTGGCGATATTCCTTCCGGGATGCTCGAGTGACGATAACAGTGTGGTGGTAGATGAGCTGGATGAGCCAGAAGAAGCAGAAGAAGTCGGTTATGAGGGAGCACGTTTCGTGACGATTTATTCAGGTGACACTTACGATGTCGTATATAATGAGCAGATAAAGGTGATGCATACAGTATCTCGTGGCCACCACAACAATGGAAGTTTTACACTACTTGTAGAGTCCGACGGCAAACCAATGTTGTATGATGAATAGCTCTTTAGATGATTATTAGAGTTACGCTGCGTCCGCTCTCCTTCGGGAGGGCGGATTTTTACAGTTGACAGGGATTTTTTTTTCGCTATAATAAGGTTATGCAGATATTGACCGACCCGAAGAGGGGCGGTTTTTGCGTTTTTGTCTTGGACAGGGCGTTCTGAGCAGAGATTGTATGTTAAATGTACATACAATGTATGTACATTGTATAGCAAATGTAATACAAAGGAGTAGAATGGAAGGTTTAGATCTCAAGCAGATGAGTGCGATGGTGCAGATTATCGCGGAAGAAAAGGGCCTGCCGGAAGAGGCGGTGCTGGATGTGATCCAGATGGCGATCGCGGCGGCGTGGCGTAAGGATAACGGCGACCGCGAGATGAACGTGCGGGCGCTGCTCGACACGAATAGCGGCAAGGCGACGGTTTACGTGGCGCGCGAAGTAATCGAAGACGATGTGGCCTACAACCCGGCGACGGAGATTCCGCTGACAGAGGCGCTGAAGGTGGAAAAAGACGCCAAGATTGGCGACACGATTGAAGAGGCGCACGAGGTGACGAGCTTTGGGCGTGTGGCGGCGATGACAGCGAAGCAAGTCGTGGTCCAGAGACTGCGTGAGGCAGAGCGTGATGCGGTGTTGTCGGCGTTTGAAGATAAAATCGGCACGGTAATGACAGGGGTGATTGCGCGGGTCGAGCCGCGTGTGGTGCGAATTGACCTCGGGAAGGCTTCGGGGATTATGCCGCGCTCGGAACAAATTGATGGCGAATATTATACCGTGGGTGAGCGAATTAAAGTTTATATCAAAGGGGTTGAGCACGACGATACGCGCGCGCAATTAATCCTGTCGCGCGGGAACACGGCGTTTATCGAGTATCTTTTCAAGCAGGAAGTACCGGAGCTCGAGAATGGTTCAGTAGAGATCCGCGGGATTGCGCGCGAGGCGGGACGCCGGACGAAGATTGCTGTGATGTCGACAGTGCCGGGGATGGACCCGGTCGGGACGTTTGTCGGTGGGCGCGGGATGCGCGTGCAAGCGATCGTGAACGAGATTGGCGAACGCGAGAAAATCGACATTATCAATTGGAGCGATAATCCTTCGGAATATATCCGTGAGGCGCTGAGCCCAGCTGAAGTGCAGAAGGTGGAAATTGATGGCAAGAAGGCGAAAGTTTATGTCACGGAAGATCAGCAATCGATTGCGATTGGACGTCAGGGGCAAAATGTGCGACTGGCGTCGAAGTTGACTGGTTATGACATCGATATTGAGCTTGCGAAAGCGCCAGAAAAGAAAAAGCGCAAGAACGCTGAAGATTCCCTGTTTAGCGCGATCAATGCGGCGGATGAAGAAGACGACAAAACCGAGGTGTCCGAGGCAGACAGTGTAGCTCTCGAGCCAGCCGACGAAAAGGCGGTCGACGAAGCCGCGGAGGCAGGTCAGGAGGAACCAGAGAAAGGTTTGGGTGAGGTGGAAAAAGTCGACGGTTCAGAGAAAGAAAGTGGCGGGGTGGAGTAAAGCTCTAAAAGTCCGAAGGTTAAACTCCCAGGTTGTGGCCTGGGAGTTTGGGTTGAAATAAACATAGCCCCTAGGATAAAATCTAGGGGCTAGTGGCGGTTATCAGCTTTTAATGAGGGCCTCGGTTGGCCACTCTCCAACAATGCACCCCTCTACGAATGAGGAATGTGCACCGTATGGACCTCTGCCCAGGTAGACGCGCAGTTTCAAATCCTCCACGTCATACTGAACAGAGTAGCCAACTGGGGCGTATCCCTGGAGCCATATCTCGGCATCCGATTCTGCAGCAAGCGCTGCAGACAGATCATCAAGGCCATCAAATCTGCGGCCTATCAGACCAGGGATTTCGCGGCTTATGCCGAAGTCGATGCCGCTAAAACTGGCGCAGGTCGTCCAGTTTTCCCCCTTGGCTGGATGAACAACCGCCGGCCTTTCTATCTCCAATTCAGGGAGTGAAAGGCCGAACTTCTTCTCCAGCTCCCGCCGTAATTCAGCTACTGTATGAAACTTAGGTAGCCAGCTCAACCTTCTGGCAAAGGTAAGCGCCGTGCGCCTATCGCCGGCAGCGGTCTTCCTCAGGTTTGTCATAATAATACCACCTCCACGTTTTTGCCCGCCGGCATATTTCCGACTGGGTTCTCCCAAGCGGTTTAACTAGATTCAAAATCTCCAAAAAATCAAGGTCCTACCGGACTTAAAAACTCCTAGGGTTAATAGTTCTGAAGTCCAATAGATTTTAAGGCTGAGCATATTAAATCTATTTAAACCGCTTGGTTAGCATGAAGTATACAAAATATCTCTGACAACCGAAAACCGATAACCATCTCTTAATGTACTTAAGCTTCTAAGCTTGGAACCTAGTTCGTTAGAACTAGGGGTTATATGAATATAACC
>CAZVPV010000009.1:2722-45436 GCA_964629195.1 uncultured Candidatus Saccharibacteria bacterium | reverse complement strand
AGCTGATTAGAGCGCTGCCTTTGCAAGGCAGAGGTCCAGGGTTTGAATCCCTGTTGCTCCACCATCACAAGCTTTCCACGGTGGTGAAAGGATTATGATGGTAGAGAAAAGGCAGAAAACATCAAAAACTAGTACTGGAACGGTGAGAACGCCGCGGATGCGTAAGTTGGGGGAGGTGGAGGGTGCGCCGAGGCGAACATTAGGGGAGTTGTCGGGGACGTCGCGTGGTGGGGCGAAAAAGAATAATGCTGGAAGGGGGAAGCATAGGGAAATAGTGATAAGTTTGGGCGTTTTGGTGGTAATGGCGACAGTTATTGTGGCGGTGGGGTTACTGACGAGTAAAGGGGGTTATGAAGGGGGAAGCGGAAGTTCAAAGCCGAACACAAGCGAGATAGAAGAGGCGTATAACGCTTGCACGCGATGGCCGAATACAGATGAGAATTATATGAAGCTGATAGGGGATGATTTGATACTTGTGAGGATTATGACGGATGATATGAATGCTCTGAAAGGTGCGATGCATTGTGTGATTAATCGGTTGGGTGGCGTGACTGAATTTAATGATGAACTCGATAAGATGAATATTTACACGATGGGCGGGTTTGATTTTGGGGGTTATCGGGGCGTGATGAAAATGCAGATGATTGATGATACGTTGGATAATATGGCATTTTATTTGGCGATTTTTGAGACAGGAGCGGATAGATTGGCGACGGCGGCGGAGGTTTGTAATACGATCTTTGTGGATCGTGGGGAGCCGGTGAAATCGCGGTATAGTTATGAGAGTTATGATGCGTATCGTGAAGCAGAGAAAGCGTACAAGAGTTATGGCACGATTCGGCTGGGGGATGGCGGGAAGACACTGTTCTATAGACGGCAAAGTGGGGAATATACCGATAATAAAAATTGCGTTTATGAGGTGGTGGAGTTACCGGAGCGGATTCAGACGGCGATGAGGAATACATCAAAGGGGACGACGCGCAAGGAGGAATGGGATGATTTTGTGGTGGAATGGGGGCCGGGGGAAGATGATTTTATGATTTATCGATATTAGGTAGTTTGGTTTTCTGTTTTTGTTTTTTGTACTGAAGAATAGTAATGTAATACAGACTATATACTAGTTTTGATTGCAGACTTATAAATTGGTTTTCCTTGATTCGCATTTTGTGCTGGACACGGCGTCGTTTCAGCCCGCCGTCGCGGGTGAAACGCGCCTCTCCCTCCTCGTACGTCCGGGATGGTCCAACACTAAAAAGCGAATCCGGGAAAACCAATATAAACACAAGTAAAACTAGGTATAGTCTGTATTACAGTAAGTCTTCAGCGCTAAGCCCGAATCAGGAAACCAGCAAACTAAACGTCTACTAATATTCTATATATCTAACTCGTGGCGGACATGCTACTGTGTCTACTGGTTCTTTGAGATATGCAAGTGAACGTAGCTACTCATGGGCTTCTACTGCTCATGCATCGTTGTCCTGGGCGTATTATCTCAGTTTCAATAATGCTACTGTCTATTCAACAGACAATAGTTATCGTTGGGATGGCTTTGCGGTCTGGGCTAAAAGTTTGATGATATTTAATAGCTGGACCGTAAAGCCAAACCAACGCGGGTCATTATGCGATGGCCACATTAGAGGGCTATAAAAACCAAAATAGTATGCAAAATCTGCACGCTCATAAGCCGTAGCAGACCAAACGATAGTATCAACCCCAGCCCGTCTCAAAGAGCCATAAGTTTCATTCACTCTCCCGCCACGAGTTAGATATATAGGAGATTCGGAGAGATTTTGATATAGGGCATATTTTATAGGGTTGGAGCGGCATTATTTGAAATAGGGAATTGTGGGTGTTTTTTGGAGTGGTATGGGCGTTTAAAATGGGCCACAGAGAGCTTTGAGGGTGGTTTTTAGCGGTTTTTGGCGTAAAGATGAGTATGTAGGCGTTTTCGCAAAAAGATTGCTAGAAAGGGCCTTAAAAATGAAGATAAGGGGTGTTTTGCTGGACTGTTTTGGGGAATTTTGACGTTTTTTGAGGTTTCTTGAGACCTTTTTGGGTGGATATATCATGAGATGAATAAAAGTGCTAAAGATGAGGGTGGACTTGTTCGGGTGAATAAAATAGAAAAAGTGGGGAAATGTGGTAAAAAATATGTCATAAAATGTGATGTAAAAATAGTGAAAAATGAGCGAAAAAATGAATTTTAGGAAAAACAAGAGGGGAATTTTGGGCTGGAATAACAGAGGTGGAGTGAAAATTATGACATAAAATTAGCAAAAACGTATTGACAAAACTGAAGCGGTATGCTATACTGGACATAACATCCTAAAGAAACGCGGGATGTTTGGACTGATTTTGGCGTGAAAAAGTCAAATGAAGACAAACTGCGAGGTTCCGAGTTTCAGGCGAAAAGGGTGGTTAAGTAGAAGGTTAATTGGTGGGCAGAAAAGGAGTTTCTATGGCAGGAACGAAGGCGGGCGGCTTGAAGGCTGCTGCGACGAACAAAGCGAAATATGGCAAAGAGTTTTACTCTCAGATTGGTCGCAAGGGCGGTCAAAATGGCCACACAGGTGGTTTTGCTGCTAACCCGGCTCTAGCTCGTGTGGCTGGGGCGAAGGGTGGCCGAATTTCGCGCCGTGGGCCGGCGAAAAAGGCCTAAGCTCGATCAGAGTGGTATAGAGAGGATTCGCGAGGGCGGGTCCTCTTTTTGGTTTCGATGACGTTTATGCTCGCTTGGGGGCGGGATTTTTGTATAATGGGGGCATGGAGGAGGATTTTGCGAGGCGGTTGCTGGAGGAGCTCGGGCGGGACTTTGTGGATTTGCGGCTGCGGGAGGGGCGGAAATTTGCGTTTCGACCGCCGAGGACGATTTTTTATGTGAGCACAAAAAATGAGAAGTGTGAGCAAGTTTGGGGGGCGGATGAACAAAAAATGTGGCGAATGCGAGTACTACATGAGCTGGGGCATGCGGTGCTTGGGCACCGGGATTTTGCGACTGATGTGGAGCGGCTACAGATGGAGCGGGCGGCTTGGGAGAAGGCGCGAGAGCTGTATGAGGCGTATCGAGAAGCGGATTGGGGTGAATTTGAGGATGAGATGGTGGAAGCGGAGCTGGATAGCTATCGAGATTGGCTACACCAGAGGTCGAAGTGTGCGCAGTGTGGGCTGACGCGCTATCAGACGTCGGATGGGCGGTATCATTGTCCGCGGTGTGAACAATTTTGTTAGACGATTGAAATGGAGAATTGGTGGTGAGCCTATGTGGATGAAGGAAATTGAAAAAATAGGGAAGAAATTGAACAAAAAATGTAGACAAACAGGGGGAGGATTGGTATAATAGGGGTAGATTTCGGGTTCGTTCAGGAGGCTGAAATCTAGCTTAGAGGCAGTTTTGTCGGGCTGGGATCTATTAGATTAAAGCCACTGCGAGGTGATGAAACTGCCAAACTGGTGGGGTTGGGCTAGATTTTTCCTGAGCGGGCCTGAAGAAAGGATAAAATAACAGATATGGCAAAAGCCAAATTGACAATGGATGAATTGCTGGCGAGCACTGAAGATGGTGTGCAGCGAGCAACGACTGGGGAGACAGTGACGGGGAAAGTGCTTTCGATGCGGAAGCATGAGATTTTGATTGACCTTGGGGCGCGAGGTGTGGGCGTGGTGCCGCGCAAAGAGGTGTCTTTCGCACGCAATCTTTCGGTGGGCGATGAGGTGACAGCCTCGGTGATTGAGTCGGAGATGGACGACGGGAGCGTGCTCTTGTCACTACGCAAGGCAGCGAAAGAGAAAGGCTGGGATGAAATCCAGGCGCGCATCGATAATTCAGAGGTGATTGAGATTACACCGTTTGATGCAAACAGAGGTGGACTTTTGGCGGAATACGAAGGGATTCGCGGATTCTTGCCGGTTTCGCAGCTTTCGGCGGAGCATTATCCACGGGTTGGTAGTGCAGATAAAGATGAAATTTTGCAACGGCTCAACTCTCTGGTTGGTCAGCCGATGAAAGTGCGGATCTTGGACGCAAATCGTCGTGACAATAAATTGATCTTTTCGGAGAAGGAAGCGATCAAAGATGGTCTAGCGGAGCGTTTTGCTGAGCTGCATGTGGGTGACACCGTGAAAGGTGTGGTGACCGGTGTGGTGGACTTCGGTGCGTTTGTGAACGTGGACGGAGTCGAAGGCCTGATTCATATTTCGGAGATTTCTTGGGAACGAGTTAATAACCCGGCGGATTATGTGAAGGTGGGTGATACTGTGGAAGCGAAGATTATCACGATCGATAAGGAGCGCTTGTCGCTATCAATGAAGCAGCTGACTGAAGATCCATGGTTGTCAGAAGTGGAAAACTTGAAGCGGGGCGACGAGATTGAAGGTACGATTACGCGAATTACGCCGTTTGGAGCGTTTGTACAGATTTCGCCAGCTGTGGAAGCCTTGGTGCATGTCTCGGAGCTGGGCTCAGGGAATGATGCTGATCCAGAAAAGGTTTTCACCTTGAACGAACGGAAGAAGTTCCGGATTCTGGATATTGACCGCGATGGTCGGAAGATTTCCTTGACAGTGGCTTAGAAAGAGCGGCTACTAGAGAACTCCAGAATAGAGCAAATAAAATAACCCCTCTAAGAGGGGTTATTTTGGAGTTTTGATGATGATTGATGGTTTCGCATTGGCTGGGTGGAGGATATGTCTGAGGTTAATTTTTGCTTTTGGAGTTTATTTTTGCTTTTGGAGTTTATTTTTGCTTTTGGAGTTTATTTTTGCTTTTGGAGCTTGCTGGTTTCGTAGATGACGCGAGAGAATTCGTCGATGACACGCTGGCGACTGAGAGAACGGGGGTTAGTGATGCGAACGAAGGGAAGATGAGCGCTCTTGAAGAATTTTTCCATATCTTTGGGGCGGCTGCCGGGGACGCTTTCGCTGCCAGTGTGGGAACCTTCGTCGATTTTGACGGCGCAGACGGGGCGGAGAGTACGTTTGTTGCAGAAAACGAAGTCGACTGTGCTGTCTTTGATAAAACTATAAGCTTCGTAGCGGTTTTGGCCGCCGACCTTGTGGCTAAGAAGGGCAGAGACGGCGACGCTGGGGATGATATAGAAAGTTTGGCCAAAGATATCGTTTAGAAGTTGGAAACAGTGCTTTTCGGCACCAACCATGAGCTGTTTCTTGGGACGATATCGGCAACGATCCATAGCGTCGCGGCGGTGATTGGCGGCAGAAATGCCGGCGAGAATCGAGACCACCAAAAAGCCGAGGGCGGCGAGGATAGCGATAAAAATTAGAAATCTGTCCATAATAAAAATATTATTCATCTGGCGAGATAAAGGTAGGGAAAATGAATTTGTCGTCAGATGAGTTATGTTTTCTATTATATCACGTCGGGAGTATTTTATCAATAGACAAAAATGGAAATTGTGGGGAAGTATTTGGAAAAAGATGGTTTGGTTTGACGATAAGAAGAATAACAGATATAATTAGAGTGCCGAGCAGTGCAAAAAGCTGCGAGAGTAATATTAAAAAGGTGGTGTAAGTGAAATGTTTGAAAATTTCACAGGTAGGATTATTTGGAGTGCGGATAATTTCACAGACAGAGAGTTGTTGGAAATTGTTGCGCGAGCGGATTTTCCGCGCGAAAAGGTGGCAGTGAAACTGGATCGATTGTTCTTGACGAAGTATGGGTTTAGGATGATCCGGCGTGTACAGGAAGGGGCTGGCGTGCCGGTGTTCGCAGATGCGAAAATTGTGGAGATTCCAAGTAAGACGTTGGAGATCGTGAAGTTGCATCTTGAATATCAGCCATGGATGCTGAATGTGATGGCCGGGATCTGTAACACTGGGGTGCTGCCGATGGTAGCACTACTGGATGATGAGGATTCTGAAATGGATGTGCTATGCGAGTTTGCAAGGCTGTGCAAGGGGGCGGGGACGAAATCTTGTGCGGTGACAGTGCTGACGAGTAAAACGCCGACTTTGACGAAGTGGGAATATGGGCGAGAGCCGGTGAAGCAGGTGATGCGATACGCTACTTTGGCGCATTTTGCCGGGTTGACGGATCTGGTTTGTTCACCACTAGAAGCGAAAATGTTGCGGCAGGATAGGGGTTTGCCTGGTATTGAGCTGAATACGCCTGGGGTGCGACTAGCAACTAGCGAAAAGCACGATCAGGCACGCGTGATGACGCCTCGAGAGGCTTTGGCGGCAGGAGCGACCAGATTGGTGATTGGGCGAGATTTGAGCCGGGAAGGGAAATTTGCAGAGAATTTGGCAAAAATTGAAGTGAATATTGCCGGATAGAGTTGGCGGAATGAGCAGATGGGGGGATGGTGAGAGAATGAAATTTAGTAAACTCGAATTGGCGCTACTGAATAATTGCGTGCAGATGAGAAGTGTGGAGAAACTGTATCAGGAAGTCCAGCAGCAGCAATGTAAAATTTGCGTTAATGCGGAATTGCCGGTGCCGGAGATGAAGAATTTTGTTTACGAACATCTGCTGGCCGAGCATACGAAGAGGATTATGGCTGTGACGGTGTTTCGGGATGGGCGGAAGTATCTGTATGGTGAAGAAGTTAACCGGGAACGTTATATGAAGTTATTCAATGCGCATTTGGAGGCGATTGGCTATGAATATTTTGATGCGTGTGGCTTGAAAATTGGCACAAAAGGAAAGATATTGGAGTCGGGTGAGTACGCCTGTACGGTCAGTTATAAGGCGGGGCAAGGGCCTTATCGCGATTTTGCGAAGCTGCACCAGGAATATTTAGCTACGGCGGGAAAGGATGGGTCTCGGCGGAGCTATGGCGACGACGCGACGATTTCTATTCGCGAGGTGCGGTTTTTCGTCTATGAGGAAGGTAGTGTGGCGTTTTAGGTTGTTTCATTATGAAAGGGGGTAAGAAAAATAATGGAGCAGAGAATCGAGAATTTGCAGAGTTTAATACCTGAGCATTGGCATAAGATTTGCGCTGAGAATGAGGATGAATTGATTTTTCTGGGTAGGAAAAATCTTGAGAATCTACAGCGATACTGGCAAGAAGAGCTTTTGTTTCTATCTAAACATGGTGATTCGACGCACGAGAAGCGCGATGACTGGGCCTGTGATAGGCTTGACTTGGTTTTTGAGAGACCTACGGGTAGTCTGAAGGGATCGAATAATAATCCTGAAAGACTTGAGAAGATAAAAGCAAAAATAGACTATTTGGCGCGGATGATAGAGCTGGCGGAAGATAAGCCATGTTTTCCGGTTGCGCGGTTGAGCTGCCAACACTTCACTAAAGATGATCGAGTGGTGCTGTTTGTGCCTTATGATAGGGAATTCTCTCGGGCTATGAAGAAGATGTTTGCGTTTGGTACAGTTCTTCACTATTGCGATGGCCATGGTGATATGAATATTGAAATGGATGAGAGATTTTATACGCGGTTTCTATGTGGTTCTAAGGGAGGGATGTATTCCCGTGAGATATTCATTACCGTGAGACGTCCTGAGATCTTGTTGCTTGGAGAATTTGAGTATTTGAAAAACGACCCAGATTATCTAGAGATGTGGCTGCAAGTTGCTGAGGCTAATCTGGGTAAGTGGGAAAGATCTATGCATGATTTTAAGCTTGCGGAATTTCGTAATGCACTGCTTGAGAAATAACTGATTAAAATGCTTCTACTGCGGTAGGGGCATTTTTTGATTGTGCTAGGATTTTGGAAAAGAATTTGAAAAAGTTTGGTGATTAGAGAATGTTTTTTTGATTTTTGTATTTGGGTTTAGGTTTAGGGCTAAATTAGGGCTGTTTAAGTTCGGTTTTTGCCCGAACTTAAATTTTGAAGAAAAATATGGAATTTAGATTTTTTGTGATATAATGGGGTAGACGAGGAAGTTTTTGCTTTCTCGGTGATATTCCCCGGTAGCTCAATGGTGGAGCAAGAAGCTGTTAACTTCGAGGTTACTGGTTCGAGTCCAGTCCGGGGAGCCATGGTTTGGTTTTTGATACAAAAATGATGTGTCGATACTTCTAGATAAGAGGTGATCGGCTTTTTTATTGGTCGATTTTAGGTTCGAGAAAATGAAAAATATGGTTTTGTCTAATATGGGAGTGATGAGTTTAGAAGGTTCTGAATACGGGCTTGAGGATTATTGGCTTTTCTGTTGGCGTTCACGAGCGGTGGCGAGCTCGGTTTCAAGTTCTTTGCGATGGTTGCTGAGGTTTTGCAGGTGTTTTTGGAGTTGTTGGAATTCTTTGGCGGATTTACCAAAGCGGCGTCCGATTGGGCCGTGTGAGGTTTTGAAACTGCTGAGGGCGGATTTAGTTTTAGTGATTTCTTGGTCGGTGAGCTTGATTTGGGATTCGATGACGCTAACGGCGACTTGTGCGGCGATGGCTTCGTTTTGACGCTGGTTTTTGAAGAACTCGTGCGGAGTGGAAGGTTGGACCGTGGTGCTCTCTGGTTGTTCGACGGAATTTTCGGCTGAACTTGGATTTTTAGCTAGATTTGGATACTCGGTCGAACTCGGACTTTCGACTGGATTTGGGGATTCGACTGAGTTTAGGGGCTCGGTTGAAGATGATTTTTCGGATATGTTTAAGGCTTCAACAGAGCGTTGATTTTCCCGTGAATTGGGGATTTCTTTTGAATTGGTGGGCTTGATGAAACGTGGTTGGGCGTAGACTGGGCTGCCGCTGAGGTTGATGCGATAACCAGAGGGCTGGGAAGGTTGATTGAAAGATTGGTTGGGGTTTTGACTGGGAGTTTGATTGATGGCGGTTTGGTTTGGGGATTGGTTGAGCTTTGGGATGGAGAAATCGTGGGGACGGCGGAAGAGGTTGGAATTAGAGCTGAGGTTGATATGAAAAGTTGGTTCGGCGGATTGAGTTTTCTTGGGGTGGAATTGGTCGGCGAGGGCAGCGACTTCGTCCCAAGCGGAGGCGGTAGCACTGGGCTCGGATTCGGAGGAGGTGGAAAGTTCGGGGTTTCTCATATGAAACTATTTTAGCACGGATTATGATAATGGTTGGTTTTTGTTGGAATTCGAGCAAAAATTTGGGAATTATGGTAAAATAGAAAGAGTTATAAATATCAACTTAAACGAGAATTCGGTAGAAAGGGCACGCACATGATAGGAAGTGATATGGCGGAGTATTTGGCGTTGTCCAATACGATGCAAAATTCGACAGAGTTGGTGGTTTTGCTGCAAGAGATTGGTCGGAAATTGGATGTGAATAATCAACTTTTGCTGCAGATAAATAAAAAGTTGGATGGTGAGGAAAGGAGCTATTGATGACAGGAAAAACTGAGGAGAATACGAACACGGCGGAAAAAGTAATCAAAATCGCAGGGTCGATTACGGTGGATGAGTTGGCGCAGGCGCTGGGATTGGCGGTGACGATGTTGATTGGTGAATTGTTTAAGAATGGGATTGTGGCGACGATTAATCAGCGGTTAGACTTCGAGACGGCGGAGATTATGATCCAGGAACTCGGTATGACGAATGTGCGGTTGGAGCGTAAAAACACGGCGTCGAAATTGACGAATGAGACGCGACGAGAGCTGAGCAAGGATGCAGTGCCGCGGCCGCCAGTGGTAGCTGTGATGGGGCACGTTGACCACGGGAAAACGACACTACTGGACAACCTTTTGAAGAAAAAGACGGTGGAAGGTGAGGCGGGCGGAATTACGCAGCATATCTCGGCGTATCAGTTGGAGCACGACGGGCGGAAGATTACCTTTCTCGATACACCTGGGCATGAGGCCTTTGCGGCGATTCGGCAGCATGGGGCGATGCTGACGGACATTGTGGTGATTGTGGTGGCGGCGGACGATGGGGTGAAGCCGCAGACAATTGAAGCGATTAAGTTTGCGCAAGGGGCGAATGCAAAGATTATTGTGGCGATCAATAAGATCGACCGCGAGGGTGCGGACATTGAACGCACGAAGGCGGGATTGGCGGAGCATGGTTTGATGCCGGAAGAATGGGGCGGCGACGTGATGATGATCCCGATTTCGGCGAAAACTGGTGAGGGTTTGGAAAAGTTGATCGAGAGTATTTTGCTGGTGGCGGATGTGGAAGAGTTGAAGGCGGATGTGAAAATTCCGGCGGAAGGGTTGGTGATTGAGTCGCACATGGAAACCGGGAAAGGTTCGGTGGTGAATCTCTTGGTGACGGGTGGCGAATTGAAGACGGGGGATTTCGTAGCAGCGGGGGGAGCTTATGGTAAAATTCGGACGATGGTAGACTTTCGAGGAAAGCCGAAGGGGAAGGCTTTGCCGTCGACGCCGGTGACGGTGACAGGATTTAAGGAATTGCCGGATTTTGGTGATAAGTTCTTAGAGTATGCGGATGAGAAGAGCGCG
This sequence comes from uncultured Candidatus Saccharibacteria bacterium, assembly GCA_964629195.1. Lineage (GTDB taxonomy): Bacteria > Patescibacteriota > Saccharimonadia > Saccharimonadales > Saccharimonadaceae > Nanosyncoccus. The sequence goes on along the minus strand of CAZVPV010000009.1, from coordinate 35,101 downwards.
CGCAAGGCAGCTCTACTTAATGCACAGGGGGCGGCGAGCGAAATGGCCAGTGCGAACGTGACTAGCACAGATTTGCTCAGGATGATGAATGCGGCAGATAACTCAAAAGTGTTTAATGTGATCGTGAAAGGTGACGTGCTGGGCTCGGTGACGAGCGTGGTAGATTCGCTGAAGTTGATTGATACGGGCGGTGCGGTGACGTTGAATATCGTGGCGACTGGAGTAGGCGATGTGACGGAGAATGATGTTTATATGGCGGTGGGTGACAATACGGTGATCTATGGGTTTAATGTTAATGTGCCAGTGAATATTGCGAAATTGGCGGCGCGTGACGGGGTGGAAGTGCGGACGTTTAAGGTGATTTATGAGCTCTTAGATGATGCGAAGAGCAGCATGGAGGACTTGCTGGGTGAGGAAGTGATTGAAGAAACCGTGGGTGAAATGGAAGTGATGGGGGTATTTCGCGTAACGAAGAGTGAGTTGATTGCCGGTGGAAAGATGAAAAGTGGGAAAGTGACGCCAAATATCTTGGCACGAGTGTTACGTAAGAAGGAAATTTTGGGCGAAGCGGAAGTCGAGAGCGTACAGAAAGAAAAGATTGAGACGAAAGAATTGATTGAGGGGGAAGTGGGGGGTTTGGCATTGAAGACGGAGAAGAAAATTGCGCTTGAGGTGGGAGATAAGTTGGAATTCTTTACGAGAGAGATGAGGAAGAGGAAGTTGGGGGGAGTAGGTTGATTGCTTTTAAAATAGTTTTTCGTTTCTATTTCCGTAAGTTGGTTTGGGGTTTTGTACCGTAGTTTTCTTAAATCATTATAGTTTTTGCTTCAGTCTTGGTTTTGATGTTGGTATATCTTTCATTTAGCATATAGTGAAGTCTGTACGCTAGTTTTGATTGCAGGTGGCGCTCTCAAAATCGAATCCCTCATTGCATTCGGGCCGTGATTTTGACCCGCGCCAGCCTAATAATCATGCAATCAAGAACTAGGTACAGTACTTCACTTTTTGCAAATAAAAAACATGCAAGCATAACCAAACTGAAAGCAAAAACTAATATAATCAGCAAGTAAACTTAAGCACAAAATCCCAAATCTCCACTCAAAATAGAACACGAAAAACTAAGTCAAAATGCAATCAAGCCTAACATCAAAACCATCTTCTAATCTTCCTATATATCTAACTCGTGGCGGGAACGTGGATTTGACTGGTGGGGCTTCTAGAGGTATGGGATTGTTGGCTAGTTACTGGTCTTCTAGTAGCTATACCCCAGCTATTGATGCGCTCTATTTTCATTTCAATAGCGCTATTGTTTACCCGTCAAGTCCTGCTAGTCGGTGGGGTGGCTTTACGGTCCAAAGAAACAGCTCTGAATATCCTATATATCTAACTCGCGGCCGGTTGGTGTATCTTGTTTCGGGGTCTATGAGGAATGCAGGCACGCTTGGCATTATTTGCATGTCGACTGCGTTTTCTTCGAGTGAGCATGCATTTGGTTTGTACTATGATAGTTTGAATATAATTATATCATATTAGGATTACCGATATCTTGGCTTGACGGTCCGTTGCGATTTTTTGAGAAACAAAACATTACCGAATTATTCTATATATCTAACTCGTGGCGGGAATATCGCGATGACGGATGGCTCTTTGAGAAATGCCGGGACAAACGGACATTATTGGGCTGAGACTGGTTATAAGGCGGCGGATTTTGCGTATTTTTATGTTTTTAATCTTGATACTGTTTACGTTTCAAATCATAATCCTAGATGGGAGGGCTTTACGGAATGGAGGTGTACTTATGGTAATGTTTGGGGAACTTGTATTGAAGTTGAAGAAGTTTATGGTTGATTTTGAAAAGTTTACGGCGGGATTGGAAAACTTGAGAAAATTAGTAATCCGAAATGACCCCTGTTATTTTGAGTAAAATGGGGGTTTAGAAAAGTTTACAAATGGTAGGGAAAAGTTTATGGTTGATTTTGAAAGGCTTACTGGGATTTGGAAGATGCTTACGGTAAGTTTTGAGAAGTTTGAGAGTGTTTTGGGAATAGTTATGGTAAGTTTTGAGAGGATGGCTAGGATTCGGAAAAAGTTTATGCTTGTATTGTGGGATTTTTTGGCTTTGGAAAAGTTTATGGTTAGGCTCGGACCGTAAAGCCGAGCCAGCGAAAGCCGTGAGACGACGGGAAGACGTTAGCGCTATTGAAATAGAGGCTGAACGCATAGAGTGAAGAGGCGTAACTGACGGATGACCAGTAGTCGCCATCGCTGCTTGCGGACCTCAAAGCGCCATGCCCCATATGTATATTCCCGCCACGAGTTAGATATATAGGAGAAAACGGTTATGTTTGTGATATAATGGGAGTAATAAGGAAGAGAAAAATGCGAATCGACGAACAATTTATGAAGGAAGTGGGGTTGGATAAAATGCCGGCGGAGGAAAAGCAGGCTTTTATGGATCATGCGGAAGAGGAGCTAGAGGTGCGAGTGGGTCAGAGCGTTGGGGCGCATTTGTCGGCGGCGCAGATGGATGAATTTGAACAGATTGATGATATTCAGGCGGCGACGGCGTGGCTAGAGCGGAATGTGCCGAACTTTCGGGAGATCGTGAAGACGGTTTATGATGGGTTTCGGCAAGAGTTGATCGCTGAGCGGGATAGTATTTTGAGATAGATGTCTTGGGGTGGGGCGGATTTTGGATTGGTGATCTACTGGTGGTTTTAGTCGTTTGAAGAGCAGAGTTAGTTTGATAATACCTGGTTATTTATTGCGTTTTTGTTTTGCATAGCCATTCATGAAAGCGTGAGCATTCATGGGTTTTTTGCCTTCGGGTTGGAGGCGGTCGATGACGACGAAGTTGCGGTCGGCGCATTTGAGCATGAGCGGGGAAGCGGCGGGGTCGATGCTGGCAGCTTCACAAAGGATGTCAGTGACACGAAGGACGTGGGCTTCGAGAATGATGCAAGTTTTGTCAAAGAAAGTGTATTTGGGTTTTGGATAGCCCTGGAAGGCGACGATTTGACGGTAGATGGTTTGCGCGGGGAAGTCGGCGGGGCGGAGGAAGCTCATGGATTTGTCGAATTTGGTGGTATAAGTGGCGGCGGAATCGTCTTGAGGTTGAGGGGTGGGGAGATGGGCGAGATTTTCGAGTAACCACTCGGCGCCGGCGGTGCCAAGGGCCTGGTAGATGGCGGTTTTGTCGAGGGGGAGATGTTCGAGGGTGGCTTGGTGGTAGATGGGGCCGGCATCCATGGCTTTGACCAGTTTCATGATGGAATAACTGAAGTCAGTGTCGCCGGCGAGAATGGCGGATTCAATGGGTGAGGCGCCGCGGAATTTGGGCAGGAGGGAGGGGTGGAGATTGATGATCCCCTCGGGTTCGAAAAGTTTGAGGAGGTTGGATTTGATGAGGACGCCGAAGGAAGCGAGAACACCGTGGGCGTTGGGGAATTGGCGTTTCAGGGCAGCGGCTTGGTCGAGGTCGGCGACGGTGTGGGCGTGGAAGAGGATTTCGACGGGATGCTCAGCGGCGAGTGGGGAATTTGTCAGAGCATTGAGGACGGCGTCGGCGAGCGGGCCGTTGCCGAAGAAGATGATTTTTTCGGGTGAGTTAGTCGGGTTGGCGCCTGAAGGGTGTGTTTCGAGGTCTCGGGAGGGATTTTTGGACATTAGTCTTCCTCGCCCCAGAGTTTAGAATTATTTTTGACTTTGGCGTCGTAGTCGAGCGGCTGCATATTTCCTTGGTCGTCGAGGTGGAAAAAGGCATCTTTTTTACCCTTGATATGGTCGATAAAGAGAATGCCGTTTAGGTGGTCAATTTCGTGGAGTAGAGTGCGAGCGAGATAGCCGTTGGCTTTCAGGCGGACTTCGTGGCCGTCTTCGAGCAGAGCTTTGACGCGAGCTTTGTGGGGGCGCTCGACGAGCCCGTAGATTTCTGGAACAGAGAGACAGCCTTCATAATCGGTTTCTGGGCGACCTTCGGTTTTGATGACCTCAGGGTTGATGAGAGCGGTGAAAGTGGCTTTGTCTTTGTTGCTGAGGTCATCACGGATGATAATGATGCGTTTGTTGATGCCGAGCTGAGGCGCAGCCATGGCGGCGGAAAGCTCGTAGGGATGTTTGCTTTCCCAGTCGAGGGAAGCAGCAACCATTGCCCCGATGACATCGTGGATTTCGTCGGTGATTTCGCTGACTTTGGTCGAGCGTTCGCGCAAGCGGGGATCGGGGGTGGTAATAATGTTTTCCATGTAGTATATTATAGCATAGTTTTTTCAGTAGAGTTTTCTATACACTAGTTTGGGTCGCCAGTATTCGGTTAGCTTTTCTAGTTCGTCTTCTGTGCTAGACCCGGCGTTCTCGCATCCCATCTTCGCTGCGCTCAGATTCTCGGGCGTCGCTTCGGAAGAAAGAGCGAAAACTCTTTCTTCGCTCAGACTCCTACGAGATTCGTTACGGGCGGGAGGTTCCTCTCCCTCGGCCGTTGCCTCCGGGATGGTCTAACACCAAAAGTGAATCCAGAAAAACTAAGTCAAAATATCAAGTAAAACTAGGTATAGTTCTGTATTACAGTAAATCATCAGTACAAAACGCAAATCAGAAAGCTAAACTAAACATCTAGTAATCTGCTATATATCTAACTCGTGGCGGGAGCTTAAGGATAGACATGGGCTCTCTATGGAGCGCAGAATCGGAAGGTTACTATTGGGCATTGACGTCTAGTGTATCGAATCCGAATAGCTTTTATCTTGGCATAAGCAACACTAATTTGCTGATTTCTTCCAATACAAGTCGTTATCGTGGCTTTACGGATCGGGAAATGAATGAATGAATGATATTGATAAAGAGTCTCCTAATTCTCCTATATATCTAACTCGTGGCGGAAACGTGGATCTGCCGGCTGGGGCTTTGAGGCGGGCTGGATATGGCGGTTATGCATGGACTGGCGGTGCGTATTTCGAGGGGATTTTCGCCTATTCTATGCCTTTTAGCCCAATTGACGTTGACCCGTCGCCCAATGGAGATCGGTGGTATGGCTTTGCGGTCTGGGGATTTGATGCTATCTCTTGAAGTAAACATAACAAATTATCCTATATTTATATATCCAACTGCGTGACTATCGTCACTTCCACAGTCGTCGTGACCAGAAGATGCAAACATCTTTGAATCTCATATATATCTAACTCGTGGCGGGAGGGTGGATATGTTGCATGGTTCTTTGAAACGTTTGGGACTTGCTGGCTCAGGCTGGACAGCGACAGCTTATCTGGAGTTTGACCGTTCTGCTTATGATTTTTATCTTTATGATAATATATTTTTTCCGTCTGGCTATAGCTACGACCGCTATTTGGGCTTTACGGTTTGGGTGAGTTTTGTGGGGCTCGAGACTACCAAATGTAAGATTCTATTGATTTTATAGAGATGAAAGAAGTTTGAACTTGTACGCTGTGTACAAGTTCAAATGTGAAGTAGAGATTATGTCGGGTGGCATAGACCGTAAAGCCGTCCCAGCGATGATAGTTGACCGACGAGAAGATGTTAATGATATTGAAATGGAGATAATAGGTATGAAGCGAGGAATCACAGGTGGTAGTAGTCCAGTAGTAGCCATTGTCGCCTGCGTGTCTCGTAGAACCAGTAGTTATATCAATATTCCCGCCACGAGTTAGATATATAGGAAATTGGTAGGTGGGTTGAGATTAGAGGAGGGAAGGGGGATCGATTTCGACGTGATATTTTGTGAAGGGTCTTAGGGCGGCGAGGAGCTGGGCGCGGGAGGTGGATTTGAGGACGATTTGCCAGGTATAGCCGCGGCTACCGCGCTCATGGAAAGCGGGCATGGGGGGCGAAACGGAGAGGTGGGGGTTGCGGATGAGGGTGGCGCGAGCGGCTTGGACCTTCGCGAGGGTGGTTTTTTCGGTTTTGTAGGTGATGGCGAGACGGGCGAGGTAGGTGAAGGGTGGAAGCTGGCCGGCGCGGCGGTGCTTGAGTTCGTAGTCGGCGAAGCGCGGGTAGTCGGCGGCGATGGCGGCTTGGATGACGGGGTGATCGGGTTGGTAGGTTTGGAGGATGACGCTGGCGGTGGAGAGGTGGCCGCGCCCGACGCGGCCGATGACTTGGGTGAGGAGTTCGAAGGCGCGTTCTTCGGCCGCGAAGTCGGGCAAGGCCAGCCCGGCGTCGGCTTGGATGATGCCAACGGTGGCGAGGTGCGGGAGGTCAAGGCCGCGCGCAAGGGTTTGAGTGCCGATGAGTAGATCGATTTCACCGGTTTTGACCGCAGTATAGAGGTCCGCGAGGCCTTCGGCACGCCGATTGTCCCCGTCGAAACGGGCGAGTTTAGCCTTCGGGAACAGACGGCTGAGTTCGGTGGCAAGGAGTTGAGTGCCGATACCTTTATGAATAATACTGGGGTGATGGCATTCGGGACAGGAGGTGGGGACTTTGGCGGTATGACCGCAAATGTGACAGCTGAGAGTATAGTCGTCGGCGTGAAGGGCAAGCGGGAGATAGCAATTCGGGCAGAGCGCTTGCCAACCACATTCTTCACATAAGGTCATCGGGGCGGAGCCGCGTCGATTATGAAAAATGAGGGTTTGATGGTGATGCTGAAGATTATTGGTGATAGTTGTCAATAATTTGTCAGAAAAGTAGCGATTTTTGCAAAAATTAGTGCGATCGCGTAGGTCAATAACGGAAAAATCGGGGGTGATGGCGGTAGATTTGGCTTTTTCGGAGAGTTCGACGAGGGAATGATGGGTTTTGGCAAGGTGATAATCGACAAGATTAGGGGTGGCGGTGCCTTGGAGACAGGGGATTTTAAGAGTGCCAGCAATGAAACTAGCGAGGCGCAGGGCGGAATAGCGAGGTGCGTTTTCTTGGTAATAGGCGGATTCGTGGGATTCGTCGATGATGATTTGGCCGAGGTTGCCAACAGGGGTCAAGAGGGCGGAACGAGGGCCGATAATAATCAAAGGCTCGGCAGGACAGTAGCTGGTTGTGGTGCGGAGGAGGATGTCGAGCCAGATTTGGCGGCGTTTGGCGGGGGTTTGGCGGGAATGGATGAGGAGGACGCGCTGGCCGAAGGTGGTTTCGAAGATTTTGACGAGTTGACTGGTGAGGGCGATTTCAGGGACGAGGAGGATGGTGGATTTGCCGCGCTGGAGGGCTTCAGAGGCGAGCTGGAGGTAGATATTAGTTTTACCGCTGCCGGTGACGCCGCGGAGGAGAGAAGTGTGCCCTGGGGCCTCCTGGATAGCTTTGAGGGCTTTTCGTTGGGCAGAATTGAGATCGATGAGAGGTAATTTGAGACAATTTGGCGTATTCGGGGCTTCAGAGGCCCGGAGAGAGGAGTTTTTGGCGGAAGGCTGTCTGATAGCACTTTTGCTTCTCGACGGCTGTTCCTGGCTTCTAGAAGCTGCTGAGAGGGTTTTTGGAGAGTTATTGGGACCTATGGGGGTCTCTGAGAAGGTTTTTTCGAGGAATTTGGCCGTAGTGCGGGCAGTGAGGCCAGGAGGAATGAAAAGGTTGGCTGCGGTTGGCAAAGGGGTGAGATAGTACTCAGAGAGCCAGAAAATGGCCTTCAGGAGGTATCCCGGGATAGGAATGGGGGTGATGAGGTGAGAAATGGGTTTGGTGGGGAAATCGACGCTTTTCACGCGGCGAAAAACGATGCCGGTGACGGTTTTGCGGCCCAGAGGAATGAGGACGAGCTGGCCGGGGAGGAGACTTTGGTCGGAAGAGTAGGTGAGCGTGCCGCCGCCAAGCCGAAAGACTTCTAATGGTATTACCTCGAAAAACATGGGTCTATTATAGCACGTCTATCAGGGGAGCGAGAGATGTGGTATAATGATGGCATGGAATTTGTAGAGCTGACGGCGACGGAATTTGCGGAGTTAGACCTTGAGGGGCAGAGTTTTTTGCAGAGTGTGGAGATGTATCAGCGCTACCAAGATCTAAATCGGGAAGCTTATTTGGTCGGGGTGGTGTGTTCGGAAGAGCGACGGAAGGGTGGCCCGACGCGGCGAGTGCTGGCGGCGGGGCTGATTTCGGGGCGAGAATGGCGAAAGGGTTGGAAGATTTTTTCGGTGCCGGGGGGTTGGCTGATGAATTATAGTAAAGAGGCGGAGATTGTGGGAGAGCGGATTTGGTCGCGCTGGGAAATTTTGCGGTTTTTGACACGTGAGGCGCGGGAATTTTGCCGCAAAAAACGGGGAATTATGCTGGAAATTTCGCCAAATATTGTGTCGCAGTCGCGTGATCGGAAGAATAATGTGATTCCTGGGCCGGACCATTTGGCGGTGAAGCAGGAGCTGACGAAACTGGGTTATAAATATCTGGGGGAATGGGGGCAGGTGAAGTGGGAATATGTTTTGGAACTCCAGGGGCGAGAGAAGGATGAGCTGTTTCGGGATTTTCGGACGGATCATCGGCAGCGGATTCGGCGGGCGGAGCGTGAAGGGGTGCGAGTGCGAGAACTCGGGGTGGATGAGCTGGAGATTTTGAAGCAGATTGCGGCGGAGGCGGGCGAGCGGCATGGGTTCAAGGACCCGCAGATGGCGTATTATCGGTCGATGAAGAAGCATTTTGGCGACAAAGTGCAATTCTATGTGGCGGAGCTACCGGCGGAGAAGGAAGGCGGGAAAGAGGGGGAATGGATTCCGCTGGCGGCGGCAATGTTTGTACAAGATAAGCGGGAAATTGTCTACCTGTATAGTGGTTCGGTGCGAAAATATCAAAAATATGGTGGAGCGCATTTGATGCAGTGGCAGATGATCCAGCGGGCGCTGGAAGCGGGATGTGAACGATATAATTTCTACGGTGTGCGGCCGATTGAGGGGGATGGGGTGTATAATTTCAAGCAGGGTTTTCGGGGGCATGTGGAAGAGTTGTTGGGGACGTTTGCGTTGCCGATTGGGGTGATAGGGAAGATTCTGGCGCTGAAGATGAGGAAGAGGGAGTTTGGCAGGGTGGCTTGACAAATTTTTACTGATTCGCTAAGATGGGACTATATTGATTTAGTTTTACTCTCGGCTGTCGCTGAGAGTAATTTTTAGGGAATTAACGGTTTTAGTTTTTAATTCTTCACGTTTGATCTTTAAAGATACTTTTTGGATTTTTGTAAAATAAACGCTAAAAGTATTGACTTTTTTGATGAGGTGTGCTATAATGAAGGGGTAAGGTCGTAATTACTCGTAATTACAGTCCAAATCATTTTGTGTGCTTTGGACTGGTGGTCCTTAGTAGATTAAGAGATTTGGTGCTGTAAGCGAGCTTTCAGAAGGAGGAAAAGAAATGAAGAAAATGATGAAGATTGCCGCTGTAGCTATGATGATGGTTTTGATGGGGATCCAGATGGAAGTGCTAGCGTGTGATTCTACTTGCAGGGTATGCAAGGATGGCACGGAGAACGTTAGTCTGCCGGCAGCGTATCGGAATGATGTCGACAAGAATTCGGCGCATAAAGATCTGACGGCTAAAGATTTAGCGCACAAGGATCCGGGGCAGGATGATGAACAGGATGAGCCAATTGCAGTCTCGAGCGCGAAGCCAAGCAGGGTATTGAGCAAAGATGAGATCAAAGCGTTTGTCCCGGAGGATACTTATTTGCTGAACCTGGATACCGGTGAGGTTTTCTACGAAAAGGACCTTGGGGAGAGAAGTAAAAACGAGGTTACTGCCGTAAAAATCGTTGCTGGGCAGCGGTACGAGACGGGGTTCGTCTTGAGGAATGACTCGGGCGAGAGTCTGCATGACGTGCATCTGCGTGGTCATGGGCTGTGGTTCTTGGAGGAGACGATCGACAAGACGACGTACTGGCTGTACGATTGGAATCGGGGTAATGATGACCAGATTGCGGTGACTTTTTCTTCGAAAGAGCTGGGGACCGATCCAGGATATAAGACTGGTATTCGGGTCTATGCGGAGAAGCCAATGGTGCTTTGGTCAGAGGGGGCTGGAACATACGTTGTCCACAATGCGGGATTGGCTGACGGTAAAACCTTGGCGCCGGGGGTGGTTGGCGGACTGAAAGGCGCGGAGATTGGTTTGATCGAAAAGGATCAGCTCACTTGGGTGACCGCGCGCTGGGAAGCCAAGCCGAGCAAAAAGTAGGTTGGCGAGCAGCACTGGTTAGGACTAAAAGCAGCCTTGAAGGGGCTGCTTTTGACGTTGGTGGATTGTTGGTGGGCTTTGGGGTCGGTTGTTGGTTGTTGGCTGTTGTAAAAAATACTTGTGAAATGGGTGAGGGGGGAGTATAATTGGGGTAGGAAAAGAGAGGTAGCATGCTAGATATTTTTATTACTTCGAGGGTGCGGCGCAAGATTATTGTGGTGTTTGCGAAATATCCGGATTTTAAGACGCACGTGCGGGCGTTGTCGAAGCTGATTAAGGAGGATCCGGGGAATATTCAGCGCGAGTTGCAACGCCTTGAACGGGGGAATTTCTTGATTGTGACGCAGAAGGGGAATACGAAGATTTATCAGATGAATAAGCAGTTTCCGCTGCTGAAGGAACTGCAAAGTATGGTGATTAAATCGCAGCAAATGTCCAAAAATAATCGTCCGGATAAGACCATTGGCTAGGTGTGAGCGAGATTTTTGAGCAGTTATTGCGGAAACGGGAGTTTGGGCAAGAGTTTTTGACGCCAAAATATGAGGCGACAATTCGACCGGAGTTGATGCCGAACTTGCGGGGGGCAGTGGAGCGCTTGAAAAAGGCACGGGATGATGGCGAGAAAGTATTGATTTATGGGGATTATGATGTTGATGGGGTGACGGCGAGTACGGTAGCGGCGGAAATGCTGGAGCTTGCAGGAATCGAGGTGGCAGAAATTATGCTGCCGAATCGGTTTACGGACGGCTACGGTATGAGTAAAAAAGTGGTGCCGCGGGCGAAAGAATTGGGGGTGGGGCTAGTCCTTACGGTGGATTGCGGCAGTCGGAATCAGGAGATTATTGCGGAGCTCAGAGCGGCGGGGATTGAGACGATCGTGACGGATCATCATGAATGCGGAGCGACGTTGCCAGAGGCGACTTTGGTGTTGAATCCGAAGCGGCGGGATGCTTTGCAAGTAGCGACGGCGGAAAAGGGGGCGGAGCTCGCGGACGACGAGGTGGAAGATTTGTTAGAACTGCGAGAGCTCGCGGGGGTGGGGGTAGTGTTCAAGCTGGCACAAGGTTTGACAGAGGCGGGAATGATCCCGAGGGGGCAGGAAAAATGGCTGCTGGATTTGGTGCTGATTGGGACGATTTGTGATAGTATGAAGCTTTTGGGTGAAAATCGTAAACTTTGTTTTTATGGATTGAAGGTGCTCGCGAAGACGCGGCGAGCAGGCCTGAAAGAATTGATGCGACTCGCAGGAGTGAAACGACTGAATGGAGATGCAATTGGGTTTCAGATTGGGCCGCGGCTGAATGCGGCGGGGCGGATGGAGACGGCGGAAAAGGCGCTCAAGCTGCTCAGGGCGAAAACGCGCATGGAAGCGGCAGAGTTGGCGGCGGAGCTGGAACTTTTGAACCAACAGCGCAAGAAGCAACAGAATACGGCGGTGGATGAAATTCGACGACGCGGGGTGAGTGAGGGTAAGGTGATTGTTGAGCGGGGAGATTGGCATGAGGGGGTCTTGGGGATTATTGCGGGGCGACTGGTGGAGGAGTATCATCGGCCGGCTTTTGTATTAGCGGAATGTGAGGGGAATTTCAAAGGGTCGGGGAGAAGTTTTGGTGATTTTAATTTAGCGGAAGCTTTAACGGTGTGTGAGAAATATATTATTGGGGGTGGTGGACACGCGGAAGCCTGTGGAGTGAAGGTGGAGAAGGAAAAGCTGAAAGATTTTCAGGTGGCGCTCGATGATTATTATGAAAGTTTGCAGCTGGAAGATCAAGAGCGATTTTTTGAGGTGGCAGCGGATTTGGAGATTCAAAAGGTGGGGGATTTGTCGCTGGAACTTCTGGATGAACTAGGAAAGTTAGAACCGTATGGACCGGGAAATTTGGAGCCGGTGTTTTTGTTGCGAAATGCGCGAGTGGTGGAGGCGGCGAAATTGGGGGATGAGGGGCGACATTTGCGGCTAGTGGTGTGGGACCAGGAGGGAAAAGGTTTGAAATTGATGAGTTTTTCGGCGCCGGAGGAATATTTGGGGTTGAAGGGGGGAGAGGTAGTCGATGTGTGGTTTACGCTGTGTGAGAATGAGTTTCGGGGGATTAGGAGCGTGGAGGGGAGGGTGGTGAGGATTGGGTAGTTTGCATGTTGAAGGGAACATATTCTTTGACTACGTTGCTGGCTATTAGGGTTTTTGGGATAGGCGTTTCTCGCCAGTGTTAATCATTTTGTTTTGCTCTTCAGGCCGGAAAAGTTCCGCGGACGTGACCGCGCTGACTTTTTACTAAGGTAGAGATAATTAAACGTCTCATAATCTTCTATATATCTAACTCGTGGCGGGCTGTTGATGCGGAATACTGGTTCCTTGAGAGGTGCGGGTTTTGACGCTTTAGATTGGTCTAGTGTAGCTTATATTTCTCCACTATATACTTTTGCTTTCCATATTGACGGCAATACTATTTCTCCGTCGAGCGAATACGATCTTCATTTTGGCTTTACGTCCCGGACTATTTCTATTATTTTTAATACAAAACATAACCAATTCTTCTATATATCTAACTCGTGGCGGGTATATTACCATGGCGTATGGAACTTTGCGGGCGGCTGGTAGGAATGGCTTGGTTTGGTCTGAAACGGCGTTTGTCACTAGTTCCGATGCTGCGTATAATTTGAATTTTGATAATGTTGGCGTGCTAATTTCTGACAACTACAATGGGCGATGGAGTGGCTTTACGGACCGTTAAGCCATCCCAGCGAACGCTGTCGGCTGAGGGAAGAAGGAGATCGCTAACGAAGTGCAGGGCAAACATGTTGATAGATAGTGAGGAGGAGGTTTTGGCCCAGTAATAGCCCGTTTCGCCTGCAGTGCGCAGGGCGCCAGCGATCAAATTGATATCTCCGCCACGAGTTAGATATATAGGAGATTTTTTGAGAGTGTTTATGAAGCTAGATTGATTCATGTGCGGCTATGTGAATCAAAAAACCTCTCGGCGAAATGGCCAGGAGGTTTCTTTGGATTATTTGAGTCCGAGGCGCATGCGTTCGGCCTTTTCGGCGCGGCGAGCTTCGCGAATGATTGCTTTGCTGCGGCGTTCGCGCTTGGAAATTGGCTTAGAGAAACGCATTTGCGACTTCTTGAGAGGCATGATGCCGCTCTGAAGAACCTTGCGGTTGAAACGACGGATGAGGTTTTCATTCGCCTCGTTCTGATCTTTTCTAGTCACTTTAATAGCCATATTGCAGATATTGTATCAGATGAGGGGGAAATTTACAAGAGATTTGTCGGAGAAAAAATGAATCGATGTAGAAATGGGCCTTTGGTTTGCGAAATAAGAGATAAGTTTTGTAATTTTTTAGTCTTATGATATAATGACGGTGTTTCGGAATAAAACTTTGTGAGGTTGAGCGAAAAGTAAATTAATTTTTGAATTTCATGGAAGGGGGAGTTGTCGATGGGATAAATCTGAAGAGGCTCGGAAGGTCAGATGAACTGTTAGTGTTGATTTGAAAGGTTAGAGAACCTGTTTTGTAATGCTGGCTCGAAAAGGAGGTAATATGATGAAAATTGAACTGAGTTCAGAAGAAGCCAAGCGGCATTATTGGCGAAAAGGTTTTTCAACGCGAGAAGTAAATGATGCGGGCGTAGAGAGTAGCGAGAAGCGCTATGTGTTGTCGATAGATTGGAGTTCGCGCAAGATGTCATACGATAAGTATCATAGCACGTTGGGAAAAGAGGAAACGGAGATAAAACTGTCGATTCCAGCCATAGCTGATCGAGCGCCGGGAGGAGGTTTTGTTGATCCGCTAAGAATGATGCCGATTAGTCGGCCATATGATGAGCGGAATGACGAGTATAGGGCGGCGTTTTTCAACTAGATGAGTTGGGTGTAACCGCAGCTTGGGCGACGGTAGGAACGCTCGTGACCGAGACGGAAAATTTGTCTGGGACGGGAGACTCGTCTGATGAAGATGAGGTAAAAAGGCCAGTTTTTCACTTGGGCGAAAAGGTAGGCGAGTCGAAACACTTGTTGGTCTGGGCAAGATGGGATCGAGAGGAAGCTTGGGAGAAGACGGGAATAACTAGGGCAGGACTGTCGGCTGCACTAGAAGCCAGAGGCTACTTTCTGAAAGAAAATGGCCAATCTGTCAATGATGCGGAGGCTGTGCTGTATTATGAGAGGGCGGTTGACGATTATGGTATGTCTGGCATGGATATTTTTGTGATCTCGATACCAAATAAGACGCAATTTTTGAATGTGGCTAGATGGCTGGAGCTGTATAAGGCACAGAAGTGGCAGTTGATCCGCGAAGGAGAAAAGGATTGGCGCATTTTTAAGCGAAATAGTGGCTGGTATGGGCGAGAGATTATGGAAATCTTGCCCGAGGCGAGCGAGTACTCATTGATTCGTCAGATCCAAGTTATTAAGCAAACGCTCGGTAGTTGTTGGCGCAAGAGGGTGGTTTGGGAAGCAATAAAAGTAGAGTATGTCACGGGACGGTCTGAGACATATACCTGTGATCAGGTAGGCTTGGCGAGAGTGAAGAGGAATTATGGGATAACAGACTAGGCAGGATAACTTATAACCATGAGAAAAAGGCTCCGGCGGTTGCTGGGGTCTTTTTTTTGTGGGCTGATTTTGACTAGTTTGAGGCGGATTTGCTATAATTTAAGCATGATTATTTTGATGGGACTGGCTGGTTCGGGGAAAAGCACGCAAGGGAAGATTTTGGCGGAGAAACTGGGCCGAGTTTGGCTGTCGGCGGGGCAGGTGCTTCGAGATTCGGGTCAGTATCGAGAGATTTTGGATCGGGGAGAGCTGGTGGATGATATGGTGACGATTAAGATGATGGCGGAAGCGGCGGCAGAGGCGATTAGGGGTGGGAAGAATGTGATTTTGGATGGTTTTCCGCGTGATGTTGACCAGGCGGAATGGATGGCGGAGAATATTGCTTCAGCGGTGGAATTGATTATACGGATTGAGGTGCCGAAAGATGAGCTTTGGCAACGGATTCGTTTGCGGGGGAGGGAAGATGATACGGAAGAGGCGGTTTTACAGAGGTTTAAAATCGTTGAACAAAATATTTGTACAGTTTGCGAAATTATGGCAAAAACAGGGGTGAAAACGGTCGCGGTTGATGGGGTGGGGACGCTGGAAGAGGTGACGGGACGAATTTTGCGGGTGCTCGCAGCGGAGGGAATTTCGTGAAGGAAGATGAAAGTGTGATAAAATAGGGATAGAATAGGTGCAGTAGAGGTGATTGACAATTTGAGGTGAAGGTGAGTGTTGTGAATTTTACAACAAATTGTGGTTGAGGTGTTGTAAAAATTACAATGAGAAGAGAGATAATGTTGTAAAAAATACTGAAACAGAGGTAGAAAGTGAATAAAAAATTTGTACAGAAGGAAGGATCGGAAGATTTAGCGAAAAAAGTGGCAGCAATGCGGGCTGGGGGGAAGATTTTGGGTGGCGTGCTGAGAGATTTGAAGGAATATGTGAAGCCGGGGATGACGGGAAAGGAAATCGACGCTTGGGTGCGAGCGGAGATTGAAAAGCGGGGAGCGAAAGTGGCTTATGACTATCTGGAGGAGCCGTTCCCGGGGGCGATTTGCATCTCGGTGAATGATGCGCTGGTGCACGGGGCGCCGACGGATGAAGTGCTCGAGGAGGGGGACAAGGTGAGTTTTGATCTGGATTTGCTATATGACGGTTATTACGTGGATTCGGCCTTCACGATGGTAGTGGGCGGTAAGGGGTCGCCGGCGGTGAAAAAGATGATTCAAACCACGGAGCAGGCGATGTGGGCAGGGATTGATGAGGTGCGAGCGGGGGCGCGAATCGGTGATATTGGTTATGCGGTGGAGCGAGTGCTAGTGAAAGGGAAGCTTGGGGTGATTGAGAATTATGTGGGGCACGGGATTGGGCGCGAAATGCATATGAAGCCGGATATTCCGAACTACGGGCGACGGGGGCACGGTTATGTACTGAAGGCGGGGGATACGATTTGTGTTGAGCCGATGTCGTGCTTGGGGAAGCCGGCAAATTATGTGGACAAGGACAGCAATTGGACGGTGCGGATGAAGGATGGCTCGATTGGTTGCCACTGCGAGCATACGGTGTTGGTGCTCGAGGGGGGGTATGAGGTGTTGACGCAGGCTTAGGAATTCGATAAGATGTGCGGTAGTTTTTGCTAACTGGGCATAAAAAGTTTGAAAAAGCTTGACTTTTTTCGACGAGTGTGCTATAATGGAGAGATAGGGTCGTGAAATGGTGGACCTGATAGCAAATTTTAAAAATTGAACCCTACTCATAAGGGGGATACTAAAGGAGGTAGTATATTTATGAGAAAAGAAACGGGAAAGATAATGGCCTGGGCGGATAAACTGGGGTGTGCGAAGATGAACGGCTTTATGGCCGGGGCGTATGCGATGAGTTTTGTCTGCGCAGTTTTCTATCTCGCGCAGGCATTGATTGCGCTGCCGAGACTGGCGTCAATGACACAGATGGCACTGGTGTACGGAATTGCGCAGAGCGCATTGTCATTTTTGGCCTGCGAGGTGTTTAGCGCCATTCGGGATTGGGAGCGTGACAAGTATGGCTTCCTCGAAGGCAGGCGGTCTGTGGCATACAGTGGTATGCTCACTGACAACGTTCGGCAGGAGTTGCGGAATGCGGCGCGACTTGAGGAACTGCGGTTGGATCCGCAACAGGGCGACAAGGCCAGCACGAAGACATACAAGCGGGCGTGTTTTGTCGCGGTGGCGGCGATGGCGCTGCCGATGGTCTTGATGCTCGTTTGGCGGAATAATTGGACGGCGTACTTGACGTTAGCAGTTCTGCAGGCGGCGGGCTTAGCTTTGGCGTGGCGTCAGGCGGTGGTCTTGCGGCGACAGCTGGAGACTTATCGGTATTATGGCGTGGTCTGCGATGCGCAGTCACTGTAGTTGTCGGTTGTTGGTTGTCGATTGTCTTTTCAGAGAAGTTTAGTCAGCGTCTTTCTGGTGCTGGCTAGGGTTTAAGTACTTTAGAAAAATCTAGCGGTCTAGGGCTGCTAGATTTTTTCGTTGTGGGACTGATTTTGTTGTGGACTGGTGGATTTTGGAATTTATGTTGGTTTTTGAGGTTTGGAGTTTTAGCTAGGTTTGGGCGGAAATTTTGTCTTGTATGATTGTAAATTTTACATTATAATAAGCTTATGGATGAAATCTCGAGATATGCGGTTGGTTTGGATGTGGGCACGAGTAATGTGCGGGCGGTAGTGGCTGGTATTGGTAAAGAGGGTGGTTTGAACGTGATTGGTTTTGCGGAGGCGGCAAACTCGGGGATGCGCAAGGGGGTGGTTGCGAATTTGTCGGGGCCGGCGCAAGCGATTGACCGGATGCTGGGGGAAGTCGAGCGGATGAGTGGTTACGAGGTGAATTCGGCGATAATTTCGATCAATGGAGCGCAGATTTTGTCAACGCGGACCGAGGGGATGATTGCGGCGGGGGCAAATGAGCATGAGATTAGTGAGGCGGATCTGACGCGAGTAGAAGATGTAGCACTGAGGGGGCGAGTGCCGGCGAACCAGGAGATTTTGCAGGTAGTGCCGTTACAATATTCGCTGGATGGTCAAGGCGGGATTAAGGATCCGCTAGGGATGATGGGCTCACGGTTGGAGATGCGGGCAAATGTGGTGTCGGTGATGGTGCAGCATTTTGATAATTTGAAGCGAGCGGCGGAGGCGGCAAATGTGACGCCGGAGCAGGTGGTGCCGAGTGTGGTAGCGGCGGCGCGGGCAGTGCTGTCGGAGCGGCAGAAGGAAAACGGCGTGGCGGTGGTCGATATGGGGGCGGCGACGACTGGGGTGGCGATTTATGAAGAAAATGATTTGCAATATATTGGGGTGGTGCCGATTGGTTCGAATAATATCACGAACGATTTGGCGGTGATGTTGGCGGTGGATACTGAGGTGGCGGAGGAGCTGAAGCGGCGGTTTGCGACGGGGAATTTTGGGGCGAATGACAATCCGGTGGTGATTCGTTGGCGGGGGAAGGATCTGCATTTTGAGCGGCATCAGATTGATGATGTGGTGCGAGCGCGGTTGGCGGAGATTTTGGAGCATGTGCGAAAAGAACTCAGACGAGCACATTATGAACAGAAATTACCGGAAGGGATGGTGCTGACAGGGGGTGGTGCGAAGATGCGCGAGATTGATAAGTTTGTGCGAGAGACGTTGCTGATGTCGGTGAAAATTGGTGCACCGACGGGCTTGAAAGGGGTGGCGGATGCGATTCAGCGACCAGAGTACGCGGCGGCAGTGGGGCTGATGTTGCTCTCGGCGGATCGCGCGAATGGTGGCGGGCAGTTCATGCGGAAGAAAGGTGGTAAGAAGGGTGAAAAAACAGGCTTTTTCGGGCGACTTTTTGGGAAAGGTTAGGATGTGGTTGTGAAATTCGGGCGGTGTGCTATAATGGAGGAAGATAAAGTGAGGAAGAATAATGCCGGAAATTAAACCATCAGAGGTAGAGAGTTCAGCAAGTATTAAGGTTGTCGGTGTCGGTGGGGCGGGCAATTCAGCGATTAATCGGATGAAAGAGGTTGGTCTTTCCGGGGTGGAGTTTGTGGCGATTAACACGGATGCGCAGGCTTTGCATCATTCTTCTTCGGATATTAAAGTACATATTGGCCAAGGTTTGGGCGCCGGTGGTGATCCGGAAAAGGGGCGCGATGCGGCTGAGGATGCGCGTGATGCGATTGGCAAGTCCTTGGAAGGGGCAGATATGGTGTTTGTCACTTTGGGGGCAGGTGGCGGCACAGGTTCAGGCGCTGGCCCGATTGTGGCGGAAGAGGCGCGAAATCGAGATATTTTGACGGTGGGTGTGGCGACGAAACCATTTACTTTCGAAGGGGCGAAGCGTCGCGAGAACGCCGAGAAGGCGATTGATAATTTGTCGCGAAACGTGGATGCGTTGATTACGATTCCGAATGATCGACTTTTGCAGACGATTGACCCGCGGACGCCACTGCTTGAGACGTTTAAGATTGCGGATGATGTTTTGCGCCAAGGCGTGCAAGGGATCTCGGAACTGATTACAGAGCATGCGCTGATCAACTTGGACTTTGCGGATGTGAAGGCGGTGATGAAAAACGCTGGTTCAGCCTTGATGGGAATTGGGCGTGCGAGCGGTGAGAATCGGGCGGTTTTGGCAGCACAGCAGGCGATTGAGTCGCCGCTGATTGAAGTGAAGATTGATGGGGCGCGGGGTGTCTTGTTCTCGATTGCAGGTGGTTACGGCATGGCAATGAGCGAGATTCAAGAGGCGGCGGAGGTGATCACTGGGGCGGTGGCGCCAGATGCGAATATTATCTTCGGTGCTTCGATTCGTCCAGAACTGGAAGACGAGATCGTGGTGACAGTAGTGGCGACGGGCTTTGATTCGGAATAC
This sequence comes from uncultured Candidatus Saccharibacteria bacterium, assembly GCA_964629195.1. Lineage (GTDB taxonomy): Bacteria > Patescibacteriota > Saccharimonadia > Saccharimonadales > Saccharimonadaceae > Nanosyncoccus. The sequence goes on along the minus strand of CAZVPV010000009.1, from coordinate 15,582 downwards.
TATCATAAGATGGATTTGAACCAGCCGCTGAGCTCATATATGTCAGAGCCAACGCCGGTGCCGGCGATTCCGGTGGAACCAGTGATGGAAACGAATAATAATGATATGTCGATGAATAATGATGCTGGGATGAATGCGGGTGGTTATGGCGGATATGGTAGCGCGATCAGTGGCTCGTCGATGACTGGAGCTGGGATGGCGTCAGGTGTGAATTCGAGCGCGACTGTTCCAAATCCTTCGGTTCAGGCGTCGAATGATTTTGCAGCGGAGAATCGGACGAACATGTGGGATTCAATTCGGACGAACGACAATGACGATGATCTTGATGTGCCGCCGACACTGCGTGAGCGTTTGCGTGGCAAAGGCCGGGAGTAGATTCTGATGAATGCGACTCCGAGGATTGGTGACAGTAAGGTTCTCGAGAGTCGAGAGACCGAGGATGGGACGACGATTCGGCGGCGGCGCGTGGGGGCGGATGGGCGACGGTTTACGACGTATGAGCGGATTGAACTGCCGCAGCTGATTGTGCAGAAACGGAGCGGAAATCGTGAGGTGTTTGATCATGGGAAGCTGGCGACGTCGGTGCGACGGAGCGTGGGGAAGTTTTTTGGGTCGGATCTCGAAGTAGAGGAGGTGGTCAATGTGGTGGAACAGAAATTGCGTGAGTTAGGTAACGAAGTGGTGACTTCACAGGACGTCGGCGACACAGTGTTGGATGTTTTGGCGGGAAAGAATGATGTGGCTTATGTGCGATTTGCGAGTGTGTATTTGAAATTTAAAACTTTGGGGGATTTTGAGCAGATTTTAAGGGAAAGGAGAAAACGCTAGTGCGAACGGTGTGCGTGTGGCGGCGAGAAAGTGATTATGGCCGCGAAGTGGAAGATTGGCTGGAGGAATTTGAGCGACGAACGGGGCGCGAAGTGGAAAGTTTTGACCCGGATACGCCGGAAGGCGAAGATATTTGTCGAGTGTATGATGTGGTGGAATATCCGACGATTATGGTGATGGATAACGAAGGGGTGATGCTGGGGAGTTGGCGAGGGAAGAGTTTGCCGTTGTTTGATGAGGTGAGCTATTGGGCGTCGAGATAGGAGCGGAGCGCTGAGGTGGAAATATGGGGTGATGTTGCTAGGACCAGCATGAGAAAAGTCGCTCCGGCGGAGCGACTTTCTAAGCTTAGAAAGAAGAAATGTAAGATATGCTAAAGATGTACTGAAGAGGTACTGAAGAAGTGTCGGATTTTTGGCTTGACTAGCTACTATTTAGATAGTTTTAGGCATAAGGGAAAAGGCCGTGGCGAGGAGCGGTTGGGCCGATGATGGATTGGATGTAGCTAAGGCGATGATTGTCGTAGATAGGATTGTTGTTTGCGTCGCTACTAGTGTCGTTGCTGCTGATATTGGTGCTACTATTGCTAGTTGCGTGGTCGCCAACACTGCTGTGGATGCCGATTTGTACCAGACTGTCTTTAGCGAAGAACTTGGCGAGATTTTTCTCTTTGGTTTGGGGAATTAAATCGGCGATTTGATTAAGGTTAGGACAGAGAAAGTGTCGGGTTTTGGCGAGCAGTCGATCTTTTGCGCAACCACTAACTTGACCAATGAAGATGGTAGAATGGTTGTCAGTTTGCGGAATGGAATGATAAAGGTGCTGAAAATTGACATAGAAACTGCAATCCTCGAAACTACGGAAGAAAGTGTTGTTTAGATTGAAAAGACAGGGTGTGATGCGGCAGCAGATTTCGTGATGCGAGGCGTTGGCCAGAGAATCGAAGGTGAGGCCGGCAAGGTCGTACTGGCTGGGAATGCCGTGAACTGCGAAGCCGATCTGGAACTTTTCATCCGCGCAGAGCAGGAAATTGCCGTTGTGATCGGCGGGTGGCGTGTAGCAGGGGATGATGTAGTTGTTCGAGATCCACTGATAAATCACGCCTGGATATGCCAGATCGGCGATGCCAGGAGTATAAATCATACTGAGTTGATCGCCGGCTTCGGGTTTATAACAGATGACTTTTTGTTCCGGATAGCGATCGAGCTCGCGGACGCGATAAGTGTAGAAGTCGCGAGCATCGACATCTTGCAAGGTGGCGATGACGCGAAACTGCTTAGGCTTGCCACGAGGAGTGAAAAGCGGTGTAATGCTATCAACCAAGGCGGTGCATTTGAGCGCCGAGCTGAGGCGATACCCTGTCGAATCGTCGAGTTTGGCTGCAAACATAAAGAGTTGCAGATTAACTTTCGATTTGGCATGTTTGATTTGGAATGGGCCTTGCACGCGGTAGAAAGTGTCGAAATGCGGCGGTCCCCATGACTGGTTGTCCTGCTCGAAAGCGGTGAGCCAGTTCTGAAAATGAGGGAACGAAGCATGTGGATGGCGGGGTTTATGGATTTTTGGAAACGTATTGCAACAGATTTTAGTCATAGCTATTTCTCCTTTCTAGTTGTTAAACAACAAGCATGACCTCTATAAAAGGTTTTTGGGGTATGCTCAACTACGGCACGGAAGTGTCGTTAGGTCTATTGTAGCACAGATTTCTGTTTTTGTCAATAAGAAGCTGTGGTATTTGTGAAGACGGGGCTGAATGGCGGTGTCACTTTTCGATAGTGGGCTATTTTATGCTATAATATATGATATATGAAATACAAAGCAGGTCAAAGGCGGAAGGCGGCGGAATACGAGAAAGCGCTCGTCGAATGGTGGAAGAAGAATAAGACGTTTGAGAAATCGGTAGAACAGCGGCCGATTGATAATTCGTACGTGTTTTATGATGGGCCACCGTTTATTACGGGGATGCCGCATCACGGGACGTTGCTCTCTTCGATTGTGAAGGATGCGGTGCCGCGGTTTTGGACGATGCGGGGGAAGCGGGTGGAGCGGCGCTGGGGCTGGGATTGTCATGGCTTGCCGGCGGAAAATTTTGTCGAGAAACAGCTGGGAATTACGGATCGGCGCGAAATTGGCACGAAATGGTCGTTGGAGGATTATATTTTGAAGGCGCGTGAGTCGATGGTAGCGAATTCGGAGACTTGGGAAGGGACGATTGATCGAATTGGACGCTGGGTGGATTTCAAGGGGGCATACCGGACGATGAATAAGGATTTCATGGAGTCGGTGTGGTGGGCGTTCAAGCAGCTCTACGAAGCGGGGAAGATTTATGAGGGACGGAAGGTCTTGATGTATGACACGAAGTTTGCGACGCCAGTGTCGAAGTCGGAAGTGACGATGGATAATGATGCGTATCAGACGGTGACGGATCCATCAGCGTATGTGAAGTTCAAGCTAACAGAGGAGTCCGGCAAGAAATTATTGTCTTCGGATTCGGTGAGCCTCTCCTCATCTAAAGAATCGGACCCGGCTCAGCCGAGAAATAATCCTCAGACAACAATTTCCTTGCCAGCTTATCTGTTGGCGTGGACGACGACGCCGTGGACTTTGCCAGCGAATATGGCGCTGGCGGTGAATCCGGAGATGGAGTATGTGGCAGCGAAAGTGGCGGAGACCGAAGATGATGTATTGGTGAAGTTTGATGACGGGCAGGAAGACTTGATGTCACGAACATCTTATGCGGTATTCATTTTGGCGAAGTCGAGGCTGGAAGCGGTTCTGAAAGGGGTGAATTATGAGGTTGTGAAAGACGGAATTAAGGGGAGCGAGCTGATTCACTTGACATATGAACCTATCTGTGCTACAATAGAGGAAGATTCCAAGTTGAAAGACACGTGGACTGTTCTTGGTGGGGATTTTGTGTCGGATGCGGATGGTACGGGTATCGTGCATATTGCGCCAGCATACGGGGAGGATGACTATAAACTAGCGCAGGCTCATGAGGTGGATTTCGTTGATGTGTTGGATGAATATGGGTATTATACCGAGCCGGTGCTTAGTTGGTTGCACGAGATTGGGGTGAGAGACACGGATGAGCGGGGGATTGAGATTTGGGCGGGGAATAAGTTTATTGCGAAGTGTCTAGAAGAAGAGGGGGTTGTCTGGAAAATCGAGTATATCAAACATGAGTATCCGTTCAATCCGCGATCGAGGCAGCGGATTATGTATCGAGCGTTTCCGAGCTGGTTTTTCGACGTGATGGGCCAGAAGGAGCTGATGATTGCTCAAAACGAGAATATCAATTGGTTTCCGGGTTATTTGAAGCATGGGCGGTTCGAGAAGAATATTGAACAGGCGCCAGATTGGAATCTTTCGCGCGATCGGTTCTGGGCAACGGCGATGCCGGTATGGAAGGGTGACAAAGGTTCGGTGAAAGTGGTGGGGAGCTATGCGGAGCTGAAGGAACTTTCGGGCGTTGAGCTAGAGGATTATCATCGGCCGTGGGTGGATGAGGTGGAGTTTGACATTGACGGGGAGCATTTCAAACGGATCGAAAAGGTGTTGGATTGCTGGTTTGAGTCGGGCTCGATGCCGTTTGCGCAACTACATTATCCATTCGAAAATAAGGAAAAGTTTGAGCGGAATTATCCGGCGGATTTCATCGTAGAATATGTGGGACAAGTCAGGGCGTGGTTTTATTATGTGCACTGCGTGAATACGGCGCTCGCGGAAATAGGGGCGTTTGGTAAGGCGGCGCAGGAGCGCGAAGAAAAAAGTGCGTTTAAGAATGTGATCACGACGGGGACGCTGGCGGGGAATGATGGGCGGAAAATGTCAAAATCGCTGGGGAACTATACCGATCCGAACGTGTTGATGGATCAATATTCGGCGGATGCGCTGAGGTTTTTGTTGCTTTCGAGCCCAGTGCTGTCGGGCGAGGATTTTGCCTTGACGGACAAGGACGTGAGTGATGTGCAGCGGAAGCTGGCGATGATTTGGAATGTGTATGATTTCTTCACGATGTATGCAGAGGTGGATGAGTGGGATAATGAAAACGGTTGGCGTCCGAAAGGTTATAAAATGACGGATCTGGAAAATCCGCTGGACCGGTGGATTATCGCGCGACTTTATCAGCTGAAAGCGGAAGTGATTACGGGGATGGGGGAATATAATATTCCGAAAGCGCTAACCGGAGTGTTGCCGTTTGTGGACGACCTTTCGAATTGGTTTGTGCGTAGAAGTCGGCGACGGTTCTGGAAGTCGGAGAATGGCGACGATAAGAAGGAGGCGTATTGGACGCTCTATACGGTGCTAGAGAGGTTGTCGCGGATTTTGGCGCCGTTCACACCGTTCCTGGCGGAGGAATTGTACCAGAATTTGACCGGAAGCGGGGAAAGTGTACACTTGACGGAGTTCCCGCAGACGACTGAGATTGATGATAAGGAAATTTTGGGGCAGATGGCACGAGTGCGCGAGGTGATTAATGAGGGGCTGAAACTTCGGATGTATAAGGATGAGCACGAAGAGCAAGTGAAGGTGCGGCAGCCGCTGGCGAAATTGGTTTATGCGGGGGAAGAGCTGCCGGATTGGGGAATTGAGATCGTGAAAGATGAAGTGAATGTCAAGGAAGTCGAACAGGGTGAGCAGACCTGGATTGATAAAAATATCACGGAAGAGTTGGCGCGTGAAGGTTGGGCGCGAGAGTTAATCCGCACGATTCAGGGAGCGCGCAAGAAAGCTGGGCTGAACGTCGACGACCGGATTCGGTTGAGCGTGAGTCAGGACATTCCGGCGGAATGGGTGGAAACTGTGAAACGGGAAGTTTTGGCGGAAGAGTTGAGGAAAGATGCGAACTTTGCGTATGATGAAATTGCGAAGGTAGCGGGGAAGAATTTGACGATTAGTTTGGAGAAGGTTTAGGTTTTCCGTTTTGTCTTTGGTGTGGAAGAATATATAGTGTAATACAGTCTATACCATAGTTTTGATTGCAGGTGACGCTCTCCTCATTGCCGCACTTCGTGCGTCGAAATCGGACCCGCGCCAGCCTAATGATCATGCAATCAAAACTAGGTATAGTTCTGTATTACAATAATTCCTTCAGTACTAAAACACGAATCAGAAAACTAAACATCTAGTAATCTCCTATATATCTAACTCGTGGCGGGAGTATTGACATGAGACGTGGCTCTTTATGGAAGGCAGATGGCGAAAGCCTCTACTGGCCGACTACATTACAAGCGTCTTCGTCCTATGCGTTCTTTTTCTATTTTGACAATCGATACATTCTTCCATCAGGATTTGATGGCTATCGATTTTTGGGCTTTACGGTTGGGAACTGCTTTAAACAATCTTTGACGCTACCAAACCCGAAATCTCACAAATTTTACAGAGAGAAAATTAGGTTGAATTTGCACATGCGGAACAAGTTGAGAGGAAAATGTGTTGCTTTTAACTTTAATACATCTACGAATTATCCTATATATCTAACTCTTGGCGGGAATATCAATGTGATGTATGGCGCTTTGCGGGCAGCGGAATATTCTGGAGCATTATGGTCAGGAACGATGCATTTTTCTACATCCAATGCTTATGATTTTCATGCGAGCGATGTGCGGATTTTTCCAGTCGATAATAATGGGCGGCTGGTGGGCTTTACGGTGCGGTGGTCTTGAGCCGGTTTAATGTGATTTTACCCTGACCGCAAAGCCACCCCAACGATCGCTACTGCCTGATGGATAAGTATTGGTATTGCTGAAAGCAAAATAGTATGTGTGCGGATTAGATAGAAAGGCCGACGATGACCAGTAGTAGTTATTGAGGCCTGCACGCCGCAACGAGCCAGTAGTCAAGTCAATACCTCCGCCACGAGTTAGATATATAGGAGATTCGGAGAAGATTTTAAGATTGGATAGTCGTGTATTTGACTTTTTTAGATATGTGTGGTATGATGAAGGCGGCGTTAATTTATTATTAAAACATAGCGTCGATAGATGTAAGATGAGGGGGTGAGTATTTTAATAATGAGTGCCAGGTTCGATATTGTTAGCATTATGGTTTTGCAATTTTTGTTGCAGGTAGCTGAGTAACTGATGAGATGGAGGTATGATGTATGAGGCGAAAAATAATGGTATTGATAGGCGTGACGTTGATTATGCTGGTGATGGCGATGGGGCTTGGAGGGTGTAAGGAAAAGCCAAAAATAAAAATGCCAGATCCGCAGGAAGCGGATGATATTCACGAAGAGGCGGAGGAGACGCTATACGGCCAAGAATATCTGGAGGTGGGACATTTGCAAAAGGCAGCGAAGGCGGCGATTGGAGTTATGGAGGCAGAGAATGTGTATGATTTTACGTTTTTGTTGACGGATGTTGAGCTCTGGGACCCAGATTCGACGCATTTTGCGCTGATTGAACAGGCGATCCCGGCGTGGTACCATGATAATCGAAGCCAACGAATAAGAGAACGAGCTTTGACGGATGAACTTTGCGTAGCGATTGCGACGCATCCAGACTTGCCGAAAATCTATGATGCATTGCGACCGGAGGAGATGTTGCAGGTGCATGGCGTTATCATGCAGTGGCGGCCAAGTATAAGCGTAAACGAAGGAGCCAACACGGAAGATGAAGCGAGCTATTGGCTGATTGACGAGTCGGGTGATGGGTCGTGGAACTGGGTGGCTTATTCGGAGGATGATAGCGGGGAAGTGAAGTTTAAGGGGGCAGACGGTCAATGCGAATTTAAGAACGTGCAAACGATTGAATTGCGGGAAAACCAAATCGACAATAAAACAGTTTGGGATATCGAAGCGATGTTCTGTGAATAGGAGAACCTGAGGAAGCCCTGGCAAGATGCTGGGGCTTTTTGATTCATGTTGGCTAGTGTAAAAAACGTGGGCTGGAAGGCTAAATGCTAATATATCTTCTAGTCTCCTATATATCTAACTTTGTGACTATCGTCACTCTCTGCCTGCGTCACTCAATGATAAAAAATGTAAAACATCTATTAATTTCCTATATATCTAACTCGTGGTGGGAGGGTTAATGTGGCATCTGGGGCTTTGAGGCATGCGAATTACGCTGGAGTTTATTGGGCGGAAACCGCTTATCCGACTGAATTATATGCAGATTATCTTGGTCTTTATAATTTCAATATCGCTCCATCGGATGCGTATGAGCGTTGGCTGGGCTTTGCGGTCTGGATGGTTTAAATGGTCCAAGCGTTAGGGAATTGATTTTATTTTGTGTTGGACGGGCCGCAAAGCCAAACCAGCGGTTATAGTTGTTCGTCGAGTAGATGTTTGTGCTGTCGAAATCGAGGAGGTATGCATAAGGCTCATACTGGTAGGCGGGTGAGGTCCAGTAGCTGCCGTTGGTACCTGCGCCCACTAAAGAACCGGTACCCATATGTATATACCCGCCACGAGTTAGATATATAGGAGATTCGGAGGATGGTTTGATTTCGGTTAAAGCGGGATTTGAAAGGGGAGGGGATAATGAAAAATTAGACCACAATGTTGTGAAAAATACATGGCGTTTAGCGAAAAGTCAAGGAATGAATAACAGGGGTGAAAATGGATAATTTTGACAGATTTTGAAAATAAAGCATAAAAAGTATTGACTTTTTTGAGTATGTGTGCTAGTATAAAGACAGTTAGATAAAACATAAAAACATCTAACAAATAAAAATCAACTAATAATAAAAAATAAAATAAATAAAAAGCAAGGAAAATAAAATGCGTACTCAAATCAGCACAGAAAAGGGGAAAAAGACCAATGTAAAAATGGAACGGATTGTCAACGTGAAGACGCTTGATACGCCATCGCACGATGACGATAAACAGACCTGGAACGCTTATGAGCCTTATGGTGACTCAGACTTGGATGAAAGTTTGTATAAGTCGTCGAAGGTACGGATTAGTAAGGCTAACCGGGAACGAATGCAACGAGTTTTGAGCCGAAAGGTGAACTGGTCGGTCGTGTCGGGAATGGCGTAAGTAGTTTAGACAGAATTACGAATTTAGTAAATGTTGAATAATTTGAGCGGAAAATGCTTGAAGAAAGAAGAGGATAGTTTATAAGATAGAGGAGTTTTAATAACAATTAAGAGAGAAAGGAAAAAGCTTAAGATAGAAAAGGTGGACCCGAACTAAGTTCGGGTCTTTTCGCGTAGGCTGGGTTTGGTTTGGTTTTGCGTGGGGCGGGAGTTTGTGGTTTGGTTGATTTTTGTGCGGGGCGTTGGTTTTGTAATCTAGCATGGTTTGCGATGAGGATCTTGTGATTTAACATGGTTTGTGGCGAGGAGATGTGGTGAGGAAAGCATGAAAATTTTGACTTTGAAAAGCACTTGTGGTAAATTGGAGAAAAGTATATGGAAAGGTAATACTTAGGATGTCATCAAAAATAACATTAACACCTACGAGGTCGCGAGTGCTGGCGGCTTTTGTGAACCAAATGATCAAAGATAAAGGTTTAACTGAGCTTGACGCGACGGCGCGGGCGGAGTTGAAGCGGAAATTGGTGCAGGAGCTGGACACGCAGATTGAGCGGGCGTATATTATGGCAATGTCGGATGAACAGTTGATTCAGATGAATGAGATGCTGGATACGGGGGCGAGTGATGAGGAGATCGGAGAATTGTTTGAGACTTCGGGAGTAGATTATGAGGCGGTGACGGTGCAGGCGATGCAGGCGTTTCGGAATAACTTTTTGAAGGAGGCTAGGTGATGATGTCACGAGGATACATAGGTGAGAGAAGTGGGGGCGAGACTGGCGGGGGATTTGGTGGATTTGGCGCAGAGGGGGCGCAGGATACTGGTGCTTATGCTTTTGATGGAACGGGGGCGTTGAAGCTGGACGTGGCGCAGGGGGGTGACGGTGGCGGAGAGGTGCCGGGGCAGATGGCTGAGGTGATTGATCTGGCGCAGCACAAAGCGGAAAAATTGACAGCGCGAATTGGGGAATTGCAAGCGAGGTTGGATGATCCAAATGTTAGTAATTGGCAAAAAAATTCAGCGAAATATGAGATTGCAGACTTGCAGAAGGAGCTGCAGCGGGCTATGGGGGATAAGACGATAAAGGCGGCGGAAAGCGCAATGACGGAAGCGCCGAAAGCGACGGAAACTCCAAAAGCGGCCGAAGCGCCGAAGGCTGAGACGCCGAAAGTAGAAACACCGAAGATGGAGCAGGTACAGACGACAACGGCAGAGGCGCCGAAGGCGACGACGGAGGCGGGGGTTGTCACACCGCAGCAGGCGAATGTGACGAACGCGCAGCCTAATGTGGGAGCGCAGATGACCGTGACGGCGAATACTTTGCCGAAAGTGCCGGCGGAACAGAAATTGGCGGCGAAGCCGGAGACGGCGGTGGGGGTAAAGACTGAGGGGGCGCAAGCTGGTGCAAATGAAGATGATGTGATTGTGTCAGAGAAGGGGGTTGAGGTTGTGTCGAGTAATGGTGAGACAATACCGATCATGGCTGAGAAGTTCCAAGGGCTAAAGAATTCTGTGGAGTATGCGAAAAACCAGGCAGGGAAAGCGGCGCCGAAAGTTGAGAACAAGGGTTTCCAGTATGAAGCGAGCGATGCACAGAAGGAAAAGCTGGCGGCAGATTTGAAGAAATCCGAGATGGAGCGCATTGAAGCGGCGCAGCCAGGGACGTTTTCGGAGGAGACGAAGGGGCGGATGGCACAGGCTGCGGTTGAACAGATGATGAAGGAATATGGCGATAAGGGGAATGTCGAGGCGCTACAAAAGTTTAGTAAGAATCCGATTGTTGAGCGGCGGGTGCAGCAAGCTGGTTTGGCGCAAAATGAGGATTTGCTACGGCGGAACGGTGCGGTGGAGCAAATCTTGGATGGGAATACGCCGCAGGTGGCTTACAATATTCTAAATAATAAGATTGGGATCTTGGGTCAGGAACTGGCGAGCATGGCGAAGATGCGCGAGCCGGGCGTGGAGCATACGCAGCGGACGGTGGACGCGATTGGCGAGCTGGCGGCGTTGCGGAATAAGATGAACACATTGCAGAGATATGCGGAGCGAGAGGGGATTGCGCTGGAAAATACGCCGGCGGATGAGGAAGCAGCGGCGAATATGGATGCGATGGCGCCGAATCCGGAGCAGGAGATAGTGGATCGACAGGCATTTGAGCGAGTGGCGGAGATGACGGGTGATCCGAGCATTATGCAGAGGTTCGATGAAATTAAAGAAGGTTGGTACCCGAACCAAGAGATTTATGAAGGCAAAGGTGGAAAGGAAGCGGTAGAGGCTAGCCAGCGGGCTGGTGAGTTGCAGCAGAGAATGGCAGAGCTGGATCAGAACGGGTGGTATGAGAAGGCGATGAAGTCGGGGGACCCGGCACGCTATATTCGATGGAATTTGCGTGGGTCGGGGATGGATGATGCGCAAGTTGAGGCGAATATTCACGATGAAATGGTGAAGTTCGCGGAATATCAGCAGCTGGCGAAAGAGTTTCAGCAGGCGGATAAAGACGGCGGACTGATTATGCGGTATCAGCGGGAGTTGGCAGAACTTGAGAGGGAAAACGAGATCTATGAGCAGATTTGGAATGCAGGTGGACTTGAGGCTTATGCAGAGAAGATGGCAGTGGAGGAAGGTGGAATTTCGCCGAATTTCGTAGGACCGTTGCAAGAGGGAGATGAGTTTATGCAGGGCCAGACGGTTGCGCGGATTGATAGGTTGGCGGCTAGCTTACGAAAGATGTATGGTAAGAAATATGAGCGGTATGCTTGGCTGAAGAACCAGTTGGATAGTGGAATTCCAGCGGAAATGGCGAGCTTGCAGACAATGGGCGAAGACGCGGGCGAAGAATTGACACCACATGAAGTTTTGGCGAATGGAGTGTATGAGAAGATTCAGCAGAGACCGTCGCTACTTAATCGAATAAAGAAATTTGCGCGGCGAGTTTTTGCGTCAGTGAAGTTGCTGTTGCCATTGGTGCCGTCGGTAGGTATGGCGTCGATGAATGCGGTGGCGCAAGATGGCGAAGTGCCGGTAGCGGCGGAAGCAAGTGAAGGTGCGGCGACGCTTGGAACGGCGCAGCCTGGGCGATCGATGGCGGAGATGATGGCGGATGCGGCATTGTCGCGAGAAGGATTGCTAGGTGGAGCAGAAACGGTTGGAACGGAAGTGGAAGCTGAGCTCGAGGATGGGTTTGATGTGGCGCCGAATGGTGTGAAATATAATTACGATGATTATTTAGATATTAGTCAGAAGATTTCGGAAAATGCGTTCGGAACTGATGCGACGCCGGAGTTCTTGGACGAAAACGGGCAATTGAGTACTGGGAAGGCAGCAGAATCGCTCTATAATCGCTGTGCAGACTCGACTGAGGTGTTAGCTTCGACGATTACTAGCCCAGTGCTGCTGCGAAATGGTATGGGCGATCTGCTAGAAGCTTGCGGATTTGATCGGAATATTGCGGAGGCTGATCTCGATAATGCGTTAAGCACCATGGAAAATGGGGGTGAAGTTCAGCAAAGACTACTCGAAGGATTGAAGGATTTGCTGAGCAGCGGCAAGATTAATATGAGCTTCAAGCGGATTACGGGTCAATATGCGACGAATTACATGTATAGAGATGGGGAAGGTGCGACGCCAGCAACTGTCCATCTCGGTAAGGATGTGAAATATCGGAATAACGCTTTACAATTTGTCTTGGCAGATGGTGAAGGTGAGGATCTTTATAATGCTGACTGTGGTCTTCAGAAGAGTATCATAATTGTGGTTAAGGGTACGGTATATGTCATCCCGGCGATAAATGAGACAGTGCCGCCGACGACGGAGACGGAAAATCCGAACTTTGTGCCGACATGGACGCCGGAGGTGCCGGTAGTGCCAGTGACGCCGGAGAATCCGACGCCCGAAACGCCAGAGACTCCTGAAACTCCGGAGACGCCCGAAACTCCTGAAACTCCAGAAACCCCTGAGACTCCAGAAACTCCGGAGACGCCTGAAACGCCCGAAACTCCAGAAACCCCTGAGACTCCAGAAACACCGGAAACACCTGAGACTCCAG
>CAZVPV010000009.1:0-2622 GCA_964629195.1 uncultured Candidatus Saccharibacteria bacterium | reverse complement strand
GAAACTCCAGAAACCCCTGAGACTCCAGAAACACCGGAAACACCTGAGACTCCAGAAACTCCGGAGGATGATAAGCTGAAAGAGAAGAATCCTGATAAGGGCCAGGAGATTTGGGATAATAATGAGCATGCCGGTGAAGCCGATAAGACGGAAGATGTACATGATACAGTAGAAGAGAACAAGAAGGAAGACGATATGCCGGAAGAAGGAAATTCAGAGAAAGTATCTGAAGAGCAGATTAATAATGGTGGTGAAGAGGCGAGTGAAGATCAAGAGGCGGCGGATGAGCGACGAGAGGAAACTTCGGATTTAGATAAAAATGAGGCTCAAGGTGTTGTGGATGATTTGCTGAGACAGCAGCAGGAGCGAGAGGCCGCAAGGCAAGCTGAAGCGGAACGTCTCGCGGCTCAGCAGGCAGAGCAGGATAGGATAGCGGCTGAACAAGCGATGCAAGCAGAACAAGCTAGAATCGCAGCGGAGCAAGCTGCGCAAGCTCAGCAGCTAGCAGCGCAACAGGCAGCGGCAGAGCAGGCAGCGCAAGCCCAAGCCCAAGCCGCAGCACAACAGGTGGCAGCTGAACAAGCAGCTCAAGCGGCAGCACAGCAGGCGCAGGGTCAAGTAAACCAACAACAATAGAACGGTTAGCAAAAAGGAGGAAAATGAAAAATAGAGCAATAAGATTAACAGGAGCGTTGGCTGCAGTTGTACTGTCGCTGGTGCAAGCTACATCGATTTTTGCATGGGGTCCAGAACGTCCAACATATACCAATAAGTCGCCAGCTGATCATGCAACTTTTAACTCGATCACTGATAATCCAGTGTTTGGCGATGAGCGGGATTTTGTAAGAATTGTCGAGAAAAAAGGTGAAGGTGAAACAAAGGACACTTATAGCAATGATCTAACGCTTGAAACTGGGAAACAGTATGAAGTTGTGATTTATTATCACAATAATGCTTCTTCAACGGTTAATGATGCGGCACATAATTACGCTGGTATGGCGTATAATGCAAAAGTGATTGCAAACTTTCCGCGTGCGCTAAAGAAAGATGAAAAAGGTCAAGTAAGTGCAATTATCACGGCTGAAGGCACTGATCCGGAGTCAGTTTGGGACGAAGCATATGTTACAGCGAGTGAAGCGATGACGCTGCATTATGTGACGGCGTCGGCGAAAATTCATAATGATTGGGATGCTAATGGCTCGACGATGTCAGTGCATATGTTTGGGCAAGAAGGCGATTATCTTGGTGTGAATGAGTTGAACGGTGTAATTCCGGGTTGTTATGAGTTCTCTGGCTACGTAACTTATACGATTCAGACTGTTGCTGATGGTGATCCGATCCCAGATGATGTAGTAGATCCGACTCCAGAAGAAGAAAAACCGACGACGCCAGTTTTGCCGAGTGAATTGCCGAAGACCGGGCCGATGGAAATTACCTTGATCGTAATCGTGGCGGTGCTGGCGATTGTGGCGCTGGGTTATGCGATTCACGCTCGTCGAGCAGCACATAAGGCAGCGAAGTCGCGCAAGAATAAGGGCAGTAAGAAGAAATAGGATGAAGCGACGACGCCGAGGGTTGGGGATACTAGGGTTAGCACTAATGCTAGCCCTAGTGGCGTGTCGGGCGGCGACGAAGATTTATGCGGAGCAGTCGCTGAGAACTGCATATAATAATACGCAGGAAATTGACCATGCAGTGATGAACTCGGTGGTGGACAATCCGGATTGGGGTGATGAGCGAGACTTCATCCGGGTGATGGAAGTAGAATCGGGGCGAGTGGCAGTCGGGTCGGCGGAGATTATGGCGGGACAGGAATATGAAGTACAAATTTATTACCGCAATGACGCGAGCGAAGCTTATAATAGCAAAGAACATGATCGGGCGGGTGTGGCGCGCGAAGTGATGTTGTCGACGAAATATACGAATCAGCTAAACGCGGGTGGACGGGGTGAGATTACGGCGAAAATCACGGCAGAGAATACTAATCCGCTCTGGGTACAAAGTAGTTTCGAATTGACAGCACAGGAAGATTTGACGTTGCACTACGTGGCGGCGTCGGCCAAAATTCAGAATAATTATAAGTCGAATGGTTCGGTTTTGTCGCGCGCGGTGTTTTCGGACGAGGGGACGTTGCTCGGGATGGATGAGCTGAACGGGATGATTTTCGGGGGGATGAAATATGGCGGCAAAGTAGTCTATCGGCTGAAGGCGATTGCGGCAAATGATAAGGCAGTGAGCGGGGTTGACCCGAATGACGGTGAAATTAAACCGGTTCTACCGAGTGAACTGCCGAAGACTGGGCCAGTGGAATGGATTTTTGGTACGGTGATTGCAGTGCTGCTGATTGCTGGGGTGGGATACGCTTTACATTCGCGTAAAACTTTGCGCAAAATGCTGCGTAAGCAGAAAAAGGGGAAGAAAAAGCAGAAGACGCATAGGAAGAAATAGAGTTGACTTCTGGGGTGGCATTTGATATAATGACAGGGATATAAGTTTTTGATATAAACTATAAGGGAAATTATGAAAAAAGCAGTTGTGCTCATTGGCGGGAAGCAATATCTTGCCTCTGAGAAAGAGACCCTCCGGGTGGACCTCCTTCCGGCAGGAACCAAAGAGCTCGAA
>CAZVPV010000008.1:0-45656 GCA_964629195.1 uncultured Candidatus Saccharibacteria bacterium | reverse complement strand
ACCCTCGGGGCAGAGCCCCGGGGATCTAACCCCTGAGGGCGTTAGATATATAGAAGATTAGTAGATGTCTAGACTTTCCGCCTCCTCCACCCGATATTCCCCCACTTCCGTCCGTCGGAGCGCCGTGAGATACCCGCCCACACCCAACGCTTCGCCAATATCCTCCCCCAGCGTCCGAATGTATGTCCCGCTCGACACTTTGCACCGTATCGTAAGCTCCGGCCACTCATATTTCAAAATCTCGATCTCATAAATCTGCACCTTCCGTCGCGGCATTTCCACCTCTTTCCCCTCCCGCGCCAGTTTATATGCCCGTTGCCCATTGATTTTCACCGCCGAAAACCGCGGCACTGTCTGCCAGTTTTCCCCAACCAAACTTTCCACACACTTTTCCACAACCGCTTTGTTCGGTTTTTCGCGCACCTCGCGTTCGGTTATTATTCCCTCCGGATCGCCAGTTGTCGAATTCGCCCCGAGAAACACCGTCGCAATATACTCCTTGTCAAGCTTCAGAAACTCATTCGCCCGTTTTGTCCCCTTCCCCACCAAAAGAATCAATAATCCCGTCGCAAACGGATCCAGCGTCCCCGTATGTCCCACCTTCACCTTCCGCCGTTTTTGTCGCACGACACCATCCTTTCCTTTCACCTCTATCACCCCTGCCTCTTCCGACAATTTCCGCCGCACTCGCGCCACCACCCCAAACGAGCTGATCCCCGCCGGCTTATCAATCAACAAAATTTCATCATCTTGCAACTTTTCCATACCACAATTATACCAAAAAACTTGCGCATCCTTATCTAATATACTATAATCAGATCAGATGAAGGTCATCCGGGAACAGCAGACTTCCGATAACCCTGCTCACGCAGGGTTATTCTCTTATATAATACTACTCATAAAACCGTAGCGCCAAATTCTACATCCCCGGAATCTGGAACGCACTCGACTGATTCGGCGGCGTCGCGTTATCTGGCGCTTGCTTCGGCAACTCTGGCAAATCTACCGGCACCTGCACCTCCGGCAGCACCGGCGGGTTCAGCTCCGGCCCCGTCAATGGCGTACCCGCCGAAGGCCCCGTCATTTGCACATCCGTTGAAGGTCCCATCATCTGCGCACCTGCTCCTGCACCAGTCGCACCTACCACACCATTTTCTGGCGGCATTGGCAACCCCCCTTCCGACATCATTTGTTCGGCTGGCGCTGCCATATTATTATTCATCTGTCCAATTTGAGCTTGTTCGGGCGCTTGCATCATATCCCCCGGAACTTGTCCAGCAGGCATCTGCTCAGAAGGTATCTGTCCAGAAAGCATCTGCCCACCCTGTACCGCCTGCCCAGCCAACTGCTCTGCCGACGGCAAATTCTGCGCCACCGTCTCCGGCATCACCGTCGGTGGTGCCTCTACTGGCATATCCGCGGTCGCCAGCGCCTCCGCCATCATCTGTGCATAATCCTTCGGCGGCTCCGGTGGCATCATTGTCACCGTCGCATCAAGCCCCTGCGCCACAGATGCTGCAGGATTCATTGGCGCCCCGCCTTGCACAGCCGCTGCATCCATCGCTGGCTGTACCATTCCCGCCACCTCTGTCATTGGTTGCGCCATCGGCTGTGTCATAGCCTGGTCCATCCCTGTCATCTCCGTCGTTCCAACCGCTTCTTGAGCGCCTTCTGCCGGCACCCCATCCGTCGTCTCCGCCGTATGATCCACTGCCAAATTCGAAGCATCCGTCGTCGGTGCCAAATCCACCGGCGCCGGCACCGCCTCAATCTTATTGTCTAGCACATTCGCCGAAATCAGCTGTTGATCCGCCCCGAGCGACATCAGTTTTGAAGCCAGTTCCAGCGCAGTCGCACTCGTCCGGTCATTCGAGAATCGTTGCGTCGCCGCCACAATACCTGTCAGTAACGCTGTCGCAATCTCCTTATCTAATGTCGCGTCCTTTCCTTTCAGGTCAAAAATCAGATCCGCCACCATCTCCGACACTGAACTCGCCGCCGGATCACTCCACTCAATCTCGCCAAACCGCCCCGGCGTCCCCACCGTAATATCCACCGCCGTCGCATTATGCATAATCCGCCCATGCTCCGAAAGCGCCTCATCAAGATCCGCCGCTGTTGGCACATTGAGCGCCAAGACTAAGTCAACGTTATAATCCCCGTGCGAAAACTCCAGATCCTTCTCTGTAATCGTCGTCTTGTACGGCGTGATGAAAACTTTGACAAAATCCCCTTCTAGCTTATAACGCAAATGGTCCGCTTTTTCTTTATTCAAAGCAATGATGAAATCCTGCAAACTCGCCGTGTTCGTCTCGAACGTCGCATCCGGCCGCAAAAATTCCAACGCATCTGGCGTCTTTCCCGAATAAATCGCTGTTGTATGTTTCTGCAAATCATCCAAGAACAGTGTCAGTCCAATCGCCGCCGACATCTCATCCACCGACGGATTCCGCGACAACGCCACCAAAATATTCTCCGAGCTGCGAATTTTCTCACCAATCTTCCGAATATATTCTTCTTTTGATACCATCGGCTGCACCTCGGTCTTCGTAATCTTCGGCGCCACTCCCGGCCGCGTACTACTCTGTACACTTACCTTCGCACCACCGTCACCACCGCTCACATCCGTTTTCGCCGCACCACTATTCGCACCAGCCGCGCCGCCATTCCCAGCAGCTGCACCCTGTGCCGAACCTAAATTAGCATTTTGAGGAGAATTTTGATCTTGCATGTTTATATTTCCGTTATGGTTTACCTCGCTTATATCTCGCGACGCACACCCTATTCCCTTCATTTAAGCACAGTCTTTTCAAAAAAACAAGACCATTTTCTCGCAAAATCCCATTCTTAAGCAATCGTGCAACACCTTTTTATATCTTTTATTTGATTTTCACTGGTAGCAATGCCTATTCATCAAATCATGATAATCGCTGAAATGGCTTTATGATGCAAGATAGCTTATAAAAAATAGAACGGATCTGAAAGCTTAATGTATTACGGACCGCCAAGCCATACAATCGACTACCATTGGCCGATGGTAGTGTACTAACGCTACCAAAGCCGAGACGATAAGCATAAAGCTCCACCTGATAAGCAACAGCCGACCAATAGTAACCATCAAAATTCGCATAACGCATAGAACCAGTTGGAGCATCAATATTCCCGCCACGAGTTAGATATATAGGAGACAACGGATATGTTTGATAAAATATATCCATGAGCAAGAATAATCTAACCAGTGGGACCATCAAATTAGCCATCGGCATTCTTCTATTAATTATAGTGCTTCCCCTCATAACGATGTTTTCTCATCCTTTACGTCTCCACGCTCACAATTCCGAGCATCTCATCATTCATTGATGTATTGTTTTTTCTTATTCCAACCCTAATCTTTGCTCTAGCGTTTTATCTTATCGTCAAAGGCTTCCAACAAGTCGCTCCCTTCTTCAAGCCCACGCCGAAGCCCTCAGATAGCCCAACCTCAATCCCTCAAAACTTTTCTGGCTCACTGCAACCAAACACCCAAACTTCCGGCAATACCTCTATCGATAGCACTAAACAAACTTCCAAATCGCCCAACGAAATTATGGCTCAAAGAGCTTTACAAGCCGTCGCATCCCTCTGTTTCTGGACGGGCATCGGTGCGCTATCTTATTATCTTCTGCTCACCATACTTTGGGCCGTCGGACAAACCGGCTGGTTCGCCATCATATTTGGCTCCACCGAACGCCAAATCTCCCTTTTCGCCGCCTGCGTAATGGTAGCCGAAATCTACAAATGGGTTTCCGCCCACAAAAAGCACGCCATCGCCTCTCGTCAGCAAAAAATAAAATTTCTCATCGGCATACTCTTATGTCTAATTCCAGTCATCTTTACAATACTCTTAATCTACGTTTGGAACATTCCCCTGTTCGAAACCATCTCCCAATTTCCTATATATCTAACTCGTGGCGGGTATTTAAATCTTGAGTACGCTTCACTAAGGGCAGCTGGCGCAAGTGGATATGTTTGGTCAAGCACTGCCTATCCGGCAATAATATATACCTACTTCTTGTATCTGAACGACATCTATTTGGATGTCGCGCGAGATAGCTATCGCTATGTTGACTTTACGGTCCAAAAATCGCAGTTCAAACATGTTGTGTAGAACGCATTTTCAAATCGAACTTGCTCCGCATGTACAAGTTCGAGCCCATTTTCTCTCTGTAAAACTCACCAAATTTTTAGTTTGGTAACTCAAAAACTGCCAAAACCATCTCCAAACCGTCAAGCCAAGCCAGCGATGATAACTATCCGATGGGTTAGTATAAAAGCCAGCAAGGTTAAAATAAAGTGCATAGAGCTCAGACAAATAGCTAGTCGAAGTCCAATCAAGAGCACTAACTCCCGCATCCCTCAAAGAACCAATCCCGACATCCATATATCCGCCACGAGTTAGATATATAGGAAGATTAGTAGATGTTTAATCCGAACCATAAAGCCATAATAACGCTCATTACTCCGTGATGGATAAATATTGATATCCACATGTAAATAATAGCTCTCAAGTAATGATTGGGTAGCCGTACTCATCCAGTAGTGGCTAATTCGAGCTGCATATCTCAAAGCACCAGTCCCTAGATACACAAACCCGCCACGAGTTAGATATATAGAAGAGTCGAAGATGCTTAAAAAATAAAACCGACCCATATCAAAAAACGGACCATAAAGCCAATAAACCGTTCACCATCACGCAGCGGATAGATATTGGCTCTATTAAAATCGAGAAAATACGACGACGTAGCCGCAAACGCAGTGCCAGTCGACATATAGCCCACATAGCCCGCGTATCTCAAAGACCCAGTCCCAGGATAGATATGTCCGCCACGAGTTAGATATATAGAGTATTAGGATATGTTTTGCAAAAGCCCAAAACCCGCCCCGCAAAGCCATACCAACGACCGGCGTAATCCGATGGAAGAACGATAGCCCCATTGAAATCAAGAGCAAACGCATCAAAAGAAGTTGCATAACTACCAGATAACCAATAGTAGCCATTGAGACTTGCAGACCTCAAAGAGCCGGTGTCAATCGCAACATCTCCGCCACGAGTTAGATATATAGTAAATTCGGGGAATGTTTTATCTTCCCGACCATAAAGCCAGAATAGCGAGCATAATAATCAAAAGTAATAACAGTTTCGCTAAAAACCAGCGCGTACGCATGAAATTCAAACGGGTAAGTTGTAGCAGCCCAATAAAGACTGGTATTCCCTGCGCCACTCAAAGAACCCAAACGTAGATTAATAAACCCGCCACGAGTTAGATATATAGAATATTCCTAGATGTATAAAATCCAGAAAAAGCAAAAACCCGCCCCGCAAAGCCAAGCCAACGGCTATTACGATCTGACGGACCAACATCAGAATTATTCGAATCCAGATTAGATGCATAGAACGACGGAACACCACTAGACGACGCCCAATAGGCACCGTTACGACCAGAACCTCCCAAGGAACCAGCGGTCAAGTGCATATACCCGCCACGAGTTAGATATATAGCAGATTAGAAGATGATTAAAGCCACAATTCCTCAAAAGACTTTGGACCGCAAAGCCATACCAACGACAATAATTATCCGAGGCAACGATATTAGTATGATTAAAATAAAGAAAATATGCATAATCCTCAAATTGATATGCGCTACCCCACCAATAACGACCGACGTCACCTGCCTCCCTCAAAGATCCATGGTCCAAATTAACATACCCGCCACGAGTTAGATATATAGGAAGATTTCGAGATGTTTGTGCTAGTTTTGCTTGCTAATATCTTGGTTTTTGCTTTCAGTTTGGTTATGCTGGACCGTTTCGGAGGTTGCTACCGAGAACGAGGCGCGTTTCACCCGTAAAGACGGGATGAAACGACGCCGTGTCCAGCAGAACCAAGACTGAAGCAAAACCCATAATGATTTAGCAATCAAACCTTACTAAGCGCCTTCTTCACCTTCTGCACATCCTCTTCCCTAGTCGCATAACTCAGCGAAAACCTCACCAGCGGCGGCAACTTCCGCACCTTATCGAGATAATAATGCACGCAGAAATATCCCGTCCGCGCCATGATATTCTCCTGCGCCAGCGCATTGCCAATCAAATGCGAATCCATCCCCTCGATATAGAAACTCATCGTCGGGTTCGCCGCCTCCCCCACCATCCGAATCCGCGGATTCCCCCGTAAAAATTCATCCAGTTCCGCCGTATATTCCCATAAGCGTTTCTTCTCCGCCTTCGTCCGCGCCGTCAGCCAATCAATCGCCGTCCCCAGCGCCACAATCTCCCCCCACGCCTGCAGCCCCGGCTCAAAAATCGTATAAGCATGATCTTTATTCTCCGCGCTCAGCAAATACTTATTCTCGAATACATCATCCACCATTCCACCCCCCACGAATGACAGTCTCAACTTCGGAATCAAATCTCGCCGCGCCACAATCACCCCCAGCGACGGTGCATACATCTTGTGCGCCGAGAAGCAAATCGCATCCGCCTCAGTTTTCTCCAAAATTTCGTGCGCATGCGCCATCGCCTGCGCCGCGTCGATAATGATCAGCCCCCCATCCTTATGCACGCGTTTGATCACTTCTTTCATATTCACCAACTGCCGCCCGTCAAAGTTCGCCGCACAGTTCACCACTACCACCGCCCCGCGGAAATCCTCCCCGTCCATCACCAGTGCACCGTTTTCCTCCCGCTGCAAAACCACCCGCGGCACCCCCAGCCGCTCCGCCAACGCCATCGTCGCGAGAAACGGCGAATTATGCTCAATCTCCGACGTCACCACTTTCTTAATCAAGTCCGGCCGCAGCTCGTTCAACAGTAAATTTATCCCATAAGTCGTATTCAAGGTGAAGCTCGTGAAATACTCCTTCTCCTTCAATTTCAGCAACTTCAAAACCTTCCGCCGCGTTGCTTCCACCAGCTCATCCGTTTTCACCCCCCAAGCATACTTCACCCGCTCCCCACAAGAATTATGCTCGAAATAATACCTCTCAAGCGCCTCCACCACCGGCCTTGGTCTGAGAGCCTGACAAGCCGCATCCAAATATACCGCCTTTTCTGGCAAATAGTCAAAATCGTTCATATCTCCATTATACCACGCCGTCCTCTTTCATCTCGCCACACAGCGCACATTCTCCCCAAATCGTCGGCTATCATTATATGACGGCGCAAACCCTGAGCCATATCCTTCCCCCGCCATCCCCATGTCATAAGTTCCGCTAGTATACGTCGCCAACGTCCCCGACCATACATATCCCAGGCTCCCAAAGCCCATCACGGCACCATTCGAAATATCCACATATCCACCCATCACAAAATTAAACGGCGCTGCGAACAAATCCTGATGTTCCCCCGTGAGAAATGGCGTCCGTCCCCGCGCCTCACCCTGATTATTATAACCTTCCTTCGGATAGCCATACGCCACCACCAGATTATAAAAACTTTTATTCCGCGCAAACGGCTGCCCAGTCGGCACGTTCCGCCCCGCAAGCGGCATCTGCCAGCCTTTCGGACAAATCGAATCCATCACGTCCACCAGTTCCGCCGGATCTGTCATCGCACTCTCCGGACTTTTCATCTCTTCCCCCGCACTCCCCACCGCCGCAGCATTATATTGATAATAATTCCCCGCCGCCCGATACCGCTCATTCACTTCACCAAGATTCCATGACCGCATCGTATACATATATTTCGTCCGGTCATCACTATCTTTCTCCGGCATCGCAAACTCCGTCGAAGTCGGCACTGTCCACTCTGCCTTCCCATGCAGATCCGTATCCCCTGCCGTCAACCTTTGTCCCTCGCGTAGGTTCAGTGCTAGGTTTTGCGTCATCCAACAGTTCTGATCGGCCATCTTTGCTACCCAATATTTCGTGCCATCTCGACTATCAATCAGTTGTTTTGTCACTTCGCCACCCGGCGTCACTTCCCCACTCGCCGCACAGATCTCCGTTGTCATGTCTTGCATATAAATCAGTTCCTGCATGGTAGTAATTGCGAGTGGATTCGCGATCGCCGATACCACTACTTCGCCCGTATAAGTCCCAGCTGGCAAGCTAGTACTCACGTTCGCCCCAAAGGTTAATTCATACTCCGTCATCTCCGCCGGCGAAGTGAGGTCTTCAATCACGGTTTCGTCTTGCGGGACGCTTTTGTAGGTTGTGTTCTCGTCGACCAAATTCTGACCGAAGTAGTAGCCCCAAGAGTTTTTCGCAAAGTTCGAAGCAGTGCTGGGCGTAGTAATCGTCGCCACCTTGCTCGTAGTATCCTGCAAGTTAGTAGAAACTAGATCAGTGCCCGAGAGTCCGTTCATCATCACTTTCAGGCCGGAAGTATTGTTTGTCCCCACTCTCACCTTGGTCGAGTTCTTATTAAACGTTCCCTCACTAGTCGGCAGAGTATCGATTACCACGCTCGGCTCCATGCTAATACTAATGGTTGGATTTGCTACTACGGCTAGCGCGAGTGGCTTCGAGGCCTCGGCGCAATCTGTACCGGTCTCGCAGATTGCCTTCACCGGCCGAATTGCTACCGGGTTCAAAGCTACTAGACTAAGCAGCCCCAGTATACCTAGTGCCGAAAAGCCCAGATTCCGCTCAAAGTGGCTACATACTAAACTCCCCGACCCAGCTCGCTCATGTCTATTCTGCTTGGCTTTTCCAAATCGGTTCTGCTTGCTATTTCCGGCATTTGCTAGCCGACGTGTTTGTTTTCTCATCCTTACCTCCAGATAGTTATGTTATGAAGTCGTCAAAAACTTCGCGAAGTAAGCCAGAAACCTACTCGCTAGCCTTCCGACTAATCACCCAGGGTGTCGCCTTTGCCTGCTGTTTCTCGAGCTAAATGCTAGACTACTGATCAAGCTTGTTAGCTTAGACTAGCCAGGCATAACCAAGTGTCAATCTAACCAAAGGACCGTCGCTTGGTTGTTTTAGCTCAAGCACAAAAAGCGACACCGCAAGGGTGTCTACTCCATTCGCAACCTATACGACACATCTAGACGACGTAATTCGATGAGTTACTTATGCGGTGCCGCTTAAGTCCATCCAAAGACATCATCAAACAACATACCGCACAAATCGTAATGGCAAAATACTACCAAAAACTGGTTGCAATATAGAGTAGACACCTTCATTATATCATACATTTTCTAAACATAACCAAATTTCCTATATATCTAACTCGTGGCGGAGATCTTAATCTCGGACGAGGTGCCTTGATTTACGCTAGCAGTGACAACTTCTCCTGGACATCAACTGCCGAAATTTCTTTGGCCAATGCTTTTATCTTTAGATTTGATAACGATATTAGACCATCAGACAACAACGCCCGTTGGCTTGGCTTTACGGACCGTCAAGCCATTTAAGCGATCACTGTCGTAAGATGAATATAAGTCTGTACCATAATCAGCAAAAATATATGTATAAGGATTCAATGTATAACTAGTCCTAGACCAATAGTAGCTTGCACTGTTTGCTCGCCACAAAGACCCCGTAGTCATACTGATACTCCCGCCACGAGTTAGATATATAGGAGATTTTGAGATGTCTAATCCAAAATCTCAAAGAACACCTTGCTACAATAAAAACATATTACCACGCAGGGATGTACCGAACAGAGAAATACCTAAGGCGAACCTGCTTTTTTGTTGACTGCCCACCCTCACCGTCCAAAGATACAAATCCCGCTCCACTCTTTCTAGTCCATAAATCTTCACCGACTTTCTCAGCACCTTTCGCCTGCCTCTTCTCTCAACCTAATCACAATACACTATTCCCCCAAAACTATCACAATCCCCGCTATCCTGATTGTAATTCTTCTCATATTTATCCCGCACGAAGTCGTACATATCATCATACGCATTCATCGCCGCACTCCCGCTACCGCCAATCTCCCCCACCATCTCCGTCACTTTCGGCTCATGCGCTTTTTGATAATCATTTAGTTCAACACGCTTCGCATGTGCATCGTCCGATATTTTTTGATATTCATCCTGATTATAATTCTGCCAATTATAATTATCTTCTGTCCACTTCGCCTGATAGTACGCCTTGATCAACTTCGACCACTCCTCTCCGTACGTTCGCAAAGTTTCACTACTCGAATCAGTCAAAGTCTTCCCTGCCGCATCCAAATCAGCCTCCGTAATATTCTTCGACGAAGCTGACGATACTCGCTTCGCTGCTAATCTAAAATTGTGCCAACTCTTCAGCACCGCCATCTTTTCCTCTAACCCCTCATCCTCTGGCACGAAATCCTCTAATGCCGCTTTGAATTCCCCATATTTCGCCTGCAACTCTTTATCCTTCGTGAGCGCATCCAGCGCATCTAGTCGCTTAGTCACCGCCGCCAAGTCTGTCGACAATGCCAAACAACTATCCGCATATCCATCAAACGTCTCAGCATCTACCATGATATATTCCACAGCATTATATGCCTTTACACAATCATTTCCTTCAGTCAGCTCTTCTAGCTCCACTTTCAAATCTTTCATTTCACGGTAAGCCGTACCATAATCAACTTTCATCGCCAACGCAACCACCACTGCCACAATAATTCCTACCACAACCACCCCCGAGCCAATCCCCACTCCTAGCATAATCTTCTTTTTCGTCGCTGGATTCATCGGCTTCTTTGGTGCTGGCGCTTGCATATTGCCCATCATTCCCCCTCGCATTCCATTTTGCATCATTCCATTCTGTCCATCCTGCATTCCGCCTTGCATCATGTCATTCTGCATCATTCCATTCTGCCCACTTTGCGTCATCAGTGGCGCCTGATGCTGCGCAATCGTCTGCGCAGATGTTTGCACAGATGTCTGCATAGCCGTCCGTGTCATCAATTGTACTAGCCCCGCATCACCCCCTTTCAAAATCTTCACACTCTCGACCAGCGCCCACACTTCATTCGCCGCCCCCAAAATCGCCGCCCCAAACATTAAGATTAGAATCAACCCACCCGTTGAGCCAGCAGTACTCATCATAAAAATCCCCGGTAGCGACGCCATCGCGATCAAAACCAGCGCCATCGTCGCGAGCCACATCCCGAGGTGGATCCACGCCTTTTTCTTATTACCCAAATACCACCAGTGCGCTCCGAAAACCCCGAAAAAGATTCCCAAAATCCCCGCCATCGTCGCTGACTTTTGATTCTGCATACCGTCTCCTCTACAAACCATTATTGTTATTTAAGCTATTATCCCCCGACTGCTGCCCAGTATTATTTGTATTATTCTCATTCACACCAGTCGCTCCATTCCCATTCACACCAGTCGTTCCACCCCCAGTCGTTCCATCCCCATTCATTCCATACCCGTTCACTCCGCCCATACCGTTCATTCCGCTCATGCCATTTACACCGTTTCCGCCCATTGTCCCGTTCCCCGCTGACACACTATTCGCCACCCGATAACCTTGTCGCGCCAAACCCGCATCGCCCGCCGCCAAAATCTGAATCCCTTCGATCAATCCCCAAATTCCACTCACCGCCACCGCGAGCGAAGCCACTGTTTTGAGCAACATAAACAACCAACCCAGCGTCAACAACATACTAAACGACAAAATATTCGGCAATACTGCCGAAGCCAAAATCTGCACCACAATCCCCGAAGCCGCCAAGCAAACATGGATCATTGCTTTCTTCGTCTGTCCCAGATACCAATCATGCGCGCCAATCGTCCCCAAGAAAATTCCCAAAAGCCCCGCCACATTAGCTGATTTCACGTCAGTTTGGTTCATTATACCTCCTTCACTCGCACAAAAATGCGACTATTTACTAGTCGCCAAACTATACAATCTTCCTTCACGAAAAACTGCGTAAATAGCCGCATATATTTCATGAAGAAATACAAAAACAGACTGTATAATTTGGCTACCCTCATTATACCACAAGAACAAACTTTATTTTTAAAAATCCAACAAAAACCAGCTCAAATCTCTCCCACTCTCCTATATATCTAACTCGTGGCGGGAATGTAGATATGACAATCGGAACTTTAAGATTTGCAGGCTTCGGAGGTTATTACTGGACATTGACAAGCTATACAACTATGCTTTCGACATATAGTCCAGTTTTTAATGGAGACGTAATCTATGCGTCAACTGCAATTAATCGTTGGACTGGCTTGACGGTCCAAACAATATCAGTTTTGTTTACTCGGACCATAAAGCCATTCCAACGACCAGCATTATTCGCCGGAACGACATTAAGATTATTGAGGCTAAGATAGTATCCGTGAAGCAACGACTCATAGGTAGAACTAGACCACAGGTATCCGTTGCTAATCGTATATCTCAAAGAACCAGTACCCATATCAACATATCCGCCACGAGTTAGATATATAGAAGGTTATAAGATGTTTAGCTTTCTGATTCTGGTTTTGATGCTGATGATTTATTATAATACAGCTCTATACCTTAGTTTTGCTTGTGTTTATATTGGTTTTCTGGGTTCGCTTTTTAATGCTGGACCGTCCCGCAGCGCCACGAGCGAGGGAGAGGCGCGTTTCACCAAGGGCGACGGGATGAAACGACGCCGTGTCCAGCACAAAATGCGAATCGGAAAACCAATTTATAAACCTACAATCAAAACTAGTGTATAGTCTGTATTGCACTACTACTCTTCAGCACAAACCCAACCTACTCCACCAACCTACACACCACCGCCGTCATCAACCCCTTCTCCCGCGGCTCACTCTCCGCAATCATCAGCGTCATCGCCACCAGCGCCCGATCCGAAATCTTCACCTCCCCCTTCTCTGTTAATTGACACTCATTCAACGTCAAATACACCACGAACATCAACGCCGCAATTCGCTTATTCCCATCGAAAAATGGATGATCTTTAATGATGAAATATAGCAAATTCGCCGCCTTCTCCGCCACCGTCGGATAGACCTCCTCCCCGTCATAAGTCTGATAAATCGTCCTCAGAATCCCTTCGAACTCGTCTCCCCGCGGCTTGCCAAACATCTCCCCACCATGCACCGCCTCACGCAAACTATCAATCATCGCCGTACACTCCCCCGCCTCCAGCATCCGCTTCGCCTTCCCCTCATTTTTCAGGCGCACAAAACCCTCGTCGTATTCCTTCAGCGTCCGAAACGTCTGCGCATACTGCGTCAAGATCTCAAGCACCCCCTTCGCCTCATCTTCCGAAAACGCATTTTGCGCCACAATCCGCCGCACAATGTCGAGCGTCCCTTCCACTTCCTTCAACCGTCGACTTGACAGTTCTTTCAATCGCCGCTCATTTACTGCCACCCCTTTGACAATGTAACGCTTCAAAATCTTCGTCGCCCAAATCCGAAAATCCGTCGCTTTGCGCGAATTCACTCGATACCCCACGGAAATTATGGCATCCAAATTATAAAATTTCACCGTACGAGCCACATTCCGACCGCCCTCATCTTGAACTTGTACATTTTTTGTACAAGTTCGATTTTCTTCCAGCTCCCCCTCCTGATAAATATCCCGCAAGTGTCTCGCAATCGTTTGTGGGGTAATGCCAAACAACTCCGCCATCTGTGCCTGCGTCGCCCACAAAGTCTCATTTTCCTGCCCCAAGCTAAACTTCACCTCTTTCGCACCATTTTCATAAATCACTACTTTTTTTTCTATATTTTCGTCCATTTTCTTCTCCACTTTAGGTTTGGTAGCTACTCTAATCGTACCATCCTCCCCTGTTATTTACAACCCCAACTTGTACGCGCTGTACAAGTTCAAATCAAAAACTCTATTCTAAATTCAGCTCCAAATCCAGTCTCAGCCCATAAATCTTACCTACGAGCTCAATCAAAAACATAACATCCCCTAATAGACTTACATTGTCTCTTAAATCCTTTCGAATTATTTTGTCATATCTAGCAAAACGCCATACCCCAAACTAAAAATTTATGCCGAACCGTAAAGCCATGATAGCGCAGAGAATCATCATACGCCGGAAAAATCCTACTAGCATTAAAGGCAAAGAAATAAGCCACCGTCTCCGAAGTCCACGCCGTACTCAGCCAGGAATCTCCCGAAACCGCCGCCCTTCTCACAGAGCCAAACTCCAAGTCAACATTTCCGCCACGAGTTAGATATATAGGATAATTCGGGGTTGTTTAGCTTTGGACCGTAAAGCCGAGGTAGCGATCGTTGTTGGCCGACGGGTAGACGTTAGTGCCACCAAAATTGAGGTAGTACGCACCGAGTTCAGAAGACGAATAGGCGGTAAACGCCCAGTAGTGGCTGGTGTTGCCCGCGACTCTTATAGAGCCATAGGCCACATCAGTATCCCCGCCACGAGTTAGATATATAGGAGATTAGTAGATGTATAGAGTTTTTTGTGTTTGTTTTGGTCTTTCTGATTCTGGTTTTTGTACTGAAGAATCATTGCAACACGGTCTATACCCAGTTTTGTTTGTGTTTATATTGACCTTCCCGGGTTCGCATTTTTGATGTAAATAAATTTTAGCAGTAGAGTTTTCTATACCTAGTTTGGGTCGCTAACTATTTGGGGCTGACGCGGGTCCGATTTCGACGCACGAAGTGCGGCAATGAGGAGAGCGTCACCCGCGACCCAAACTAGGTATAGAAAACTCTACTGGAAAAAACTATGTCCAGCACAAAATGCGAATCGGGAAACCAACCCCTATTTACACTTCACCACCCCATCCCCTTTCTTACTACACTCCACCTCATTCTTCCCATCATAATGCTTCTCATACATTTCCCGAATCGCCTTATATAGATCATCAAAATCCTTCTTCGTCACCTCAATACTATCCTCATCCAGCAGCCAATCCTTATTCTCAATCACATCCCGCTGAGTCTTCCACCACTTTTCGAACTCATCCGTCGCATTCGTCATCTCTGCATAAATTCGGTTGAACTCTGTATAATTATTTTCTTCGATCGCCCGCATCGCTTGACGATAAAGCTCCGCTATTTTCAGCATCCGTTGCTCATATCCCGTCCCAATTTCAGCCAGCGCGTCATCATCATACTCAATCAACACTTTAGTTATCGATTTCACTGTCTCTTCATCAAAGTCTTCAAAACCATCAGCCTCATCGGCAAACTCGTCCATCCTTACCCCAAATTCGTGAATTACCCGATACGCTTCCAATCCTTTTTCAATCTTCTCTTCGTTTGGCACCGTCGATTCAGCACTTTTCGCAAACTTATCGAATTTCTTCTTCAGCGCCTCATCCTTCACGATTCCCGAGCTTTCTCCTAGTTGATTTACTAGCTCGCGCGTCTCTTCCAGTTCCGAACGACACCCATCAATCATCTTCTCAAACCTATCCACACTCACGTCTTCATCGTTCCAGCTGTCCATCACCTCTTGGCAAGGCGCCTTCTTTTCACTATACATGTCCTCCAGTTTCGCCTTAATGTCAACTGCCAGACTATAACTTTCTCCGTATTTCGGCTGAAAAAGCGGCGGAATGAATACCGCACAAGCCACACCTGCGAGAGTTACCAAAATCAGCACCACACCCGCGATAATCCAAGCCTTCTTATGATTTTTCTTCCCCTGTTTTTTCGCAGACCGCGGCTGCTTTGTCTTTTTCGCCATCACCGAACGCGTCTTAGCTCCATTCTTGGGCAGATCACTCGGTTTCCGCATTTTACGCGCCCCATTCGCCCCTTTTGTTTGTGCACCAGTTTTAGTTTTCGCCGCCATTTTATTCGCCATGCCGTTTCCCTATTACTTATTGCTCATTTACCCTCATTATACTATATAATAAAATCATGCGTATTGTTTTCCCCGAATTCAACAACCCCATTATCAAACAAGCTCTAGCGGCATATTCCGACCTTTACACCGCTTCTGTTCCCAGCCAGCTCCGTCCCTCCGAGCCTTATCTCCCCATTGAGCCAATCTCCGCTCCCGATCTCACTACTGCTTGTAAACTTATTGCCTCTGGCGCCGCCGATGCCATGATTGCCGGCATCGACTATTCCTCGCGCGACGTTATCTTAGCCTGCCGCGACCACTTCGGCATGGCCAAAATCCCCACCGCATTCGCCAGCATTTCCTCAGATTCTCCTCTCTATTCCACTTTTTCCGGCCTTGCCGTCATGCAACGCCAAGGCGAAACCTATCTCCTTGCCGACATGGCCGCCTGTAAACACCCCACGAAATCGCAAATGCTTGAAATTATCACCCAAACCCTCGCCAGCGCCGCCAAAATCCTCCCCAGCATTCCTCGCGCCGCCTTGCTTTCCTTCTCCACCGCTGGCAGTGGCGGCCACGACGACACTATCACCCTTATGCAAGATTCCCTCGCCGTTTTTCAAGCACTACCAACTTATCTAAATTCATCTCCAGCCAACGACAGTTCTTCCAGCAGCAACCATTCTCTCATCAACAACGAACCTGCTATCGAAAAACACTTCTTTATCGACGGCGAAATGCAACTCGATGCCGCTCTCAATCCCACCGTCGCTGCCAAAAAATTCCCCGCCTCCCCCGTCGCCGGCCAAGCCAATGTCCTCATTGCTCCCGACCTCAACTCCGGCAACCTTCTCTACAAAGCCTTCGAACAACTTGCTGGCTTCACCGTCGCCGGCCCCATCCTCCAAGGCTTCAATTTCCCCGTCTCCGACCTCTCCCGCGGCAGCACCGTCGCCGACGTCATCCTCACTATCGAAACCATGACCTGCCTCGCTCAATAGATCGCTTCAGTCAATATCCATCGCTCCTAAAATCAAGATATATCAAAAAAAGAGGGCTCGGCCTGCTGTTTACAACACCAGGTCGCCCTACTTCTAACCCCAATTATACCAAATCTCCCAGAATAACGCAACAATTATTTCTTATAAAATTTCCACTTCCCATTCTTCAAGATCACATAAAGCCGTCGCACTCTTCGCGTCCCCCTAAAACATTTTTCCAGCTCCACCAACAACCTATTATCTTCCCCACTAACTTGCCTAAAATCGATCACTACATTACTAGCCTGTCTGCTTGCTTCGTAAAACAGCCTTTCTACCGCTCGACGACTACTTTTTATCACTGCCTTCATCTCCCACTCCACCCCATCCATCACAAAGTCCGCATTCCTCCTTCCGGGCGTATACGACGGTTTAATCAACTCAACTTCCTTTCCCATCTCCGTAAAATACAGCACCGTATCATATTCATGCGCCTGCAATCTCACCCCATTCGGCACAATTTTTCCCACTTTTTGTTTTCTCTGTTCCACCTCTCGACTATACCACGCTCATCTCTGTTAATGCAACCACAAACATCATCAAAAGCATCATTTTATAACAAGCCCCAGTCAACCAAAACATTTCGCCCCAAAACAAATTCCCTCCCATTTGCAAAGCAATTCCATCTCACCCACCTCTAGCCAAATTCCAAAATATATAGTATAATAAAACCATGCGAATCCTTGCTATTGAAAGTTCTTGCGACGAAACTGCCGCCGCCGTGATCGAAAATGGCGTCAAAATCCTCAGCAACGTCGTCGTTTCTCAAGTTGACATTTTTGCTGCTTACGGTGGTGTTATACCAGAAGTTGCCGCCCGCTCCCATCTCGAAGCCATTCTTCCCGTCATCCATCAAGCCCTCATCGAAGCCGGCATCTCGAAATACAGCACCCATTTCCTCGAGCAAAACCCCAAACTCAAAGCTAAACTCCCTAAAAATCCCGACCTCACAGCCGACATCGACGCCATCGCCGTCACCCACACCCCCGGTCTCATGGGCTCCCTCATGATCGGTACCTTGACCGCCCGCATGCTTGCCATTCTCTGGCATAAGCCCCTCTACGCCGTCCACCACCTCAAATCCCACATCTACGCCAACTGGCTCCAAACCCCACAAGATGACCAGAATAAACAGGCACCAGAATTTCCGCTTCTCGCTCTTGTCATCTCCGGCGGCCACACCCAAATCCTCTACATGCCCTCCCATAACCATTTCGAAATCATCGGCACCACCCGCGACGACGCTATCGGCGAATGTTTCGACAAAGTCGCCAAAATCCTCGGCCTGCCCTACCCCGGCGGACCCGCCATCGCCGTTTGTGCGGGGAACGGCGATCCCGAGAAGTATCCCCTTCCCCACCCCAAAGTCGACGGCCTCGATTTCTCCTTCTCCGGTCTCAAAACCGCCGTTCTCCGCGCCGTTCAATCCGCTTGTGGCCTACCAATCAGCACTCCTTCCTACGAGCTTAAAAATCACCTCACCAGCCAAATGCGCGCCGATTTCGCCGCTTCCTTCCAAAATACCGCTTGTGATATTTTACTAGAAAAATTGCGAAATGCCCTACAAGACCATCCAGAGGCTCTCTCGCTAGTTTTTGCCGGCGGAGTGAGTGCTAACCATCTTTTGCGCCAGAAGGCCCTAAATGAACCTCTAAATAGCCTAAAAACGCAAAATAGCCATAAACATCATGTCAAAAATCATCAAAAATCCGCCCAAATCACTCCAAACGTTCCAGGATCATCCAAAACGATGCCGAATCCAAATCCCGCCATCTACTTCCCCGACCCCAAATTCACCGGTGACAACGCGGCTATGGTTGGCGCTGCCGCCTATTTCGAAATCCAGTCCGGCGTCCAACCCACCGACCCCTACGCCCTCGACATCGCCCCTCGCACCCCACTTGCTTAACTCTCCAAAAACCACAAACCCACAGGCTCACAAAACGCAACCCAAGCCGAGCATCACAAAATCAACCAAACCCCTTTACTTCCCCAGTAATCTTTGATACAATAACACTACCTACACGCAGCGTTTAGTCTACACGCCGTTCACATTCGCGCTGCCTTGTGGGCATCTTCGCAATTTGTCATAGTTAAGATTTTGCGCCTCGCGCGCTCGAAAAAACCTTAATGTAATATTCCCAAATATAACAGACATTTTGCAAAGATTATCAGCACTTTATCAACCATCCAACTTAGAAAGGAGTGATTGACATCAAAAACCAGTCAATCGACATCCGTAGCCCAACTTCTTTTTCTTTTTAACGTGACGTTTATTCGGCTAAAAGCGATTATGCCATTATCGTTCAATAATATCTATGAAGAACGACCTCCAAGAGTTCGAAAAATGAACGAAATAGCAATACGGTAAAAAGAAAGCAAAAAACATTGGGACTAAACCAACAAACACGGTCTTACGGATGATGCAAATGTAGGGAGCAGATGGGTTGGGGGAGCGTACGCGACGCTCCCCTTTTTCATGCTATAATATCTCTATGAAGGAGCATTTTTTACAGTCTCCGCTTTGGGAGCAATACGAACAGCTCGAGGGCTATCAAACCTTCCGGCTTCAAGATCAACATTTTTCTGCCTTGGCAGTCCTACAATCCACCCCTGTCGGCAAATATCTTTTCTGTCCCTACGGCCCTACCGTCGACAGTCCTGATTCCCTGCCCGCTGCGCTCGACGCCCTGAAAACCCTCGCCCGCGAGCAAGACGCCTTTTTCATCCGCATCGAACCCACCTTCCCACTTCCTACTGAACTTATCAATTCTCTCCGCCTTAAGAAGTCTCACGACCTCGACCCCGCTCACACTTGGGTACTCGATCTCTCACCTTCCGTCGACGAGCTATTGAAAGGTATGGAAAGTCGCAAGGTTCGTTATTGGCGCAACCACCAGAAAAAGGGTATTTCCCTGCGCGAAAGCCATGACCCCGCTGAGATTACCATCCTCACCGACCTCCTCGCTAAGCTCGGCGACAAGGATAATTTCATTCCCCAGCCCGAAGAACATCTCAAAAACCAGCTCAAATCCGGCTTCGCCACCCTTTACATCGCCGAACTCAAATCCACCAGCCAAGAACCAACCGACCGAGAATCCATAGACCAAAAATTAACCGATCAAACTTCGACTGCCAGCAAAAGTACTCCAGCTATCCAAGATCAACCAAACAAGTCCAAGTTCCCTATCGCCGCCGCTCTCATTTATGATTACAACGGCACCCGCTACTACGCCCACGCCGCCGCCGACAGCCGCTACCAAAAGCTCGCCAGTGGTACCATTGTGCTTATCCAAATGATTCTCGACGCCAAAGAACGCGGCGCCAAAATCTATGATTTCTGGGGCATGACCCCCTCCACCGACCCTAGCCACCCCTGGTATGGTTTCACTCAGTACAAAAAGTCTTTCGGCGGCCGTCAAGTTGACTACGCCGGCACTTATGACCTCCCTCTTAAATCTTTCCGCTACCACCTTTATCTCCTCATCCGTCGCCTCAACCGTCTCAAACGCAAACTCTTCCACTAATCCAGAATTAAGATAGCCCCAAACCCAAACCCAAACCCAAACCCAAGCTCAAAAACAAAGCCACAAACAAAGCCAGACCAAAAAACAATTTCGAAAACTTCTATCTCTCAGCTCAGCTGAGAGATTTTTTCATCAAACCATCTTTCCCTGCTCTCATCAAACAAACATTTTTCTGTTCAAACTATGCTTTGTTTACAACATCTAATCCCCAATAATCAACGAGGGCCACTCTTTTAAAACCCTTCACCCCAATAGCTCTCAACCATTCATAAATCACAAAATCATATAACATCTTACCTGTTAATTCCCTTTCATTCTCAAGATTCCCTTCTCAGTAAAGCAACTACACCAAAAAGAAACCCCAGACAAGCAGATATAACCAACCTCAAAAGATGTTAAACCAATTCACAACAGTTCGGATATATTACATAATTACAACACTAATGCCACTTAAAAACAATCAATTCCACAACAAAACACAAGCGCAACCACGTGAAAACGCTTGACATAACTCCACTTTCCAGACATTTCCATCTCCCGAATTGAGCCACTCCAATCTGTTTAAAACAAATCCACCATCGTTTTTCCAAAATATTCTTGCAAATTATTCAAACAAATTTTCTGCTACAATCCAACAGATTTTAATATCACCTCCGAACCAAAACTTCAAGTTCGTTAACCCCATTATACCGCAAGCATTAAAGAAACACAAGCCCTTTCCTCATTTTTCCAGCCACAAAAAAATACTCAAACCCGACCGAAAGCACCCGAAAACAATAATAACCAAAATCTCTAAACACCATCCATCAACAGAGAATCAAACAATCCAAAAATCGGCTCAAGTTCCTAGACCGAATCCAGAGAATCTAGCACTAGCAGACAGGGAATCACCCATCTAAGCTTCTATACATCCCCCATTCTCCTATATATCTAACTCGTGACGGGAATATTTACATGTCTACTGGCGCTTTAAGAGTTGCAGGTCTAACTAGTTACTACTGGTCCGATATGGCTTCTTTGTCAGAACTTGATACATATAATTTCTATATTCTTGACGACAATGTTTACCTATCAGACGCTAGTGATCGTTGGATTGGCTTTACGGGTAGGAAAGTAAGTTTGGTACCGGACCGTAAAGCCAAGCCAGCGAGTGTTGTCGTCCGACGGGAGGACGGTAGAGCTATTGAGATAGAGATTGTACGCATTGAACCCAGATGAATGAGCGGCAGTAGCAGTCCAGTGTGTGCTGTAGTGATCCGCAAGCCTTAAAGAGCCAGTGGTCATAGTGACATACCCGCCACGAGTTAGATATATAGAAGAAACGGAGAATGTTTATCATCTCCTCCTAGCAAAAATCTCACGGACCATAAAGCCATTCCAGCGAGCGTTGCTGTCTGATTGGTAAAATAGAGCTCTGGTAATATAAAGACTATAAGTCTGTTCAGATGATATATCTGTCGTTCTTGACCAATAACCGCTACCACTGCCAGCATAAGCTAACGAGCCGGCGACAAGATAAATGTATCCGCCACGAGTTAGATATATAGGAGATTCGCAGATTGTTTTTGGTTTTAGAAAAATGTTCCAAACCGTAAAGCCAAGCCAGCGAATGTAGTAATTTGCTGGGTCAACATGGGCGTCATCAAAAGTGAGATAGTATGCCGAAAGATCGAGTGGAGAAGCTGTACGAGCCCAGTAGTTGCTAGCGTTACCCGCCCCCCGCAAAGAGCCATGCTCAAGATATATAAATCCGCCACGAGTTAGATATATAGGAAGATTACTAGATGTTTAGTTTTATGATTCGCATTTTAGACATAGATAAAGTTCTAGTTGTAGAGTTTTACTATACCTAGTTTGGGTCGCTAACTATCTTGGGCTGACGCGGGTCCGATTTCGACGCACGAAGTGCGGCAATGAGGAGAGCGTCACCCGCGACCCAAACTAGGTATAGAAAACTCTACTGGAAAACTATATCCAGCGCAAAATGCGAATCGGAAAACCCTACGATATCGCCTTCAACTCCCCCCTCAACCTCTCAATCATCTCCGTCTTCTCCCGAATCCCATCCTGCGTCTGCTTCACGAGATGGGCCGGCGCCTTGTCGACGTAGTTCGGATTCATCATCCGCATGTTCAGCGCATCCAGCTCTCGCCCCACCGCCAAAATCCGCTCATCTAATTGCTCACGATAACCTTTCACCACCTCTTCCGACACATCGAAATAAACCTCTTGGTTCGGAATCGCCAGCCTCAGCCCCCTCGGCTGCCCTTCCGTGCTCGCGATCGACGCCGCTCTCGTCAGCGCCAAGACCAAGACTTCATTGTCCGCCACCAGGGAATCATCCCCATAAAGCAGCCCCCATTTCTTGCCCTTCACCACTTCATTCAATCCTTGCTGCACCCGCCGCACTTCTTCCACCACTAGCATCAACCGTTCAAAATTCTCCGCACTAATCGGATCGAACTTCAGTCTCGCCGGCCATTTCTGCGTCACCAGCAGCCCCTCCGTCCAGCTCAAACTCTGCCAAATCGCCTCGGTCAAGAACGGCGCAAACGGATGCAACATAGTCAACACCATCTCTAGCGTCGCCTTCAGCAGTGGCACATTCTTATATACCTTCTGGCTCTCAATAAACCAGTCCGCATATTTATCCCAAATCACGTTATAAATCCGTTCCACCCCCTCCGCAAAGCGATATTCCTGGAAATCGTCCTCCAGCTTTTCCTTGCACTGCGTCAGCTCACGACAAATCCAATCCTCCCCCATATTGTCCGTCGAATACGGCATTTCTCCCCCTGTTCGCACCGCATTTTCGTTCACGATTTCTGCCTTCTCCTCGGCTTTAGCGATATTCACCGCTTCCACCCCGCCCCCTTCGCTCTCATCCACCATTCCTTGGACTAACCGCGCAATATTCCACACTTTGTTGCAAAGATTCCGCCCCGCAACCACCGAATTTTCCGAGAAAGCCTGATTCATCCCCGCGCTCCTCCCGCGCAAAATCCCCAGTCGGAACGCATCCGAGCCATACTTCGTCACCAGCTCCATCGGGTTGATCACATTACCCTTCGACTTTGACATCTTTTTCCCATGCGCATCCAGCACTAAACCATGCAAGTACACTTCACGGAAGGGAACTTCACCCGTCACGTACACCCCCATCATAATCATCCGCGCCACCCAAGCGAACAGAATATCTCCCGCCGTTTCCATTACATTTAGCGGATAATACGGATTCTCCCGCCCTTCTTCCCAGTTCGTACAAACAATCGGCCAATGCGAACTTGAGAACCAAGTGTCGAAGGTGTCCTCATCTCGATAATATTTCACCCCACCGACCTCAATCTTCTCGAGATTCGTCCGAGTATCAAAAATCCATTCCGGCGCATTTTCCGTCTCAGTCTGGTGGAACATTGGAATCGCAATCCCCCACGGAATCTGCCGCGAAATATTCCAATCTTTCAAATTCTTCAGATAATCAATCAAAACTCGGCGCTTATTCGCCGGCCAGAATTTAATCTCCCCCTTCTCTAACCGCTCAATTGCCCCCTTTGCCAAGCGCTCCACGTCAATGAACCACTGCTCCTTCAACATTGGCTCGATCACCGACCCGCACTTATAGCAATGCGGCACTTTCGTCACATAATCCTTGTCAATTTTGACGATCAACCCCATTTTTTCCATCTCTTTGACGATCGCCTTACGCGCCTCTCGCACCGGCATCCCCGCGAAACGCCCCGCCACTTCCGTCATCTTACCCTGCTCGTCAATCACTTGCACCACCCGCAAATTATGTCGTTGCCCCACTTCCCAGTCGTTAAAATCGTGCGCCGGCGTGATCTTCACCACCCCCGTCCCGAACTCCATGTCCACCATTTCGTCCGCAATCACTTCCACCTCAAACGGCCCATTCACTCCTTCGACTGTAATCTTTTTACCGACCCATTTCGCATAGCGCTCATCCTTCGGGTTCACCGCCACCGCCGTATCGCCAAACTTCGTCTCCGGTCGCGTCGTCGCCAGCGTAAACGGTCCATATTTAATATAATAAAGCGGCGTCTTCTCTTCCTGATAATCTACCTCGATATCCGCAAAAGCCGTCTGGTGCTTCGGGCAATAATTCACCAACTTCTCCCCCCGATAAATCATGCCATCATTCCACATCTTCTCGAAAGTTTTGTAAACTCTCGAAACCACATTTTCATCCAGCGTAAAAGTCAAGTCATCCCACGCGCAACTCGCCCCCAGCGCCCGGACTTGGAGTTCCATATTCCCGCGCTGCTCTTCGACGAATTTCCATACCCGCGCATAGAGTTCATCCCGCGAATATTCGAACCGCGTATGTCCCTCTTTCTCTAGCGCTCGCTCATAGACCACCCAAGTTTCGAACCCCGCGTGGTCCGCCCCCGGAATATACCACGTCGACCGCCCGCGCAACCGATAATATCGCGCCAAGGAATCTTCAATCGCAATCGTCAAGCCATGCCCAATGTGCAAATTTCCGTTCGCATTCGGTGGCGGCATCACCAAGGAATAACAATCTTGCGTTTCCGCTTCGTCGCGCTCATCCGCCTCACGCTGCAGTTTGTGCGGCTGAAACGCCCCCGTCCGCTCCCATTCCGCATAAATCCGCGGCTCAAACTCCCCCGGATCATAACTCTTCGTAAATTTCATCCTAACTCCAACTCTATTTCCCCTCATTATACCACATCATTAAACCTTCTCCCACTCTCCTATATATCTAACTCGTGGCGGGAATATAAGCATGATCACTGGATCGCTCAGGAGCGCTAACTACTATGGTCGCTACTGGGCGAATACCGCTTATATGTCCGAGTCTAGTGCATACAGCCCTTATTTCAGCAGCGCTAACATTCTACCATCAGATATTGGCATTCGCTATCTCGGCTTTACGGTTAAGGCTATTTTGATGATTTTGAAGCTACCAAACCAAAAGTTTCGATATTTTTGCAGAGAGAACTGGCTTGAACTTGTTCCTGAAGAACAAGTTCAAATGTAAAGTTTATTTTAAACACCACGAACCGTAAAGCCATTCCAACGATAATTATTACTCGATGGATAAACAACCGCACCATCAAGGTTAAAGCTATACGCAAAAGAACCAGGCGAGCCAACCGTAGATGTCCAATAAGAGCTGCCCGAACCTGCACTCCTTAAAGAACCGTTGAACATTGCAAGATTCCCGCCACGAGTTAGATATATAGGAGATTACGAGATGTTTAGCATTTGATTTTCTTCACTTTGCTTTTTAGTGCTGAAAACTTATTGTGATACAGAATCCGAATCAAAACCCCATTTTCACTTCCCAAACTCCCAAAAATCCCCATTTTGAGAAACAAAACCTCATTTCCATTTCCCAAATCCACAAAAATCTTCATTTTGAGAAACGAATATGTTATAATAAACCCATAACCAAAGGAAGTCATGAAAATCATCAAACGCGCATATCTAGACCAACTCAAAAGCGTCATGGGCACTCCCGACATCAAAGTGATCACCGGGGTGCGACGCAGTGGCAAAACAGTTCTACTTTCAAGTTTTGAAGAATATATCGCCCAAAATGTGACAAACGCGAACATCATCCGCATAAATTTCAACGATCTAGCATTCGAATTTCTCCAAGAATATCACGAGCTCTATGAATATATCGAAAAACATTATCTCGCAGGGCAAAAAAATTTCGTCCTCATCGACGAAGTGCAAATGTGCAACGGCTTCGAAAGAGCCATCAATAGCCTACACGACTCCCTAAAATACGACATCTACCTCACCGGCTCAAACGCCTTCTTGTCATCGAGCGACCTAGCAACCTTATTCGGAGGAAGAGTATTCCCAGTCGAAGTCTTCCCGTTCTCCTTCAAAGAATTTCTCACATATTTTGGCAAAAGCGCCGACCACTACGCCGATTTTGATCGCTACCTGATCGAAGGTGGCTTTGCCGGCTCATATATTTACGACGAACTTCCCGAAAAATACCGTTACATCGCCAATCTCTACGACGTCATGATTATGCGCGATATTCAACAAAAACATCATATCCAAAACACACCAGTCCTGCAGGGAGTGAGCGATTTTCTCATCGACAACGTCGCCCGGCTCGTGACCGATCGAAACATCGCCAACGTCCTCAATGCCCATCAGCAAGACACTAACAATAAAACTGTCGGCGCATATCTAGAATACCTATGCAACGCTTACGCCTTCTACAAAGTCAAACGTTACGACGTCCAAGGCAAAAAATATCTCTATTCCCAAGACAAATATTATCTCTGCGACCAAGCCATCAAGTACGCCAAAC
Organism: uncultured Candidatus Saccharibacteria bacterium; assembly: GCA_964629195.1. Lineage (GTDB taxonomy): Bacteria > Patescibacteriota > Saccharimonadia > Saccharimonadales > Saccharimonadaceae > Nanosyncoccus. Next base: position 19,074 of record CAZVPV010000008.1, on the reverse strand, counting down.
TCAGCACCAAATATTTAAACTATGGCAGCCTATACGAAAACATCGTAGCCATCGAGCTACTACGCCGCGGCTACGAAATTTACGTCGGCACATTGAGAGACAAAGAAATCGACTTTGTCGCCATCAAACGCGACGAAAAGCAATACATCCAGGTATCATACGACATAACAAACGAGCACACTCTCGAACGCGAAGTAGCACCCCTGCTCGCCATACGCGACGCCTACCCCAAAACCCTCATCGCCCGCACACGCCAACCCGAGCAAACCTACGAAGGCATCAAAATTCTCGACATCGCAGACTGGCTATTAAAATCATAGCATCCCCCAATTTCCTATATATCTAACTCGTGGCGGATATCTGGATATTTTTACGGGCTCTTTCAGGGACATGGGATTCACTGGCTACTACTGGGGTGCCACTGCTGATTTATCTAAGTTCGACGCATATTATCCTTATCTCAATAGTGTTAGCTTTATGGCGTCGCCTAGCGGTCATCGCTGGACTGGCTTAACGGTCCAACCAAAACAACAAAGTCTCACCCAGACCATAAAGCCATACCAACGAGTATAATAATGTGACGTGCCAACATTAATAATGGTAAAGTCAAGATTATACGCATAGGACGAAGATGTATAGGCAGTAAGAGCCCAATAGTTGCCGTTATTATCAGCACCCCTTAAAGAACCGGTGGTCATATTTATATTCCCGCCACGAGTTAGATATATAGGAGTTTGGGAAGATGTTTGTGTTTAATTTTTTGATTTATTTTTGCTATTGTTATAATTTTAGCTGCAGAGTTTACTATACACTAGCTTGGGTCGCTGACTATTTAGGGCTGACGCGGGTCCGATTTCGACGCACGAAGTGCGGCAATGAGGAGAGCGTCACCCGCGACCCCAAACTAGTGTATAGCAAACTCTACTGGAAAGACTGTATTTTAGCACAAAACACCAACCAAAAACCTATTGACATTTTGCTTATGCTGTGCTAGCATAGATACATAAGCGCAAAATGCTCGCCCAGCATTATCTCCACACCGGGCAGACAAATACAAACTCTCAAAACAAACAGGAGCACAAAATGTCAAACAGCAATCATGCGCCATCTTCTAAATCAGTCACCAGCGTCGCCGAGTTTCACAAAGTCGCCACGCCTTGGGTCGCTTTTATTGCCGAACAGCCCAACGACATCGCCGGCCAAAACGCCGATCCCGACGGTACCATCGAAGATAGTGTCGACATCAGCGACCCGAATTATAATGAGGACAAAGCCCGCACTATCGAAATTGAATACGCCGAAGAAGACCACCTCGAACCCCCAATCCATGTCAACACCCTTGATAACTCCTCAGGCGAAACCCTCGAAGACCAACCCAAAAACTCCGACCCCACCGAAGCCGCTGCCTTGCTCGACATGTCCGAAATCTACGAACCCAAAGATACCGACAAAGACCAATCCGATCATCCGTCAAACCAATAGTTTATCAACTCTTTAATTTAACTAAACTACAAGGAATAACATTATGCCACAAAATCCAAACCAAATCCTCGGTTCTTCAAACGACAAACCAACCCGAACCGAATGGGACATCATGGTAGAAGAACTCCAAAACGAACGACCATCAGAAGATAATCTGGAAGAAAACTTAGACCTACCACCAAGAAACTCGGATTTACCACCAGAAGATGAGCCAGAGGATGAACCAGAAGATGAGCCAGAAATTCCTGACAAACCCGGACCAGAAGACTATATTGAACCACAAGAAACTGCCAACCCCGGAGAGACCGAACAAATTCCAAACGCCTAATCTTCCAATCTTCCTCAATCAAAATACGGCCTACTTCACGTTTGGCCGTATTTTTCGCTAATCCTTAGTTGATTTTCAGCTTCTCTTGCATCTCGCGAAATTCTTCCTCCGTTGGCTTCATCTCGCGCTCGCCTGCCCAGTTTTCATTCACCGGCAAAAGATGCACATGCGCATGCGGCACGTCAATGCCCACGATCTTAATCATCGTCCTCTCACCTAACACCTTGTCAAGATGCGCCGCCAGCATCTTGACGGTCTTCATGAGGGCCGTATAATCCTCATCCTCGAGGTCATAGACCTTATCCACCTCAACCTTCGGAATCACCAAAGTATGCCCCGGCGCCTCTGGCGCAATATCGAGAAACGCCAACGTCTTCTCATCTTCATAAATCTTATAGCAGGGAATTTCACCCTGAACAATCTTCGTAAACACACTACTCATATTCTCCCCATTATACCACATCAAAAGGCAACATCCACCCCTATAATCATCTCAAAATCTCCTATATATCTAACTCGTGGCGGGTATACCAATATGGAATACGGTTCACTAAGATTTACGGGGTCCAGTGGCTATTACTGGGCCGGGACGGTCTACGCATCTTTACTTAATACATACTCTTATTATTTCACTGATGCCGTCATCCTTCCGTCGCTTGACACCGAACGCTGGTTTGGCTTTGCGGTCCAGCCCAGCCTTGTGCTGTCTTCAACATAACCTACTACGGCCCGCAAAGCCATACCAGCCAGCGTCATTACCAGATAGAACGATGCTGTCACTATTGATGTAGAAATTATAAGCTTGAGAAGTTGTAGTAGCGGTGGACGACCAGCAGTTGTTAGTGGCGTTAGCGTGCCTGAGTGAACCAGAAGGTTGATAGATAAACCCGCCACGAGTTAAATATATAGAAGATTAGTAGATGTTTATAATTCGGGTTTTGTACTGAGTATTTATTATAATACAGTCTATACCTAGTTTTGCTTGTGTTGTATTGATTTTCCCGGGTTCAGATTTGACGAAGGAGGATCCGGAGGCTCGGCCGAGGAAGAGCGGCTCGACCCTGCGACGGCAGGCGTCGAGAACGCGCCTCCTTCGCAAATCTGAATCGGAAAATCAAATTAGCATCTACAATCAAAACTAGTGTATAGTCTGTATTATACTAACTTTTCTTCAGTACAAAATACGGACCAGGAAATCAAACTATGATACACTAATTATACATGCCAGAAAAACTCTACTTCTCACCTCAACCCAACCCCACCGAGCACTTCACAACCACCGAAGACTCGGGAGATTCTACAACTCTAGAAACTCTCGCACCCGCCGAACGTTTCCGCGCCAACTCCGCTGACTACCCCATCCTTCAGCGCCAATACGAGCTCGACGAGCATTGGGGCAACAACACTCGCCATTACTGGAATATCGACAAAACTCTCAGCACCTATGTTACCAACACTGCCAATCTCATCTCCACCCTCGACGGCACTTCCACCGAATACGACAATCACCCTGAGCTCCACAAGCCCGACCACATCATCTATCTCGACAAGTCCGCTCGCCCCGTCAGCTGGCTCACCAATATTTTTTGGTCTGATTTCTCCGATGCTCCACGCCCAGCTCATTCTTACCTCAACATCGACCGTCAACCTTGGCTCCGTCGCAGCGGCACTGCCGTCAGTCCCAATGGCTATATTGAAGCCCCCGATGGTTCGCAACGCCGCCAAACTTTCCGCGACTTCCAGACCGCCAATATCCCACCTTCCGATTTTGCGCGCCTTCGCGCCTTGTATATACAAGGGGGTATCAACAACGAAGATGTTGATACCATCCGCCAAACTCCTTCCACTCTCGACGGCAAACACATCCTCATTATTGACGAAGTCAAAGATTCCGGTTCCACCCTTGACATCGCCCAGTGGCTCATCCGCCAAGCCTTCCCCGAAGCCGCCAGTGTGCGTGGCGCTTACTTCTGGCCCAATCGCCACAAGACCAATCAAAACGGCACCGAGTCCCAAATGCTCAGCCTCCCCGTTTGGTATGATCGCACATCCTCTTTTGGTCGCGGTATCGGCGATGTCGACCCCGCCCATTACGAAACTCGCCACCAGCTCTGGGATAATAACAAAACCCGCGCCCAAAACTTTGGCTCCATTGCCCTCAGTGCCGCCATAGATCTCAACGCCGAACCTGGCCAACTCTCCCGCGAGCTTATGCGCGAGTTTAAGCTCATGCACCGAGATTTTACAAACGGCAAGATCCTCGTTCGTGCGCCTAAGAACTACGACCCCGACCGCGCCGCCGATCTTATCGAAACCCAAGACATCCGACTCGCCCCCGAAAGCGACCTCTCTCCCGATACCTACCGCAATATTGCTCAAACCATCGACACTCGTCCACCCGCCATCTAACTATCTTTCAACCATGAAAAAGCAGGTCACAAAGGACCCGCTTTAAGGTGCTAATCCTAGCGATATTGAGAACAATCTCGCCCAAATATAATTCGCCAGGACTTCCAGTTTTTCATCGCTCCACCACAGCGCCTCCTCGGACCTTGCCTCCTGCAAGCGTCTACGTAACGCCGCACGTCTCGCGAAGCTTTTATCGCCAGCAATATAAACCTTATAAGCTTCCGAGTTTACTACTGGCTCATATTTTTTGCGAAATTCAGCCTCCGTCATAGCAGAGAATTCATCGCCGAATTTCTGTTCAGCTACCTGCTCCATAATATACCCCTCCTCTCAAATTGGAACAGTCCATCTGCTCAGCCTCAAGCCAAGCATTCATGCGACTTCTCGTCGCAAACTATCGGCACGGCGTCAAAACGACATCTCGCCGCAGTTTCACCCCATCCTCCTCCGGATGGTCGAAATTTACTATTATGGTCGCCCGCTGCCGAGCGTCCAACACTTGGCAATCCAACTCATATCCGTTCGGATAATCCTCTCGCCAGATCACCAAAAACTCAAATTCCGCGCTCTTTCCATTTTTGTCCTGCAGCTCAAGCCGGATTTTTTCACCTCGTTTCGCTGCATTTGGACGTTTCGCCCCCGGAAAACGCAAAATTCTTACATCATGGAGCTCCTCCGCCCCATCAAAATGCTGTTCCATACGACCACCTCCCTGTCTAGCCGAGCCGAGCCCGACAAAAACAACATTTCACCTACCATTGTAGCACACATCTCCATTTTTGTCAATACTTTTAACGGTTTTCCCCACCATTCACAACCACATTTCACTATTTCCCCCAATTTTCCGTCTTCAAACCAGCAAAATAGCCCCATTTCTAGAGCTATTTTACCAAATATCAACCTTATCTACTAATTATTTCTTGTTCTTATCACTCCAAGTAATCGAAACATTCTGCACATTATTCCCGCCAATATTCGCCTCGCAATCATAATCACGTTCTTGATCGCCAAAAGACGATTTATAGACCATATCGCCGCCCGTTGGCTTCACATTTTGCAAGACAATCACCGCTGCACCGCTATCTTCATCCTCATACACATCTTTCGAGATCGCATCAAGATCGTCCCACTTATATTCCGTAGTGATACCCTTTGACGACATTTTTGACTCTGCCGCTTTATTACAAGCTACCAACGCATTTGCAAAAGCTTCTTTTTCTTCCTTCAAATTTTTATAGTACTTAGGATACGTGCTCGGCGTTTTCAAGTCCTTGTCCAGCATCCCTGGTAGAAAACAAATTCCACAGACGATCAACACCACCGCCGCCAAAACACCCCCACCAATCATCCAGACTTTCTTGGTCATCTTCACCTTCGGCATCTTACTCCCCGCCGCACCTTTAATCCGGTTGATAATCAGATCACTCCCATCTTTAAACACTTCCACTTGGTCGCCCACCTTCGGATTCGCAAAAGTCAACGACGCAATCGGCGCCGTCGTCACCTTCCCATCCTCATTACCAATTTTTACTTTTGAGCCGTCGATGCTAATAATTTTTGGCATCTTTCTTCTCCTTCTCAGCTTAGATTAACTTACTATAATTATACCACTTTCAAGCCCAAAAACCTAATACCCAAGGCCAACCGCCGAGTCGCTCCACACAGCCAAAAGCTAAAACATCGGCACAATCATTATCACAATCCCCGCCACCGCTATCGGTAACAAACAAGCAATCAGACTAAACGCCAGTAGCGTCGCCCGCCCCCACGAAATTTCTACGCCGTACGCTTTCGTCGTCTTGAGCTGCACGATCGTCAAAATCCCCACCGCCAAACTCCAAGGAATCACGAACAGTGCAAATCCCAGCAACCCATAAATAAACGCTTGCAGCGCCACATCCTTTCCTCCAAAGGCAATCAAAAGCACTACCGTCGTCACACACAACACCACCCCTAACCCCGTCAGTCCACACAGTACCGACATCCGCTTAAGCTTCACTTTCTGTAGATCCCGCATCTCCTCCAACTTCAACGGGCTCGGCTCGTCATCTTCCTCAACTTCTGCCGCCTCATCCGCCCCACACTTCGCATTGTCCGCTTCATTCTTTGCACCGTCCGCCCCCGTCTTCTCCGCTCCATTTCCCACATCACATAATTTTATCTTCTCTGCCTTGCGCATCTTTACTCCCTTAGCCACACAAAGCGCACCTACGACGATCATCGCTACTGGCAACAGTTGGAAAATCCCTCCGCCAGCCTCCATAAACATCCTCGGCGCCAAACGCTCCAATGACAAAATACTCGTCCACCCCAACGCCCCATTCAGCACCTCCGCTATCACAACCCCATAAGCCACACCAAACAGTCCCACCCCGCCAAACAGCAAAAGCGCCCCCACCAAAATCCAAAAACTCGCCGACAATTCCACTCTCTTCGATCCTGCGCCTTCTGTTTTCGCACCTTCCATCATTATTATTCGCATTATACCATAACCATCTTCCATTCTCCTATATATCTAACTCGTGGCGGGATTGTGAATATAAATACTGGTTCAATGAGGCATGCGGGTTTCTACAGCCGTAATTGGTCTAGTACTGGCGATCCAGCTATGTTTTATGTGCAGTTTTTTCATCTTGGTGATGAGGAGGTTTATCCATCATTCAGTGGCGACCGTTGGAGTGGCTTTGCGGTTGGGAACTGCTTTAAACAACCTTTGACGCTACCAAACCCGAAATCTCACAAATTTTACAGAGAGAAAATCGTGTTGAACTTGTTCCGGCGGAACAAGTTGGGCTTGGGACATGGGATTTATCGTAGACTTGACGAATTGTAATTCGGACCGTAAAGCCAGTCCAACGATGATAGTTGAGCGACGGAAAAGTACTAGTGTTACTAAAATCAAAGTTGTATGCGTAAGATGCTGATACTATAACGGTTGAGCTCCAGATATCTCCGGTAAGGTTTGCGCCATTCAAAGATCCTGTCGTCATATCAATATCTCCGCCACGAGTTAGATATATAGAATATTCTAAGATTGTTTACATTTTCCTCTGAACAAGAGTTCATTATCAAGTCTTCGTCATCCAAAGGAAATCAAATTAAAATAAACCCTTCCAGGTTTTAATTTTAATTCTTTACTTCTGGCGGAAGCGAGAGGATTCGAACCTCCGAGACTATTGCTAGCCCACACGATTTCGAGTCGTGCGCCTTCAACCACTCGGCCACGCTTCCACTTCCCATTATAACACATTTTCCACCCCATAAAACCCTAAAACGACTGCCCAAACCGTAAAGCCCACCCAACGACTATTCAGCTGCGCAACATAGACATTAGTTTGCCCAAAATACAACGTAAACACCGAAATCGCCGCCGGATCAGCCGTACCGGACAAATCATAACCATAATATCCCGCGTGCCTAAACGATCCAGCCTTCATATCCATATTCCCACCACGAGTTAGATATATAGAATATTCGGAAAAGTTTTAACTTCGTTATTATGAAAACCATTATGATGTATATATTTTATAAAATAACTAATATAACATGCATGTGCTTGAGTTTCTGAATCGAGGTATGATAGGTTAGTTCCAGAACCGCCAAAAGTGTTTTCGGCACAAGTAGTTTAAGAAACTGGAGAAAGGAGGAGTTATGGTAGTGACGCTTTGTCTAAAAGCCTTAAAACTGAAGATAAAAATTACCTTCACTATAAAGCGGAGGTAATTCTCTAACCTAATAACTCCCATTCTACTGAAACAACGGTGGGGTGTCAAGCTTTTGGCGGTTCGAAAATGATAAGCAAAGCATCTACGAATTCTCCTATATATCTAACTCGTGGCGGGGCACTACTTCTGGATACTGGTTCTTTAAGACTCGCAGGTCGCAGTGGCTACTACTGGTTTTCTACCAGTTATTTGTCCGAACTTAATGCATACTACCTTAATTTCGACAATTCCGTCATTATCCCGGCGGACAGCAGTAATCCTCGCTGGCTTGGCTTTACGGGCCAAACAAAACAACAAAATCTCATCCAGACCATAAAGCCACCCCAACGATCACTACGACTTGATGGATAGGTGATAGTACTATCGGAGTCAAGGTAATATGCATATAGCGCAGGCTCATAGGCAGTTGAAACCCAGTAAAGGCCGTAGACCTCAGCACCCCTTAGAGAACCCGTAGTCATAGTAATATACCCGCCACGAGTTAGATATATAGAATATTCGTAGTTGTTTTATGTTTAGTTTTTCTGATTTGGGATTTTGCGACAAAAGGTTATTGTAATACAGAACTATACCTAGTTTTGATTGCATGATTATTAGGCTGGCGCGGGTCTGGAGCACGGCCCGAATGTAATGAGGGATTCGCTCCAGAGAGCGCCACCTGCAATCAAAACTACGGTATAGTTCCGTATTACATTACCATGCTTCAGTGCCAAAACGTGAATCAGAAAACTAAACGAAACCCCTACTTCTTATTATGCTTCACAAAATCCTCAATCAACGGCACATATTTCAAATACCCATTCCACATACACACGTTTGCCCCTCGCACATCCTTCGGATCCCCCCACTCGCCCGCTTCGCGCGACGGCTCATAAAGCGGCGTCAAAAGCGCCCCACCATCCACCCAATCTCGCCTTAGCCCCGTCGACGTGATCGGCGACTGCAAATTATCAATTTGGCTAATCCACGCCCGTCCACGACTATCCCGATCAAACGCATAAAGATACTCACCGCTATTCGACTTATAACATTTCACAAACGTTGGCCCCACAAACACCGTCGTCGTACTATATTTCGCCACCACTTCATCGAAATTCGGCGCCGTTCGCACATTAATCGACTGCGTATAGGGCGGCTTTTTCTCCCCCGCAAACATCTGAAAATCATGATTATATGGCTCGCTCGCCACTTCCTCATAATAATTACCCCGCATTTGCCGCGCTGCCAGATGCTCACTATATTCCTGCGACGACGCATACCCTCGCGTCATTCCCGCGAATAGAAAGTCCGTATTGCGCTCTGCCATCCGCTGTGTCCCATATTTCGTCTCAATCTGTGCCAAAGTCTGTTGCAGCTGTGCCGGCAAAACCAACGAATTTTCTCCATAACCATAACCAAACTCACTAATCTGCAGGCTATTCGGCCGCCTGATATAATCCGGCAACATCTTCCAAAGCCCCGTCGCCAGATCCCGATGATATGAATTCACCGTCACTTCACCCTCATCCGTCGGTATATACGAAATCACCGCCGGGCTTCCCGAATCCAATTGGAAAATCTTCGACAGATAAACTTCCTGCTCATCAACTTTCGTCTCATACTCCGGCGCTAGCCCTGCCCGCTCGAGATGTTGCACGTTCAGCCGATACTCTCGTCCATTCACTTCCCAGGGATCCCCGTCAATCACCACTTTCCCGAGCAGGGAATCACGCTTCGCCGCATAGTCCTTCTCGCCTAAAGTCTGGCTAAGCACCGCGAACGATCCATTCGTCCCATCTGCATTTTTCTCTGTCGTATTTGCCAAAACTTGCGCCGTTTGCGCTTCCACTTTCCGTCCAAACCGCTCATCCGCCTCTCGCTTCAACGCCTGAAACTGTCGATAATACTCCAACCGCCGTCCGTACAACGTCTCCTCCAGCTCATTCGCCGCCTCGGTGTATGCTCGCATCTGCTTTTCCGTCGCCCGTCCGTCAATCTCACGCAAAAATCGCCGTTTAAAAACCTCATAACCCACCGGCGTCCGAAAGTCCAACTTACCTTTCACCGGTTCATCCAACAGCGCCCGCATCGTCGTCTCGTCAACCTCTTCCCAATCCGTCAGTCCATTACCACTCGCCACCGCCAAAATCTGCTTTTGCATCGGACTCTGATCAATCTGCGCAAACATCTTTTCCGGCCCAATCATCTTCGACCGAATTGGACAATGAATCCTCAATAAACATTTCTCCATATCCCGATCAGAAATCTTACCAATCGCCAGATCATCCAACACTCTCTGACGCATCTGCTCGTCCACCTCCGCATCTCGACTCGCCAAGGCTTCTCCCTGCTTATCAAGCACAATCTTCTGAATCTGCTTCGTCCATTCCGCCGGATCAGCATCCGTCTGTTGCGGGTCCAAATCAATATCCTTTTCACGAATCGAAAAATACTTCACCAACTTCCGCTGGAATCGCTCCGCTCGCTCCTCTTCGGTCTCACCAACTTCCGCCGCCCGCGCCAACCGCTTTTCCCTCGAAAAATCCTCCGGCGCCTCTTTCGATCCGTTTCTCTGCCTCACCGACTCAGTTTCTCTCGGCTTCTCTACACCATTCACGCTCGACTTCCCAGCCCGCAACCTCTCTAACATACCCACATTATACCAATAATCCCTATCCCCGTCTAGTCGAGGTCAGCCCTTCTACCTCGTCGCCTCAGCAATCTTATCAACTATCTCCTGTTTCGACATCCGATTCACACCCCTAAGCCTCACTAGCGGCAACTTCGCTTCCCGAAAGATCCGCTCAACCTCCTCATCCCTCTTCTTTCGCTCCAAACTTTCATGCGACGCATCATCCAGCTCAATCGCACAAATCACCTCAAAATTATCCTTTCTTAACAAAACAAAATCCACCGACTTTCCATTTATGTGTGAAAACGCACCTCAATATCATGCCCGACAGGAAAGCTTATCCCAATCACTACCATGCCCGACAGAAATTTCAATCCGCGCCGTCGTCGCTAACGCGACCGGGCGGATAACGAACTCTTCCGACTTCGATTCTGCCTCTGGTTATACCAGAAAATTCACTTCAAAAATCCCTCAGGTTGGTATTTTCTCCGACTGAACCGCGTCTTACTGACGAGGGAAGGAGGAAAAATGCCAAGATGAGGGATTTTTGTGTGAATTTTGGTATGCCCGACAGGATTCGAACCTACGACCTTTGGCTCCGCAAGCCAACGCTCTATCCAACTGAGCTACGGGCACATATGTGGATATTTCCGCGAAATCGCTTCGTATCCACCTGACAATGAAAATGAACATTGCGACTAATCGCAACACCTATATTGTATCACATTTCCTCCATTTATAACAGTTTTTCTTTTAGATTTTTCCTTATCCCACAAAAACTCTCAAAAAATGCAATCTATCGACAGGTTATCAGTATGAGGAATTTGCAGGATATAAAAGCGTTGAACCCTATATTAGTTATTTTGATTTAGGAAAAGTCAGCTCGGTTACGTCCGAGGAACTTTTCCGGCCCGAAGGGCAAAGCAAAATGACCAATATAGGCGAGAAACGCTCCATCCTGCAAATTCCTCATGCTAATAAGCCACAATCTTTACCACAAGAGAGATTTTGTGCTATAATCAAAGCATTATGGAAGGTAATACGAATTCTGGAAAGAAGCCGAAGCATTCTCGCCTCGAACGCGCCAAGGTGAAACTCCTCGCTTCATACTACGGTCATCCCGCGCGCGACTTGAAACTCATTTGCATCACCGGCTCGACCGGCAAGTCTACCGTTGCTCATTTTGTCCACGAAATCCTACGCACCGCGAACCAGCCTGTCGCCATTCTCGCCTCTGACCACACGATCAAAGCTTCCGTTTTGCACAAATTCTTAAACGACGCTTGGAAAGCCAAAGCAACTTACGCTGTCATCACCGCCCCGGCCACCTCACTCGCCGCCGAGACCTTCTATGGTTTACCGATTTATGCTGCCGCTCTGACCGACTTCGTCCCCTCCAGCCTCACCGACCAAGACAAAACTACTTATCTAAACGCTAAGTCTAATCTTTTCAAAATGAATCCCGAAGTTGTCGTCTTGAACCGTGACGATTCACATTATCCCGACTTCGCTCAGTTCCGCGGCAAGAACGAGACCTTGACCTACGGCGCCTCTTCCGATTCCGACATCCGCATCGACCATTCCAAGCTTTACCGCAAAGGCACCGAAGCTAACCTCGCTTTCGGCACGCGCGTTTTCACCGTCGCCAGCTTCCTGACCGGCGAGCCTATCGTTTCTTATATGGCCTGCGCTGCCGCTATCGCCACCTCGCTTAATCTCTCTCCTAGCGTCATCACCGAGGGCATCGCCAGCTACGTTCCCAAAGAAGCCTAAACGGCTCAAAATATAATATCAGCATCTTAACCAAAAACCTCAAAGCGTAGACATTTTAATTAATTTTTGATAGAGTAAGGATGTGTGTATTAGTCACCTAGACCTTTTTGGAATAGGTGACTTTGATTGATACACGTATCTCTACGCGAACCATCATTCTAAGCAACTTTGTTAGTAGCTGTAGAAACATACCGTCTCCTTCCCACTCCACACTAACAACAATTTTAGCCTACACTTCGAGGCTATCATCAATATAGCAAAATAAAAATAGAATTTGCAAACACAAGCAAGTTCTATTTCTATTTCTCTATAAAATCCGGCTTATTTCAACTCAGCCAGCGCCTCTTCTGCCACTTTGATATCCTCAAAGTCATGCGCCCCATCATTCCGCAAAATTGTTTTCTCATGACCTTTTCCTAGAATCAATACCACATCACCCGCCTCCGCCAGCGACACCGCTTTTTCGATCGCCTTTTTCCGGTCAAGTTCAACCAATAAATCCTTATCCCGCACCTTGCCAGCTCGCTCCGCCCCCTCGACAAACATTTCCGCAATTTCCTTCGGATCCTCATCGCGCGAATCATCCTCAGTAATAATTACTATATCACTATATTTACCCAAAATTTCTCCGCGCTCCGCCCGTGTCGAGTGGTCGCGCTTGCCTGCGCCCCCATGTACCGAGATAATCCGCCCCTCCGTTTTTACGCTTTCAAACACTTTCTCCAGTGCATCCGGCGCATGCGCATAGTCCACGATCACCTCAAAATCCTGCCCCGCTCGCACCCGGGTCATCCGTCCCTCGACCGCCGAGAGCGCGGCGATTCCATCACTAATCTGCTCGTCCTCGAGCTCCACAATCTTACCTACTCCCACCGCCGCCAGGGAATTATAAACATTAAACTCTCCCGGAATCTGTGTTTGAATTTTCAACTCATCCGCTTTCTGGTTATCCTTCTCGCCATTCTCCGAGTCTTCTGCAGAGTCGTTCTTCCGTTCATCTCGGCATACATATTCCACCCCATCCGCTCTCAGTTGTACTTCCGTCGCTCTGAGATCCCCCGACTTCACCCCATACCGAATCACCTCACCTCTCGGCAACTTCTTCTCATCCAAACAAGTAATCTCCAGCGACACCGCCCGTTCTCGCTTCACTTCGCGCGCAAATACTTCACCATTCTCATCATCCACATTCACTACCCCATTTTTCGCCTTCTTGAACAGCTTCAATTTCGCCTTCCGGTAGCGCGCCATTGTTTTATGATAATCCAAATGATCATGTGTCAAATTCGTAAACACCGCCGTTTCGATCGGCACTCCCATCGTCCGGTATTGCGCCATCGCGTGCGACGTCACCTCGAGCACCAAGAATTCCGCTCCCGCATCCGCCACCAATTTCATCCGTCGATTCAGGATCCCTACTCGCTCCGTTGTCATATGCTCAAATTGCTTATGCAACTCCTTACCATCCTCGCTCCACCCCACCGTCGTAAGAAGCCCCGTCTTATGTCCCGCCTCGTTCAACATTTTCCAAATCATAAAACACGTCGTCGTCTTGCCATTCGTCCCCGTCACCGCAATCACCCGCAGTTTTTTCGCCGGCACCCCATATCGCAGGGAACTAAACATCGCCTGCGCAAAATGCCACGGCAAAACCAACTGATTATAAAACGGAATTTTCTCCACTGTACTCTTCAAGCTCATACGCCTATTATACCGCCTCTCCTCTATTTTCCAACAATTTCATCCCAAAAAGTCCACCAGCCTATATTATAATATGCTTATGAATCAATCACTCCTCGACCAATTTGCCCAGAATTTCCGTCACAGCGGTCAACAAACCCCGCTCATCGTCTACGATGTCGACGACATTCTCTGGGGACTTATGCCGCGTATCGCCGTTCGTGGTCACCTCGATCCTCAAATTTGCTACGCCTTGTTCGACCTCTCGAGCAACGAACAACTCACCCCAGCCGAGCGAGATTATATCATCACTTCTTTCGCTGATGCCGACATCTTTCGTGATATTGATTTTTATCCCGGCGTCGACCAGCTCCTCCGCCCTCAAGAACTTGGCGCCAAAGTCAAAATCAATAGCAACTGCTATTCCCGCGACATTGCCGAGCTCAAAATCGCTCAACTCCTCCGTGCCATCCCCGAACTCACTTCCGCCGATATCCAAGTCAACGTCATCGACCATTCCCAAACCACCCGCAAACCTCTCGACCCCACCACTACTATTCTCATCAACGACAGTCCGCACAATATCGCTAATTCTCCCGCCCTCCTCAACATCATGCCCGGCTACGTCGCCTGGAGCAACCACCCCAGCGCCAAGCAGCAGGTCCAGCATCAATCCGTCATCTGGCAACCCAATCTCGAGGCCATCAACGATTTCATCTACCAAGCCATAAAACGTATAACTAGCAACTAGAGCCTAGAACGCCAAATCTCTATCTAGCGTCTACTGATCGATTTTGCTTAATAATCTTATCAATATCTGGAACCTTCTTCGTCCTCCTTGCCTCTTCCTCAATTATCTCCGCCAAAGCCGGATAATCATAATGTCGTCTTTCGTCTTCTGACAGCTTATTAAATTCAATATTCAAGGCCCCTGATAAATAATCTTCAATTTTCGCAGGTCGATTTATCTGCATGCCAAAAGAGCCATCATCAGGGGCATGGCCAATAATTCTCGGCATAAACCAATCATCCGGAATTTCTTGACCAACTGTAATCGTAGCTGCATCATCGACTAAACCCCGCTCGAAATGATAAGATACTGGCTCTTTCTTATCCACCTCGCCATGTTCTGTTGGTGCTTCATCGCCCAAACCCTCACTCTCTTCTGAATGATCTCGCATCCATTTTCGCTGATCTCGCAAAAAATCTCTCGTTTCCAGCAAAATCCCTACTTTATCTGCATACTCCTTTTTATATTCTTCCGTCAATTTTCCTGCCTCAAATTTCCGTAAATACACCTTAGTCTCTTTTGCAATTTTATGGTTTGCCACCGAATCCAAAGCCTGCACTTCTCCATCACCATACTCCTCCGTACTCATCAATAGCATATCTAAGGTCTGCTTCATTTTCCGCACACACGCGACCCGCCCATCTTTTTCTTCCTCTAACCCGTCTTGCTCCTCTTCGAACAAAATCTCATCCACCATATTATAAAGCTTCTCGTTTTCAGCGGCAGTCGTTATTCCTGCTGATTGAAGCTTATTATCGCAGACCTTCATACACTCCTCAACCCCATATCCCTCAGCAGCACACTCTGGAGCGTCACGCAAAATCGGGTACCCATTCACCGTCCCATAGTTATCGTCCACCAAAACAGGATCGTAAAACGGATTAAACAAATCGTGGTTCAATAACTTTTCAGCCTTACGATATGCACTCTCACCCGCAAACTCTACATTTTTCAATTCATCCCACTTTAAACTCGCCTCATCCACCGCATCAATATTCTCACCATGATTATCTGCTAATTTCTCGCTCATCTTCCTCCTCGAGTTGTTTTATAAAAAATGCGACTATCTGCTAGTCGCTAAACCAAACAATCATCTCTAACGAGAAATTGCGCAAATAGCCGCATTATCTCCTCGTTAAAGAATCTGTGGTCATTTGGTTTAGCATCTTCATTATATCACATAGTTCCGTCGTCAATCCTGCCGCACCAAGTTTTTCTTTGCCTAACCGTCTAAGCCACTTTTCGCTCTTCAGCATCCCTCTCATCCTTGACCTTACCCCAAATATCCTCTATAATCAAAACACCTTTGAGCGCACCTTACCAGAAAGGGGGATATATTATATGTTCGAAATAGTTCATACCGACCGACCAGTCATCGGCATCGTCTGTAAGTATATCAGCGAATCACCCAACCCTCACAATACCAGCTGCATGATTCGCCAAGAAATTCTGCAGGCTATCATTGACCACGACGCTTTGCCCGCATGTGTCACTTTGCCACGTCTTGAACGTCCCAAGATTCACGCCAATCACTTCGGCAATCTCACCTCGCTCGAGCAAGAAATTCTCCGCGAGCAAATTCATCGTTGTGACGGTCTCATCTTTCAGGGCGGTCAACACATCGAAGACTTCGAATACGAAGCCGCACTTTATGCTCACATCAAGTACATTCCGGCGCTAGGTTTCTGTTCGGGCCAAACCGTCATGGCTAGGATTGACACTATCAAGCTTGTCGACGTCGACCCCTGTGTCCACAACGTTCCACACCAAGAACTTGTACACTCGGTCAAAGTCGTGCCCGATACTCTGTTCCACCGTATCGTCGGCACCTACGAGCTAGTGGTTAATTCGCGCCATTCGAAGGCTATCGCCGCCTGCAGCAATCTCAAGATTTCTGCTCGCGACCGCGATGGTAACGCCGAAGTTATCGAAGACCCGCGCCGTAACTTCTATCTGGCCACCCGCTTTCATCCCGAATCGCTCTACCAGACCGAACCTCTGATGGACAAAATCATCCAGGCCTTCATCAACGCCGCTGATAGATACTCAACATCAAGAAAATCAGGCTTAAGCTCAAAGGTAAAATCTACTGGCACCATCTAGGTGCCATTTTTAATTTTTTAGCACTCATTACAGGAGCAACAACTATAAAAATTTTTTAACATTTTTTACATAACTATAAAATTTATTCAAATATTTTTATAGTACTAGGCAGCCAACAAAATTGATGTATATTTTTGATTAACATACAAGTATCTATTTCTACCAGTTTGCCTACGTTTTCTGACGATTCCTTCTTTTTCCAAACAAGCCAAATATTTTCTAGCCGTAGGGAAACTAATACGCATCTCTGTTTCAAACTGTTTCTCCGTAAAATACGTCCGCGAGAACAAAAAGTCCAACAATTCTCCAGAATACATATTTTTATATCTTTCCTTCAAGATAGCCTTAACCTCGCTCAAATTTTTTTGAATTTTATCCAGAATTTCTGTCGTATAATTCGCTTGTTCCTCTGTTGCTGCCATAATATACAAAATCCACGGTTTCCATTCTCCACGATTCGTCACCGCGCGCAGCTTTTCATAATACTCATCTCTATGATTCAAAATATACTGGCTAATAAATAATACTGGTACTGGCAATTCTTTCTGCAATGTCAAGTATAGTGGCATCAAAATCCTCCCTGTTCTACCATTACCATCCCAAAACGGATGAATTGCTTCCATCTGATAATGCAAAATTGCCATCCTGGCATAAACCTCCGACATTGGCGCCCGCTCGTTATAATATTTTTCATAATTTGTCAGCAAATCTCGTATCAATTTCTCGCCTTCAGGTGGAGTATAATACACTCGCCCAGTCGCTCTATTCCTCAGTTGCGTACCAGTAATTTTCCTAATACCTCTCCTATTTGGTTCCAAAACCGCCTGTATCTTCAAGTAATCGTTAGTAGCTAAGAAACCCTTTTTATTTATTAGTTGTGCGCCCAAAAGCAATGCCTCTGTATAACGCAATGTTTCCTTCTCCGATGAACTTAGCTCTCGATCCTCTTTCAGTTTAGCTTCATACACACTATCGTTCGTTGTGATAATATTCTCCACTCCAGAGCTCGCCACTGCCTCCGGGACAAAAAGTGGTGACAACAAATCTAAAGTATTAGCAATTGTTCTTTTATTCAACGTCAACCTCGTTCGCAAATGAGAAATCGCCCGCTCGACCCCTATCGTTGCTAATAATATGTCAGTATCCAACAAATTCACATTCGGCGGCAACAAAGGTAGTCTATTATATGGTTTCTGCACATCTATTTCGCTCATACTATAAAAAGTATAACAAATTTTTTATAGTATGCAAGAACTTCACCTAGAATCTGAATTTTTTAGCACTCAACTATTGCAAGTGCTAATTTTGTGTGCTATATTGAATACACGAAGGGAGAAATATATGCAGCTAAAACCATTACAAGATCGCATTATCGCCGTCAAGGAACAAGCCGCCGAGACCACCAAGTCTGGCATCCTCCTCGGTGAAGCTAAAGAAAGACCAGCCTACGCCGTCGTCGAATCCGTCGGCCCCGACGTCAAAGTTGTCAAAAAAGGCGACAAAATCGTCTACAAGAACTATTCCACCACCGACATCAAACTTGACGACACCGACTACATCATCGTCAAAGAAGAAGACGTCCTCGCCACATTATAAATAACTAAGGAGTATTATGGCTAAGAAAATTTTCTACACCAACGAAGCCCGCGACAAGGTCCTAAACGGCGCCAAACAACTTTACGACGCCGTGAAAGTCACCTTTGGCCCCAAAGGCCAAAACGTCGTCATCGAGAAATCCTACGGCGCCCCAACTATCACCCACGACGGTGTCACTGTCGCTGAAGCCGTCGATCTCGGTTCAACCGAAGAAAACCTCGGCGAACAAATCGGCGCCAAGCTCATCAAATCTGCCGCCGAAAAACTCAACAAAGTCGCTGGCGACGGCACCACTACGGTCACCGTTCTCACCTACAATATCATGAACGAAGCCAACAAGCTCATCGCTGCTGGCGTCAATCCGATGGAACTACGCAAAGGCATCGAAGCTGCTGGCGCCGAAATTATCAAAGGCATCGAAAAATCTGCCGAACAAATCGCCGGCGACGACAAAAAAGTCGCCGAAGTTGCCTCCATCTCGGCTGGCGACGCTGAAATTGGCCAACTTATCGCCAATGTGATTAGCAAAATCGGCAAAGACGGCGTCGTTACCGTCGAACAAGGCCAAGGCCTCGAA
>CAZVPV010000007.1:0-51977 GCA_964629195.1 uncultured Candidatus Saccharibacteria bacterium | reverse complement strand
TAGGAGTTTTGCTACAATATGAGCAGGTTCAAGAAGTGTCCCTTCTGGACCACCACCGAAATTTTGTATCAAAAATAATCCCCAACTATTCCAGTCGGGGATTACTTAATGTACCAGACTAGCCCATAGAGCCCGCCACCATCGGCGCATAAATCGGGGCATAATCTGCCACCACTCGCGCCACATCGATGAAATAACGCTCCTTAACGGTCTCGCCCGGCTTTGGGTCCAATGGGCGCCTTGACACCAACTTGCCGCCCAACGCCTTCATGGTTTTCGCCGAGCCGATATTATGCTTATCGCAATCTAGCAGCACCGCTTCAAGCTCATTCATCATGCAGAAGTTCAGCGCCAGATACAAATTCATCTTGTTATATCCTTTATGCCGCTCCGACGGCCGAATCCCATAGCCGATATGCCCGCCGAATTGCCAAAGTGCCTCATTCAGTTCCAGCCGGATGTTTATCATGCCGACTATCTGTTCATCATTTCGCAAGAGGTGACCCGCCTGCGCATCGCTTTTCATCAAGCAGAATGTCTCCGCTCGCACGCGCTCCTCGTCGGACACGCGCTGTCGGTCGGCTGCCAACTTGTTCAGCCACCCACCGTAATCATTCAGATAGCGGTCCAGCCCACCTCCGCCGGCGATATGATCGGTCTTGTCGTGCGCCAAAAATTCCTCGGCATATGCCAGGACTTGTCCCTCAAGTCCTTCGTGGGGCCTTATCAGTCTAAATTTTTCCATATTCTTCTACCTCCTTCAATTTCTATGGAATTTTTTAAAGAGCCTCTCATACCATTATATCACACATTATCATAAAAAGCAATAGCAAAATGAGAAAATCCCCAAAAATCCAATATTTTTACATTTTCCACAAAAAACAAGACCCCGTTCCGCTATCCAGCAGCGCGAAGATCTTGTAATAACCCAATTCTAACCTAGCAACGTTTTTATGTCAACCCGAATTTTAGCTACAGATTGATAATTTGCCGAGATTTCGTCACGACAAGTATCTGGTGTTTAGTCTTTATTAATTTATGCTGACGTCTAATCTCCCGCAACGCTTTCTCTTCGGCCTGCTTAATCCGACTAAGGTCATAACAATATTAGTGGATTGGCGCAGTGCATTGCGCAGGTTGTTTTCAATCGTCCGACTACTACTGCCGACTGGTGATTTTATCTCCCATTCCCGCCCCATAAACTCAATATCCGGAGTCGCAATCGTGCGTGCAGGAATAAACTCTACGTCATTGCCAGTCCAAGAGAGGGTAACTGCTGTTGATAATTCGTGCGGTTGCACAATCAATCCTCTAGGTATTTTTATATTGCCAACTTTTCTATTTTGTGATTTCACCCTGCCAGTCTAGCACAAAACCTAACGTCGTTAAACCTCCTAGATAACAGATTTTTTGGATTATGACCATAAATCTTGTTTTCACCCATTTTCTATGCTATCCTAGAATAGTCATCAGGGATAGACCACGTTTCGGCACCCAATACACCCGGGGGCTCCTATCTCCCTCTCCGCGGTGCCGAACTGGCTGTCACCTGAGCGATGACCTTTACCATTTCTGATCCAGCTGCGTCCGACAGAGCGCTCTGGATTTTTGTATAAAACTTATCAAGGAAGAGCGACCGGGCAAGGCAAAAAACACTTGTTGTTTATTATATTTTGCAGTCTTCATTTGGTCTTTGATAAACATTGAACACAATATAATACGACAAGAGAAACCGTTGTAAACTGCTATTTTTTCGACCTAACTTCAATTCAAGCGCGTAAAACCAGAACGCCATTTATGTCCAACCTTGCTTTAGACCTTCACAGTCTTCGGACTGGCGACCGTCTCAGGTTTGCGATGACGCCTTTATAAGTTTTGCTAGGGGACGCGTGGGCTACACTTGCCGGTTTCGTGCCACACTGAAATCCGGCAGACGCGGAAATTTTCATATTTCCATAATAACGAAAGGCTAAAGCGACTCTGTGTCCCAGAGCTCTCTTTTATCTTTCCTACTTTGAGACCAACATTCCCACGCCTTCCTAGCCCAATCTGTCCAAGCCGCCATAATTTTCGATGTCATCCTACTTTCAACACTCGAAATGGCGGCTTTTCCACGTTCTTACCATCTTTCTATTCCATTTATGCTTATTCACGTGGAGCTTTTGTGCTGCACTGTATCCCTCATTTCTCTCCCCCCATTTCGCCTCCTCATTTTGCCCTTTCATTTCGCTTATGATAACATAATTAATCACATTTTCAATATCAAACCAATCATATTTATAGATAAAATATAGAAAATTCGCCCAAATATGCCCACAAATTCCTGACTTTATACTTGACTTTTTAGAACAAGTGTGCTACAATGGCGTCAAGTCTCAAAGACTATTCAGTCTTTAGACATGAACCCAAAAACGTGCCCAGGAAGGGCATAGATCTTTAACAAAATGAAAGGAGGCCATGATTATGGCAAATTATTTAGGATTTTTCGGAAATGAAGAACCGAAGGAGAGGCAGCCAAAGGAGCGGAAACGGAAAAACATGAGCGAACCGATCGAGGCGGAGGGGGTAATCATTTCTTCACAGAAAGTGAAGCTAGACGACTACAACCCCGTTCTGAAATGGGTTACGCTTAGGCCGAACGGCGAGTTAGGACGAGCTTACAGCGAGGAGGGGCTCAAGGAAGCAGAGGAGAGATCTGGATCTGCCTTCGATTGGCGGGTTGCCGCTGGTATCCCGCATTCAGATAACAACTTTGAGCCAGTAGACCCAGAGCTGACAGTCTCGATGCTGAATAGCTCAGGGCGGACTGATCTGCTTAATAAGGTTTATAACCTTGACAAGATCAAGAAAACCGAGCCTGAATCCGCACAGCAACCTCCTGCTCCGGCAGGGGCAACCGATGACGGAATTGACCCGTTGAGCCTCCGAGCAATGGAACTACTCGCTGACATGGTTGGCCTGGACGACACTTCTGAAGACCAGGTGTCGGAGAAAAAGAAGAAATTCTTTGAAGGCCTCGGCATCAAGAAGTCGGCTAAGAAGATGAGTGGTATCGATTTGGCGAATAGTCTCTTCGATAAGTTCTCTCAGTTCGAGCGCGGTCAGGATGTGCAGGAAATGCTCGAAGAGAAAACTTCTTCTGCGCCTGCCCAGGCATCTGCTCCGACAGCTCCGACACCTCAGCCGGCCACCGGACAGAATCAGACTGCTGGCACAAGGTTGGTATTCCATAACCGCGCAACAGGTCAATATTTGGACTATTTGACCTGTGAAGTTGTGCCGGTTGGCCAGGATCTGGGGACGAAGAAACTGTTCGAGATCGGGACAGGAACGCCTATCAAGGTGGTTAATCCTGCTCAGCCCGGACAGACCACTCCGCCACCATCTCAGCCGAATCCTGTTGCTCAGCCTAGTCAGCCAACAGCTGGACCCGCGGGAAGCCCCGTAGCAGGCCCGCAGAGTGGCACAGCTGGATCTGCAACCGACGCTTCGCTCGAGGAGCTATTGAAACGCCCGGATCTGCAGTTATATCTGGGTCAGTGCATAAAAGACGCTATCAAGGCGGATCGCAAGGCGCGCAAAGAAAACAAGCGTCAGCGTAATCAGCAGGGAAACCAGCAGAACAACGGTCCGAAGGGCGGTCAGCAGCAGAACGGCCAGCAGGGTGGCGGTAATGCCTAGCCGTCCCAGCCAGAAGCTGGGCGGCTCCGATTGGGGGATCGGAATTGCATAAATATTGATACATCAGTATCCTCCTTTCAGAAAGAGCTGTCCCAGTGTATCGGGGCAGCTTTTTACTTGCCAAAAACTGCCAAAATTGTCAAAAACTGCTAAATCCTGTTGAATCTTGTAAAATTATGCCAAATCTTGCAGAGAACTCGTCTCAGAAAGCCCAACTTTTGCCGTCAAAAACCGTAAAAACTTTGACCGCAAAATTTGACTTTTCTAAGCATTAACAGTATCAGCCGAAAAATAACCCCAATTTCACAGAGGTAAAGTACTATGATTGACGCTAATGCTTATCCAGTGATAAAATACTTGACTTTTCAAAGCATGTGTGCTACAATGGAAGCAGTCTGCGAGGGATCGGGAGAGTACCCCGCAGAGGCCCATTAAAAGCAGCTGAATACGTTTCAGATACAATTTTTTGATTTGACTAATTTCCGTAATTTTTGTGGCCCACGGGGGCTCTTGATAGGGCACGGCCCGAATTTGCGCTAGTCAGATCTGTATCTGATAAGCGTTTATATAAATCCGAGCCCAGTGAGGCGTTTTGTTGACAGTGGACGATCTTGCGTGCCGTCTACTGGCTATCCCACAATACAAGAGGGATGGCCAGGCTATCCCTCTTTTCATTTATAGATAAAAATAAAAATTGAAAGGAGGACTCAATTATGACAAAAACATTATTGAGTTTAGCGACGACACCAGCAGCATGGCTGTTCTTGATCGTCGCGTTAGTATTCGGCATTATCAGCGCATACTATATTCGGATGTTCGTAAATAATGCTAAAAAGAAATACCGGGATTACCGGGGAAATACCAGGACGATTAATGTCACCTGGTTACGGCTCATTAGGGTCGCGCTCCACGCAATCGTCTCGTTGGCTATCGCGTGGCAGAGTTTTGCTTTAGCAAAGGGTGTCGCTCTTCAGGGCAAACTATCATGGCCGCGCCTTGTAGCAACCATCGTGTTGCTCGTTGTTAGCCTTGTCTACAATGCGATTGGAGCATGGGTAACACGAAACTTCGAAACCGAGGATGAAGAAAAAGAACACTTCGGTATTCTGCGCAAATGTCGTTGGTTAGGAGTTATCGTAGCGGTTGTCGTTTTGGCAATGCCGATTGCAACTTTCGCTGGTAGCTTCCACCTTGGTGGTAAGCCTAGGGTAGCAACGGATAAGGACAAAACCAGTCAGATTGCCCTGAACATTCCTGGCAAAGAGGCTAGTAATGGTCAGGACGATGATTTTGTCCCAAGCGATCGCGATACTGACGCTCTCGTTGAAAAATGGTATGGCCAATACCCGGACCCAACTGGTGGTGCACTAAAAGATCAGCCGTTCCCCGAGAACGACACCACCCGTGATGCTCAGTCCGAGTATAAGCATCCAGTTCTTTTTCCGTATACGGACTCGAGTAATAAAGAACTGACGGGAAAAGAGACAATCGAGGCAATTTTATACGCGCCAACCTATGGCGGTGGCAAAGCTGAGTTTTACTGTGAGTTTGATCGGATTGCTCAGCAAAACCCGGAATTGGTAGAGCTTGCCAAGTGGTATCGTGAAAAATATGATTCTGCTGACGGTGAAGATCCGGACGGGCTGCAGTATATTTTACTGACCAACCCGAAAACGGGCGAAGATAAACAGGCCGACCAGTACCGGAAGCTTGCCGCTTTGACTTGCGAGATTTTTAGCAAGTTCAACTATGGTGGTGTTGAAGCTCGGCAGACTCGCGAGCAGTGGGGACTGCCTACTGAGTTTGAAACTCAAGAGGATATCCCTACGGCAGCAGCATGGAAATATCACGTTTCTGATCCTATCCCGTATGAGCTGAGGTATATGAAGAAGTACACCCAGCCAGAAGAGCAGGATAGTTTGCCGGCAGTCATTTGGACCTACAAATGTACTGATGGCACCGTGATTGAGTATGGTACGGGTGTAGACAATAAAAACATGCGCCTGTTCAGTGGTGAGGTTAAGCAGACATCCACAAAGAAGACGGTGACGGAGACGTATACTCCGCCCACCACAACGAGCAACCCGCCAACGGTAACGCCGCCAGGTGATCCAGACCCAGAAGACCCGGACGAGCCAGATCCGGTTACACCGGACCCAACTCCGAGCCAAGAACCGGCAAAAGACAAGAATGACGATCCGGTCAACCAGGGCAACGCTCCAGTAGGTGGCGGCGAGAATAAGCCGGACAACACTACTGGAAATGATAAAACCCAGCCGAAGCCGAACCGCAACGAAGGCGGCGGTGGCAGTAATGTTACAGTCCCGAGCGGAGGCAATAATGGTAACGGGCAATCAACTGCCCAACCAGACGGCAGCGGTAATGATGGAGTAAAGACCTCAGGCAATAGCAGCGGGATTAGTAGTGGGCATACACAGGATACTAGCCAAACAAGTCCAACTGGTGGGAATACGGTAGGTGGAACTGCCCCAGATACCAGTACGCCAATTTCGGGCACGGGTAGTGATTTTACCTACACTCAGACCACCGAGAATGGCAATGGTGATTCCACGCAAACTGTTGGGAACGCCAACAATGAAACTAGCTCTGGGGCGGTCGACCCTTCGAGCTTTTAAATAAACGTTTAAACTTAAATAACTAAGTGACTTAGCACATTATTTCCCAGCAGACCCCCGACTGCTGGGAATGTCCCAAGATGCGCAATTGTGTTTGAAACGTATTCGGCTGTGAGTTAAGGAGTTTAACAATTTGGACCAGAGAAAACAAATCTAACATCTAAGACGAAAACTATAAAATCATTTAGTCAAAATAATAATCTACAAAAGGAGATTATGTTATGAAAAAAATCATTAAATCTACTCTCGCAGTAGCTGCCAGTGCAGCTGCGCTCGCGGGTGTAGCCGCAATCCCTGCGCTCGTCTCCGCTGGTGGCGATAGTATGGGTGGTCGACCTGAATATACGGTCGACAAAATCAACCAGCTTTACGAAGAAGGCAAGTGGGACAACAAGGTTGTTTTCAACTCTATCACTGATAGCGTAATCGGTAGTGAGTTCGACTTCGTTGGGGCTCGCGAAGACACCGGCATCAATGCTGGCAAAGACAACCAATGGAACGGGCGCGACATTGTGGCTGAGGACGGTAAGACCTACCTCGTTCGCATGTACGTCCACAACAACGGCAAAAGCCAGGAAGACTGGCGCGAAACTGGTGTTGGCGTCGCTCGCGACACGCATGCTTTCTTTAGTATTCCTAAAGGCAGCAGCACTAGTATTGAAGTCAATGGTTTCATCGACTCCTCCAATGCTACTCCGAATGAATACTGGGACGGTGTAACCTTCAAGAGTGCTAATGGCGAACAATTCTATCTTGAATATGTCCGCGATTCTGCCTTGATCGAGAACAATGGTTATGCCGCTGGTGGTCAGGGCAAAGCTCTTAGCAACGATATTGTTGATAAGAAAGAAGGTACTTTGATTGGATATGACGGCCCAGACGGTAATGTCCCTGGCTGTTATGAATATGCTAACTACATTACCATCAAGGTGAAAGCTGTCTACGATACGGACTATACGATTCAGAAGAGCGTCCGCTTCGCCGGCACTACTGGCAAGAACTGGACTGACAACCTGAACGTTAAAATCGGTGACGAGCTTGAATACCAGATTGTTTATACCAACAAGAGCAATGATGAGCAAAAACAGATCACTATTCGTGATGTCCTTCCGGCTAACCTCGAGTACATTCCTGGGTCCACTAAGCTTTGGAATGGCAACCACCCAGACGGTGTAGCAGCAACGACTGACGCTATTGTCAATGAAGGTGTTAATATTGGTAATTATGCCGCTGGTGCAAATGCGGTTATCCGCTTCCGTGCAAAGGTTGTCGATAAAAACCTAGCATGTGGCGATAACACACTAGTGAACTGGGGCCAAGGTGGTGTCGGTAAGAAAACCATTCAGGACTACGCCAACGTCCACCTGACCAAGGTTTGCGAAACGCCAACCCCAACTCCGGATCCAGAACCAACTCCAGAACCGGAACCCACTCCAACTCCAACCCCGGACGATAAGTTCCCGAACGACACTCCAACCGCTCTCCCAACGACTGGTCCAGAAGCTGTCGCCGGCGCGATCGTCGGTACGGGCTCTGTCGTGACCGCTGCTGGCTACTACGTAGCAAGCCGCCGCTCAGCCAAGAAATAACCGTCGCGGAGCAGCCTCGGCTTTGCCGAGACTTCTCCAAACGACTTCGCTATTTCTGAACTGAACACTAGCGACAAAGGAGTATAACAGAAAAGGTGCCTTCGGACACCTTTTCTGGGTTTAGGATGCATTTAGCTAGCATACGTACTTCAACCCTCTCCCCAAACGAGAAATTTACTATAATTTATAAAACTTTATAAATTTATAAAATCTTATAAATTTATCCGATTTTCAAATTGTGTTAAATTTGGTCAAAATGCTGAATTCGTAGAATATATTGTGCCAATAAAGGTACAGCAAAAGAATATGAGCCACGGCGATCTTTATAAATTAGACCCTTGTCTATTAGTTTGTTGAAGTATTGATTAACTTGTGAGCTGCTAAAAGTATTAAAGCTGGATTTTTCTGAGAGCGAAGCTGCTTCTTGAATGCCGAATTCAGAACGAGCCGATTCGGCTAGAATCATCATTAGCTCACGCTCTCTATCGGTTGCTCTTGCCCACCTTCCAGCAAAAAAATCATTATCAAGTTTTTGAATAATTGCGTCCATTGGCACCGACACTTCCTGTGTGTTTGTTTTTTGTTCAAAAGTGTCATAAGTCTCACGGCATATGAATTGCAAAAAGTAAGGATAGCCGCCAGATTGCCTAATAACTTGTTTCACTACGTCATCTGTAAACTGGTCACGGAATCGATTGGAAGATAAAGGCTTCAGAATAGCATCACGAGCCTCATCATTACCGAGCTGCCCCAACATCAACACTCGAAAGAGACGCTCCGAATAAGTGCGAGTCTCTATAAGCTTGGTCAGCAACGTGGGCAAACCCGTCAAGATTAAAATAAAACGCGCTCCGCTCTTCTGGAGATATTGGAACAAATCGAGTAGAACCGAAAACGGATATTGCTGATTTTCTGAATGGTCGCTGAGTGTTTGTGCTTCGTCATAGGCAAATATAATACCTTTAAAACCATCTAAATCCCTCAGCACATCCCATATAAATAGCAGAAGCCGCTTCAACTTATCACTTGGTAAACCAGGTATTTGCCGGTATTCGTTAATCAGAAAGTTAAAATCCATATAGACAGGTTCTTTTGTCGTTTTGCCATGAAAACCCATCTCTGTAATACTTTTGCTACCAATCTGTATATTAGACGTAATCAAAGCAATGTCAGTTAAAAGCCTTAACGCTATAGTTTCTTCTGTTACACTAGCAGATTCAGAACAATCAGTACCAGCCCATTGCCAACCATCTTTCTGTGCAATACTCTTGAATTCGTCCAAGAGTACTGTCTTACCTACACCTCTCAGTCCGGTCAAAATGAGATTATTAAGTATAACGTCTTGAGCAATAATTTTTCTAAATTCGTGCTTTTCGCTGGATCTGCCAGCCAGATATGGTGGATAATGACCAGCACCTGGGCGGAAAGGGTTTGTAAATAGTTTTGTCATACCTGTATTATACTGGACTAAGCAAATTTAATCAACCAAATAAATTTATAAGATTTTATAAATTTATCTAAACTTCAGCAAATGTATAAATTAGGGTTGACCGTCAGGGTCTAGTTAAGAATTCTGCCTAGCCTTTCCAAAATTCTTATGCTATACTAAATACATGCCACCTAAATTTGGAGCCAATTTGGGACCAAATGCAGGCGCTGCCGACGGCAGTGCTAATACTTTTGGTGCGGACAACGGATCGACGCCTCCCAATACGCCAACGCCATCCGACACGTCAAATCTAGTTGATGCGCCAACTCTGGGCACCACACCGACTTCGACCGATATGCCAACTTCAGACAATATGTCGGCGTCGAGCAATACATCGGTAAGTGCTCTAGTAGGTGAGCCAGCTAACGACCAGAACTCTGCTTTCTCCTCCCCAACCCTAGCAGGCGGTCAACCTGCTAGCGGGCTAAACACCCAAAATCCTTTTGCAAACAAAGTAATCGCCAGCGGCCCTGACAGCCATCCTGCGCATACCCAAGCCAGTGGGTCGGGGGATATTATTCTTAACAACCCTAAGCCCAAAGACAACAAAAAAATCTTTGTCGTTGCAGGAGTCATCGGGCTCATTATCGTTGCATTTATCATAGTTATCGTCTCGTTACTTTCCGGCTCTAGCAAAAAATCTTCAGGCATCATAGCCGCAGCGGAACAGTTTAACCAGTATGCTAACTATGTTCTATATGGTGAAACCGGTACGACGCTGGAGGGGGAATATAACCAAGAGACAGACTATAAGATTGTTGAACAGTTTTATTCTGACAGCTACGATGAAACATTTTGGCAAACTGCTAAGGAAAAGCTGAGTGCAGCCATCGTGAAATATGAGTCTATCGACGAAACACAAAGAAATCAAAATCTTTTGGCCTATCTCAAAAGTTACCAAGCAGAGCTAGACTTTGTTATTGGTCAAAAGACTACGAGCGAGCCAACTGAAGAACAGGTTGCCGAAAAGTTTCTCGCGGAAGGAGCTGAGAGCGCTCAACGTTCTGTAGACGAGTTCTATAGTCTTGAAGGGGGGATTACTACTGAATTGGAGAAACAGCTCCAAAAAAATACAAATAACGGGGATACTGAAGAGAATAGCAGCACGAGTGAAATTGCTGAAGACGAAACATCCGACAGTATAGATATGGCCTATCGTCGTGCCAGATGGACCATGCTACGCGCGCAGATAGAAAGCTATG
This sequence comes from uncultured Candidatus Saccharibacteria bacterium, assembly GCA_964629195.1. Classification (GTDB taxonomy): domain Bacteria; phylum Patescibacteriota; class Saccharimonadia; order Saccharimonadales; family Saccharimonadaceae; genus Nanosyncoccus. The sequence goes on along the minus strand of CAZVPV010000007.1, from coordinate 41,380 downwards.
ATCTGTATAACCGTCATGGATGTCTTCATAGCGATCGGGTTGATGCAGTTTGTGCCAATATGGACGATAACGCAATAACGCGACTGAACGACCTCCAAGAGACTGCTTTAGTTTCTGGTTCGCTTGCCGATCAAATTGTAGAAGATGCTGTCAAGGACCTTGCAAAAGATTGCTGGAAAATTAGTAAATGGTATACGGAAGAGGCGGTTTTGGAGGATGAAGAAGTAGAAGGGGAGACGGAATGAGAGTTACGCGTGGGAAAGCTATTTTATTGGCTGGCATTGCACTCACTAGCGTGCTCAGTGGCATTTTTCTAACGACCAACTCGATTAATGCTGCTCCGACAAATTCGAGTACTAAAACTGCAATTCTCGAAAAAGCTGCCTTCTATGGTTTACACCAATGCTATACAGTAGGCAAGCAAATCAAGGATTCAATCGCGCTAAATAAATATCAAGATGGCACGTCAATCACTACCGGTCGTGACGTAATTAATTACCATCTGCCAACAGGTTTCACTAGTGTTGGAACGGTTAGTTGTGCCGGGTTACTTGACGGTAAATCTAATTATGGCGGATTGTATGGTGTGGCAAAATCTTATGGGCAAAGCACTCCGTCTATTATTCCGCCCCCACGCTCCGACCCCACTGCAGTCAGGCAGTATCTCGAAGGAATGGGCTACACTAGTAAAACCGATTCGGGCGATGGAAAATGCACCGACTACATTTGGGATGTCAAATATAGTGGCCAAACTAGTGGTTATGCAGACGGCCAATCTTACGTGCACATGTGCGCTAAATTAGACAGCAATGGCAATTTCAAATCGAACGACGCATTGGAAATTACATATTTTGGTAGCGCCAGCCATGCTGCCCAGTTCAAAGCCAGCAAAGGTGTGATAAAACTAGACTGTGATAGCGGGCCAGGGCGCGGAGGTTGTATCGACCACACTTATAAAGAGGGGGACTCATATAAAGCCTTCCGTGATGCGATCCTTTCAGATCTGTCTAAAAACGCCATTTCTAAAGAAGTAAGTGTCGCCCCCGGCGTCGTCGGTACTTTTACTATGCAAAATCCAAAGGATGGAGCATACGACACCGGAGATAATGAATTTACGATAGCGGACATGAATAAAGCTTCTGGCGCAGCCCGCAAGTATCTTTCGAACGGGCACTACAGCTCATTAACAAACCTCAAACTCAACCAAGACGAACGGTCGACCCTGCTTCTGTCGTATCTATATGACTTTTACGGAGCAGAAGTTATAACAAATAGTTCTGGCGGCTGCAACAACTTATCTGGTGACAACAAGACGATTGCAGAAAGCAGTGCAAAACAGACTCGTATCTATCGAGACGGCAAATTCGAGACCTGTTATGTGCGTGCTACAAAAAATCAGGAAAGCAAAGTTCCAGTTTACGATAATACTAGCTACTACTTCACTGGAGTATTCATAGGATTTAACGATCTCACTGATCGATTGAATAAAATGACTAACACCACGCTGCCAGACGGCGCACTTAGTGAGCCAGCCGTGTCCGGCGCAGCCTCAGGTGATACTGCTGGGACCGGTAATGAAAACGGCGAAGACGGCGACGGTCGCGAGTCCCCATGCACCCTAGCCGGCGGCCCGCTCAGCTGGATTTTATGTCCTGTTTTGTCGGTTGTTGGTAAAACTGTTCAATTTCTCTATAGTTGGATAGAAGATCAGTTCTTAGTTGTTGATGCTAATTTTTACGATACGACTAGTGAAACCTATAAGGCTTGGCAAGACTTCCAAGGTTACGCAAATATCTTCTTCATTATCCTTTTAGTACTTGTAATTATTTCTCAAGTTACCGGTTTTGGGATTAGTAATTACGGCATTAAAAAGACCCTGCCAAAACTCATCATTGCAATCATTTTGATCAATATATCATTTTTCGCCTGTCAAATTGCAGTCGACCTGTCGAATATAATCGGCTCCACAGTCGAGAATCTGCTCGGGGATCGAGCCTTCGGATCGGGCGGTTTTGCGGACACCGTTGGTATGATTGTTTCATATGCCGCAGGTGCTGTCGAAGTAGGCGCGATAGGCGTTGGGGCTTTCAAACTTGCTACAATGAACCCAGAACTTTTTGCCAGCTGGATGCCGATGATTATCCTAGTACTTATCGGCTGTGTACTGGGTGTTTTGTTCTTCTTCATAATTCTCTGTGTACGACAAGCTTCGATTATTGTGCTAATTATTCTATCTCCTCTAGCCATTGCCGCTTATGCCTTACCAAATACTAAAAAACTGTTTGACCGTTGGTTTAAACTCTTCACGGCTCTGCTGCTAGTCTACCCGATCTGCGGTTTGCTGATGGGTGGCGGAAGGTTTGTATCTGGTCTGCTCATTGAGAGCGCCGCAAATGGTGACGGCGGTCTCGGCATGATTTTAGTCGGTTTGCTTGCAAATATTGTACCTTTCTTCCTCGTTCCCAGTGTTCTAAAAAGCTCAATGTCGGCAATGGGGAACCTCGGTGCGAAAATCTCTGGCTTCGGCGATCGTATAAATCGCGCACTTGGGCGCGGAGTTGTGGCATCGGAGTTCGTTAAAGATCGTCAGCAGCGAAAAATTAATGACCTTAATCGAGCCCGCGTAGAAAGGTACAACAAGATAACGGCGCGAGGCGGTTCACTCTCTCGCGGGCAACAACGCAAATTCGCCAAAAGTACTGCCGCCATGCAAAAATATCAGGACGAGCAACAAGACCTCGAAAACTTGGCTAATAGTGGTGATGTTTTGGAAACGCTGGAATCAAGAAAAGCCACTCGTCAACGCGAATACGAAGAAAAGCAGATTAACGACTACGCTAGTATGGTCAAAAACGGCGGTGTTAGATACACTGATAGCAATGGAAGCGAGCAAACGATTAACGCAAACGATGTAGGTAGCCTGCGAGAAGCTCAATTATACTACGCAAGACAAGCCGAGCAGGCAGCTAACGAGCAAACTCGCAAGCGCAACACTCAGATTGCTCAGTCGCTCCAGCTACTACAGTTCGGTAAGGGTGATACCGGACGTACTGAAGCGGTCCAAAATCTCGCCGACCTAGTTTTCGGCGACAAGGATGGCAATCGAGCCTACGGCAAAGATTCTCAGATCGTCAAGAATTTAGCGCAACAAATTGCCGCTAATGACAAATGGATGGCCAGCCTGAAGGCAGAAGACCCTGGAACGTTTAAGCTTGTGAATGACATAACAGGTAAGGGGCCATTAAAGGGGCGTGAAGCATATGAGAAGCTAGATGCGAGCAAAGTCTCCGCTGCCAGCATCCCCAGCCTCAGTGATCACGTATTTAACCAATTTGACAAATACCAAATCAAAAACGGCAACGGGGACGTTGTTGGTTACGATATTAAAAAGATAAAAGAAGATCTAGGGGAAGGAAACGCCATTGCGCTCTCGAATCATATTACTCGTGCTATGACCGACCCGCGCATTGCTAACCAAATCAAAGAAAAAGGAGATATCGACAATATCGGCAAGTTGAACGCTATCCGCGAGGCTGCTTACCAAGCGGAGCAGGAGAATTATATTAAGCAACAAGCTGCTACTGGTAAAACCGAAACCGAGTTGAAGGCTGAGTTTGAAAAACAATATGGCAAATTCCGAAAACTTAATGTCGGTGACGATCCGGATACCCTAAAAGTTCGTCATGCTAGGAAGGTTGCAATGCCGACTGACTGGCGCCCAGACCCAGCAAACAACAACCGTTGGACGCAATTCAATCCCGATGGAACGGTTAATCGAGTCCTCACTCCAGAAGAAGTTATTCGAGCTGAAGAGATCGCAAAGTATAATGCTCAAGTTGATATTAATAATGAGCTTAACGATAGCTAATAATTGTCAATGAAACAACAAAAATTGGGCGTTCCGAATCGGAGCGCCCAAAGGCTTCAGATGAATAGGCGGAGCTGAATAAAATCTCTGCACTATTCGGAACGAGGATCAAAAGCGTATTCGCACGAAATATTAATAGAGTTCAATCTTGCCAAATTTCTTTTCGTAGTTAGTTGGCGGTAAACAAAGACTTTGTCGACGAAGCCTTTCGAGCCGGTCTTTATTCGCAGAGTTTATGCGATAGAGCACCAGGTCTCTTTCTTCAAGCGTTTTTTTCAAACATTCCTCGTCGTCAGCGTGCGGCGCATTCTGGCGCTCTAAAATGATCTTTATGATCCGTGAGCAGTTCTTTAGTTCTCTCCAATGGTAAAACCCTATCAACGTTTCTCCAGCATCCTCTAGCTCTTTGTAATAAACAAAGCCTGGCGGGAACCGATGGTCTCTCAAATCCTGCCTCCATAGTCGTTCGCAACCTGCACAATCGCCTTCACGAAAATCAAAACCTTCCTCTCTCGAAGCTCCACAAATCAGACAATGTGTAGTAGGTGCCCAATCTCTTACCATATGCCCAACCCCTTTCTAAAATATTTTGTATAGTTTCTGAGTGCAGTCTATCGAACTCTAACATCCTTCTCATTTCCTATCTCCTTGTTAATGTTCGTCGTCTTGATAGACTAGTCTCCCGATTGTACTATGTCTTGTTGGGATGCGCAATCATAACAGGTTTAGCATTTAACACAACAAGCTAATTTTTCGTCTGCTAGAATCTTTAGTTTTATGTTATAATATCTCCTATGAGATACTTATCGACAGACCTACAACAAAAAATTGGTGAAAAAGTCCGAGTCTCCGGCTGGGTGAATTCTCGCCGCGATCACGGTGGTTTGATTTTTATCGACCTGCGCGACCATCAGGGAATTATCCAGCTCGTCATTACTCCCGACACGCAGGAAGCTTTCGAGATTGCTGAAACTCTGCGCGACGAATTTGTCATCTCGGCCGCAGGCACCGTGCGTGAGCGGGCACCCGAGCTAAAAAACCCCAACATCGCGACCGGTGATATTGAAATTATCGTCGATAACTTAGAGCTAATCAACAAATCTGAGCCGCTCCCCGTCAATACTCACGATGAAGGCGATCCGTCTAGCGAAGAAATGCGTCTGAAATATCGCTATCTCGATCTGCGCCGCCCCAGTATGCAAAATATTCTGAAACGTCGCGCCGAATTTTATCGTATCATGCGTAGCTATATGGACGAACACGATTTTATCGAAATCACTACGCCAATTCTGGCTAACTCTTCACCCGAAGGTGCGCGCGATTTTCTTGTTCCTTCTCGCCTTCATCCTGGGCAGTTCTACGCTCTCCCCCAAGCTCCGCAGCAGTTCAAGCAACTCCTCATGGTCGGCGGCGTTCCGCGCTATTACCAAATTGCGCCCTGCTTCCGCGACGAAGATCCACGTGCTGACCGACTTTACGGCGATTTTTATCAGCTCGACATGGAAATGGCCTTTGTTGACGATGGCGAAGTTGTGCGCCAGACCATGGAGCCACTCATCAAAAAGCTGGTCAAAGATTTTGCGGGTAAAAAGTTGCTCACCGAGGAAGTCCCGCGCCTCACTTATCGCGAGGCGATGGAAAAATACGGCACCGACAAGCCCGACCTTCGCTACGATCTCGAGCTGATTGACTTGACCGATGCCCTGAAAGACTGCGAGTTCAAAGTCTTCCAGACGCCCTGCGTGAAGGCTATTTGCGTACCCGGCGGCGGGAAGTTTACCCGCAAACAAATCGACGAATTCACGGAACTCGCGCGGGCGAACGGTGCGGGCGGCCTAGCATATATATTATATGAGAACGGCACTGTCCGCAGCCCGATTGCCAAGTTTTTGAAAGACGCAGAACTAACTAAGATCCAAGAACTTACCGGTGCGAAAGATGGTGACGCCGTATTCTTTGGCGCCGACCTCCGCCAGAAGGTCAACAAAGTCCTTGGCGTCATGCGCATTGCCTTTGCTGACGCACTCGACCTGAAGAACCCGGCAGAAGTTGCGCTCTGCTGGATTATCGACTTTCCGCTCTACGAACAAGACGAAGCGACGGGGAAGATCGACTTTTGCCACAACCCCTTCTCGATGCCAAACGGTGGCCTGAAGACGCTCCGCGAAACCGAGAACAAACTCGACATTATCGCTGACCAATACGACATGGCGATGAACGGTCTCGAACTCTGCTCCGGCGCCGTGCGTAATTACGACCCAGAAATCACCTATGAAGCCTTTGGCATCCTCGGTTATAGCCGCGAAGAAGTTGCGCGCCGTTTCAGCGGTATGCTAAACGCTTTCAAATTTGGCGCTCCGCCCCATGCCGGCTGCGCCTTTGGTATCGATCGCATGCTTATGGAACTGCTCGACGTCAAGAGTATCCGCGATATCGTAGCCTTCCCGAAGAACGGCTCTGGCGTTGACCTCATGATGGACTCGCCGTCCACAGTCGACGACGCCCAGCTCGACGAGCTCCATATCGCCACCACAGAAGAATAGATATGCTATAATTGACCTATGGTTTGTGTTGCAGCATTCATTATCCTTTGTCTCGTTGGCGTATTTGTTGCCTTTTTGAGCATTTTCCGTCGCGACATCGGCAAGAAATATTGGACAGTTTTCAAAAAAGCTTGGTACTGTGTTGGGAAAAAGGTCCGTCTCCAGAAATGCGACACCAATTTCAAAGACGACGTCAAGAATCTTCTGCTCAGCAGAGTTGTTTTGAAACATCCAAAATGGGTTAAACCACTTGGCACAACAATTGAAGTTGGCGCTGTATTGATCGTTTTTGTCACAATTTGGTCGATTGTCGAATCGGCGAAGGCTGGCCTAGCGCTCTGGGTTTTTGGTACTTGCAACGTTTCGCAACCTGCCAGTTGTGCACTCGGTGCCGAAGTTTGCGGCATTGACGCCGAAGAGCCGAAGAACCCGCTCGAATGGACCGGACGTTGGTTCTCGGAGTGGGGCGAAATCTTCGCGGCTATTCCAGATCGCCTACATGATTGGCAAGCCGAGGAATATTTTGTCGAGCCCACCATTTTTGCGGCTGGCTATCACGACGGCGCACCTTTTGCTCTCGATATCGTCGACCCGGGTTGCACGGTCTGCCTTCAAAGCTATCGCGCTCAGAAGTCTGCCGGTTTTTTTGAGCGTTATAACACTGCGATTCTGCTCTACCCGATCGAGCTGCCCGATGGTGGCTACAAATTCGCCAATTCTGATTTGATCGCGCAGTATTTCTACGCCGCCGCCCTTGTCGACGAAACCTACGCTGCGCGCTTGCTCGATCGTCTATTCACCGAAAATAATGACAAGGGAATGAACTATCAAGTCGCCTTCAGTGGCATTTCTCGCGAAGAAGCCGAAAAGTTGCTCAAATCCTGGCTTAAGGATTTTAAGATCAAGGACGCCGATATCCAAAAAATCGTCAAACTTTCCACCGGTGACGAAGTGAAGGATATTTTGGCGCAGGTGAAAACTATCGTCGAAGACCAAATTCATGTCAAAGGCATCCCGACCCTGATCTATGACGGTAAAAAACATAACGGGATGTACAAAGATGCTTAGTAGATCGTTGGCAGCGCCAAAATCATTTTCCTTGTCGCGCGTTTTGCTGATTTTCACTTGTTTTAGCCTTATCTTGGCTTCCTGCGCGCCTGCTGCGCCAGTTTCTGCTCTGAACGAACAGCAAACCAGCGCCATTTCGCAAAACTGTCCGACTATCAAACAATCTCTCGTTCAGCTACAAAAAGTCGATTCCAAAACTCGTACTTATCTCGGCACAACTTACGAAACTCTCGTCAATAAGTTCATCACGCCGCTCAACTTGCGTCTAGTGAAGAACAACCATCCAACTTTATCCTCTATACAATCGAAATTCACCGATGAACAAACTCATTTTAAAGACGAATACACTACTTATATGCGCGAGCTTGAAGAACTCATCGCCATTGATTGTCAAAATAGTCCCCAAGATTTCTACAAGAAACTCGAAACCGTGCGCAAAAAACGTGCCGAACTGCGCGAAACTACTACTAAGTTGTCGAAGTATGCTAACGAACAATATTCCGCCGTCAAGAAGTTGCAGGAGGAATTATGAATAACACTAATCTTGGTGGACGCAATTTGACGTTGCTCGGGGCGGGAGCGATCCTAATTACTGCCCTCACGACCGGTCTAAGCTTGTTCGTTTATTGGCGTTCGGGCGATATTTATCTTGATCGCTCCCGCCCCGGCTACCTACCCGACGAAGACGAAGCCAGCGAAGAGGCTGAGACGACCGATTTTGAATATTCTGACACCGGCCCGATTGACAAGGATGAACTCGAGCGTTATCTCGAAGAATACAAAAAGCTCAACCGTCGTCTCGAAGACTTCTCTGACCCATACTCCGCCGCGCCGCTTTCTGACGAATCACTCGGCATTCCTACAGACGAAACTGAAGGAAACCACGAATCCTAGCCTCAGCCCTCTTTATATTTATAACCCTAAGCTCAGTTCCTAAGCGTCTGCGTCGCGTGGCGCACGCGCATATTGTGCTGCTGATTCCTGATTGCCCGCATAGACTACTTTTCGCATCCAAACATCCGCTGGCCCCGCCGACATCAGCAGCACCAAGTAACCCTTTTTATGCCAATCAAGCAATTTTTCCGCCAGCTTGTCATCGAGCTCTGCCGCTTCAGCAATTTTTCTATTTTCCAAACTTTCAATAAAGTCCTTCGGTTCAAGTACCTTGACACCTGGCTTCTCTCGCGTCAAATAAGTCGGCACCCAATATAATTTCTCTAAGCCCAAAAATGCCTGTTTATAACCATTAAATACTTCGACCTGGCGCGTATTTTGGTGTGGTTCATAAACCGCCACCACACCCTTCATGCCACGTTGATGGGCTTCTTCGCGCGCAATCTCAATTGTCGCTGCGACTTCCTCTGGGTGATGCGCGTAGTCAGAATAATAGCCTTCCGAAATCTGTTCAAACCGCCGTCCTACACCTGGGAACGAATTTAGTGCTGCCACAATTTTCTTGCGTCGTTCATTTCGCACTTTTGCCAGCCCCCGCGGTTTCGGTAAAATTCTCTCCATCACGTCTAGCGCTAGCGTCGCATCATAGCGTCGCGCTTCACCTGCCAACGTAATATCCGCCGCCATCTCGTCGGCGTGCAAAACCTGTTCACTCTGCGACTCAAACTGCCGAAAGGCCGCTCGATAATCTTCCAAAGTCGGGTAAATATCCGGATGATCATACGAAACCACCGGAATCACCGCCAACCACGGGTGATAAGCCAAAAAGTTTCGGTCATATTCGTCCGCTTCGTAGACGAAATATTTCGAACGCGGATCATAGTGCCCAGCTTCTGCGAATGGTAAAGTCGTCCCGATAATATAGGACAAAGGCAATCCAAGCTGCTTGGCTGCCCACACAATCAACGCCGTCGTTGTAGTTTTACCGTGCGTGCCCGCCACCGCAATCATCTTCAGTTTCAACTTTTTCACCAAATAGCTAATAAACTCATCGCGTTTTGAAATCTTCAGTTTCAACTTTTTTGCCATCAAAAGTTCTGGATGATCTTCCGGCAGTGCTGAAGTATAGACAAACCAATCCACGCCATCCTGTTTCGCGCGCGCTTTTAGAAACTCACCATCTTGATTGCCGAGGCAAATCTGAATCCCATTTTTCACTAGTTCGTTCGTCACCGGTCCCGCCGCTAGGTCTGACCCAAAAACCGTCATTCCAGCGTCCCGCGCCATCAACGCCAGCGGGCCCATCCCCGTCCCCGAAATTCCCGAAATATAAATCTTCATAACTCGATTATAGCACAAGTTTTCTGGCCGCCGTGTCTGTGTTATAATAACACTAACATGGGTGGTAAAAAATCCAATCATATCCGACGGTTTCTCGGACGTCTAGGCAGTATCCGTACTTGGCAGCTGATCATTATTTTGATCCCTGCAGTTTTCGTCACCGCCACACTGCTCAGGCTTGATCATCTCAAAATGGTCGAGCTACGCGATGCGGTGCTAGCTGCCGACGCCGCTGAAGACGATGCTGCTATTGCGTCTAGCCTCCAGGCTCTCCAAGAATTCACTGTCTCTCACATCATCGTCAACCTTGCCGAAAATAACGGCCAGCAGACCATTATCTTCGGCACTGGACCTTTTTATCTCGAGCATCAATATCTCCGCGCCGCTAATGCCGCGATTGAAGCCGCTGAAAGCCAAGTCGCGAACGACACGAATCCCAACGGCAATATTTATGCCGCCGTCAGCGCGATTTGTCGCCCGCTCGCCATTGCTAACGGTTGGACTTGGAACAGCCCCGGCTATCTCAATTGTTGGACCGACGAATTGGCCAAATATCCCGAAAGCGACAACCTCGGTGTTGACTTAGTCGCTGATGTGCCGTCGACCGAACTTTACCGCCATGATTTCGCTTCACCCGTCTGGGCGCCTACTTGGGCCGGCTTTGCTGCCCTCGCCTGCATAATTCTTCTTGCCGTCATTCTTCTCCGTGGCCTAATTTGGTGTATCCTCCACATTTCCCTCCTCTTCCTCAAATAGTTTCCCTAAAACAGACCTTGCCCAACGCGAGACACCTATAAGAGAAAACACTTGTGTTTTCTCTGTAGTGCGAGCCGTTGCAACACTTTTTCTCTAGAAAAAGTGTTGACACCTCTCTCTTCTCGGCTTAAGATAGAGATATTACTAACTTAAGGAGGGACCTAATGGCCTACGAACATACCAACAGCAAAGGCATTACCTACTATCTGCACAAGTCTGAAGTCACTTTGCGCGGTGGTAAACCACAAACGATTTACTTCTTCACTAAGACTGCAGAAGGCGGTAAAGGTACGCCTTGCGACCTGCCAGAAGACCGTGTCGTAAACGAAAACCCACGCAACGGCTTCTTGACTTTGAAGAAAAAGGCCGCTTAAGACGCACGTTGGTAATTATTTAGGTACAAAATCCCCTCTTCTACACAGAAAAGGGGATTTTATGGTAGCTTTTTTACGAGATTTGTGATATAATCATAACATGAATCAAGAAAAATCGTCTAACACTATCACCAAAGAAAGCTTGCGTAAAAGAGCTACTAAGGAATTCATCATTGGCCTCGTCGTCGCCATCATCGCTGGTGCGATTTCCTACGCCTCCTATGACGCCGCCGCCTCATCAGCCACGGGCGGCACTTATACGGTTTATACCGGCGCCATCGCCCTCGGCGTCATCTATGCTGTTAAGGGCGGCTTCACACTCCTCTTCCCGAGCACCGTGCTCAAATGGTCAAATAAATCTAATAAAAATCAATCCAAGACCAAAGCTAAAGCCGAGGCTGTTGTAGAACAAAACGCTGAGCAGACCAAGAAGCCTTCAGCTGACGACAAAATCGAATTTTAATTCTCAAATACAATCATTGAAGGTATACGTGTTCAAACCACAATAACAGTATACCTTCTTTTTGTGTTATAATATGAAGGAATGAGGGCGTAGCTCAGGGGTTAGAGCAGGCGGCTCATAACCGCTTGGTCGTTGGTTCGAACCCAACCGCCCTCACCAAATCACTATAAAGGAGAAAAACATGACGACCTTAGAAAAAACCATTTCCATCATGAAAACTCTTCCAGAACGTGACCTTTTGGAGGTTCAGCGTCATGTTGAAAAACTTTCCCGCAAACGTAATAACATTGATATTGACGAAGCGGTGGGGAACTTTCTTAAACCAATGACTGGTGAAGATTTTTTGCGCGATATTGAAAAAGCAGAACAACAATTTGCAGAAGGGAAAAGCAGAAAGGCCGAGCAAGTTTTTTATGATTTAGAACAAAGATACAAAGTATGACATTGAATTTAGCGAGATTGCCGAAAAACAAATTCAAAATATCCTATACTACTTACTCTATGAAAAAGGGAGTGCACAGGCTATGTTGAATACTAGGAAAGACTTCCAGGAAACTACGCAGCGTCTTTCTCATCTCGCTCCTAGTTTCAAACTTTGCGATAGCCCTAAACTTCGCGAGCGTGGCTATCATATTATTCACTGCAAAAAACATAGCTATTTTATGCTTTATAAAATTTTAGGACGGAAAGTGCTTGTTGCTGGCGTCTATCACTCTCGTCAAGACTATGAACACACCTTCTAGCCACCCCATTTATGCTATAATATAAACAACCATGAACGAATTCCAGACCAAATTTCGGCGCTTTCAATATTGGCTGAAGCATCACCTACTAGTTTTTGATAATGTCATTTTGTTTATTGCGCTCGGGCTTTGTTTGATTTGGACTTGGGGAACAATCTCTTCAATGTCGCGCAACTGGGCGCTCGCCCAGGAGCTCACAAATAAACAACGCGAAAAAGCTCTGCTCGAACTCGAGGTCGAAACGCTCGAGCTTGAAAATGAGTTCTACGCGTCCGAGGAATATCAAGAACTCGCTGCGCGCAAATATCAGGGCAAGATGTTGCCAGGCGAAACTATGATTTATCTCCCCGCCAATTCTGAATACGCTAAGAATAAGCATGCTGATCTCGAATCGGACGAAGCTGCGCTCGCCACCGATACGCGCAGCAATCTTGAGCAATGGATGCAATTTTTGTTTGGTGCCAAATAAAACTTATGGTAAAATAGAAACATATGGAAGGTGATCAAACTAAAAACCCCAAGAGCGCAGCAGTGCCGAATTCGGCTTCTGTGCAAGCTGCTAATCCATCGGCCCAGCCGACGGCGCCCAGCCCCCAAGCTCCAACGCCGGTACAGCCCGCGCCTCAGGCGCCATTAGGGCAAAGTAACCAAGTCGCCTACAAATCTTCCGACATTGGCGTCAAAACCGCCGTCAAAGAGGACCCCTTCGCGCCCCAAAATCAACGCACCGCCGCCAAAAAGCAACAAGCCAAAAAAGAACGCAAAAAATTCTATCTCATCGGCGGGATTATTGTGGCGGTGGCAATTGTTGCACTAGCTATTTGGGGGATTGTAGTGATTTTTACGAGCAATAATGAACAAAAAACTCCAGAAGTCGTCGAGGACAATAATGTGACAGAGGAAGAAATCACCAACTTGAACACTGGTGCTACCGACTTAGGGCAGGCGGCTCAAGTGGCTTTTTCTGAAAGTGGAGACAATATGGAAGCCGCGGACCAAGTCTTTGACCAAGCTATTAAGGAAGCACAAGCAGCCGTCGAAAACAACGATAATGCTGAGACGAGGTATTATGCTAATCAGGTTGCAATGCAAAAAATGGGATTCTATGTTAATCAAGGATTTTATAACGATGCTATTGCCCTAGGAGAAGCCCTAGACGCTGAATCTATGGTCCCAGAACAGCGAAGTAGTTTGTATATGATTTTAGCTAGCTGCTATGCATATAATGGTGACGAAGAAAAGGGCATGGAGTACCAGAATAAAGCTTACCAAGCCAGTTTAGAGATGGGAGGAGGAATCAGTGGTGAATAAAAAAACGCAAATAGCCAAAAAGTTATCAGCAGCATTCCTTGCTGTTTTGATTGTCGGTACAGCAGTAATTTTTTCCGCACAAACCGTTCGCGGAGCGGACACCAACGATGGCAATATTAGCGGCGGAAACGGTGGTGGATGTGCAGGTAATGGAGGGAACACCTTTGATACTTGTTACGGTGCAGTTTGGCATTATTATCCACTAGAATATAACGGTTATTATAATGCCGCAACTGATACTATCACAATTCCAGACACAGGTTCAGCCAAAGGTGGCACACTAGTGGGGTGCGGCAAATACAATAGCAATGGCGCTGGTGGGTATTATAGATTAGCTCTTGCAAAACACAATGGTGACACTCGCGTCGAATATAATGGCGGGCATCAAGCGGGGCTTCTGCAAGTTTACAAAATATATTCTCCAAATGGAATCTATCCGGGCGGTGAAGGAGTCGCTAATTCCACTAACTACCACTGGCCAACTGGCTTTGCTGGCGATAAGGATTGGAGTACAGCCTACCGCGCTTTCCAGCTCGCTGAGGCCAACGGGGCAACCAACCATGCCTGGCGCGACGTGAGCGCATTTTGTTATTCGCCTGAGTTCGAGTATAAGGATACTGAAGGTTCAGTCCAGTCTAGTTCTGGTGTGACCGTACAAAGCCAAGGATCAGATATTAGCTTCCATTCGGAAGAATCAGACAAAGACGGCTCAGTGACTCTTAAAATCAGTACCAATGATGAAACTGTAAACGTTGACTTCTTTCATAAGATACATTATAGCGGCATCGCGAAAGAAGCCGGCTCGAGAGACGTTTACGATAACGTTCCGATTAAATGGAGCACTGAATGGGGGGGGAACGCTAGTGGCTCTGCTTCACGAGGAACGTTTAATACTAATGGTGTCGCTAGTAATACCGGCAAAGAAGCCAGCAAGACCTCTAACTATACTATCCACACAAAAAAAGGCGAAACAGTGACGTATTGCCAGACAATTTCCTACAATCCTAAAAACGTCAAAATGCGCGGTAAACCTGTCACTAATAGTGAAGGACAAGTGCTATACTATCATTACTCTATTCTCTCCCAAAGCAACAATGGATCATCCAAAGCCTGCATCGAAATCACTCGCCCCAACATGCCACCCGACGACCCCGAACCAAATGTATATCCTGGCCCCTATGTCAGCGGCGGCAATGGCGCGGAAGCATTATATGTTGGTGAAAACACCACAGTTGGCTGGCGGGCACGCGTCAAGGGCGTTCCGTCTCGCCGTTATGCTGGCTACCAAACCGTCAACTACTTAGTCCGGGCCGGTGAACCATACATCGAGACGATTGACGACGATGTCAAAATGTATCGGGGTTCCGATGTTTGTTCCTACGTTGGCACTCAAAGGTCGTATAAATGTAAAGAAATGGCGAGCAATTATAGAGCGGATACTAGATCCGACAATAGCGATGTGAATGAGACCTATGTTAAAGAAGATTATGTTATCACCCCAGACCTTGTCGGCGACAAATATTGTAACACTATGGGTTATAAGTTCGAATACTGGTACGGCGTAGAAAAAAATGGCTCTGTAAAATGGGACAAGGAAAACGGCAAAGACTATTGGGCCATCTTCGGCTCCGTCTGCCGCACGATCGCCAAAAAGCCATCTGTCGCCGTCTGGAACGGCAGTGTCATCACTAACGAAGGTGTCGGCATTAAGGGGATCACCTCCTTCCGCTACACGAACGGAATTTACCGAGATCCTGGCGTATTAATCAACGGCAACCGCGCAAAATTCGGTTCCTGGGCCGAACATCTCGATGTCGTCGGCGGGCAAGTTAGTGATTTTGCCTCCGGTTCCACCCTCGCGCTCGGCAACACCTGTAGCGATATCCGCGGCTGCTCGCCCCTCACCATCTCCAATAATACCAATCTTCTCGGCTACTCTCGCATCCAGCGCAACTCATCCTATCAAAACCGCCTTCAAAGTTTTCTGAAGAGCAAAGCTCGAACAGGCAGTAGTATTAGCGCTGACTTCGGTGAGAACACTAGGGAAACTCGCATCTACCGATATTCCGGCGACCAAACTATCGATCGCAACATCACCTACGCTGACGGTCCGTATGATTCGATTTACCAACTCCCCCAGAACATCATCTTCGTCGACGGCAACTTGTCGATTACTAGCAATGTCACTCGCATCGACGCCTGGCTGATTGTTGATGGCAAGATCAATACTTGCAAAGATTTTAACAATAGCACCGAAGCCGATTCCCAAAACCAACGCCGAAACTTCTGCACTGACCAACTCGCTATCAACGGTCCCGTAGTCGCGAATGGCGGTCTAGAACTCAAGCGCTCCTATGGTTCTGATCCGCTGCTTGGCACGATGAATGCCTTTGGTACCGAATCCAGTGATCGTAATTCTCCTGCCGAAATCTTCAACCTCCGCCAAGATTCCTATCTCTGGGCTTATGCCCAAGCTGGTCGCTACGATTCCAGCTACACCGAATCATATTCTCGCGAACTAGCGCCGAGGTATTAGGAGGAAAATGTTGCGAAAAATCTCAAAAATTTCTCATACCCCAAAAGCCTCCGAGACCAAGTCGGGCTTCACCATCATCGAAGTCATGCTCTTCCTCGCCATCACCGGCCTCATGCTAATCGGCGTACTCGGCGGCACTTATTCCTCCATCGCGCGTCAGCGCTATAATGATTCCTTGCGTTCTTTTGCCGAATTTCTGCGCACTATTTTCGCCGAAGTTCAGAGCCCCGAGTCACTCGGCGAAGGTAATTCTAACAATTATGCCGTCTATGGTAAGGTCGCCGTCTTTGGCTTGAACGACAACAATGAAGATAAAGTCTATACCGCTACACTGGTTGGTGACGTGAATCCACCTAGCTCCTCCAATGGTTTTGTCGAGGAATTGAAAGATGTTAATGCGCATATCTACTGCGGCGAACCGGCCAATTTTGATCACCCGCTCCACGAAAGCACACTCAGCGATTATGCTCTGCAATGGGGCGCTGAAGTTCAAAATGACTCTGGCTCTGATTTTGTGGGTACCGTCATTGTTGCTCGCTCTCCTGCTACTGGTGCTATCCACGCTGCCTACACTGATCAGACTTATCGTATCGACGAAAACTGCCAGCCCGACGACCGCAGCGCCAGCGAACATTTTGCCCAGGATTTGCAGACAAATCCAAGTCTCTATCACCAAGACGACAAACTAACTTTCTGCATCAAGTCTCAAAACAGCAGCATTGTCCGTGGCATTGCGCTCGACCTCGCTGGACATAACGCCTCGTCGATTTCTATGTTGCCAGACGAAGGAGATAACCCATGCCGCTAAAAACTAATCTTTTCTCCCACGCTAAGCGTGGCGACACTATCGTCGAAGTGATGTTTGCGATTGCCGTCTTCTGTCTTGTTGCCGTGATTTCTATTGCCATGATGAACACTGGCGTTTCTCGTGCCGAAAGTTCGCTCGAACTTGTCACCGCCCGCAACGAGCTCAACGCTCAAGCCGAAGCCTTGCGTTTCATCCACAGTTCCTACATTTCCGAGCTCACACTGCCTACAGAAGAAGACTTTAATGGTAACGTCCCAGCGGGCGAAAAAATTCAACAATATGATAAACTTTGGCAAAAAATCACTGACAACGCCCTCAGCCCCAGCGATTACCAGCTCGAATATCCGCTCGGCGACTGCAGCACAGTCTATCAGCCCAGTGGTAGCGGCAACTTACTCTCACATTACAAAGCTTTTGTTATCAATACGCGGGATCTTCTGAGTGACAATATTAACGATGCTTACGTCAGCGCTGTGGACAATTCCAGCCGTTTCCAGCCGGCTGAACAGAACGCCCGCCTCATCTTCACCAGCGCGAGCGGCAGCGGCTCGTCCGAAGCAGTTTCTGAACAACAGCAGCGCAAAACGTTTAACCGTCTTGCTTTGGCCGAGGGAATTTGGGTGATCGCTGTGAAAAGTGATAATGGTAACGAAACACCCAGTTTCTATGATTTTTACATTCAAACTTGTTGGTATGGCCCCAGCGCTACGCGTCCCACTTCGCTCGACACTGTCATTCGCCTTTATAACCCCGCAGGAGTAAACTAATGATCAAAAAATCCCCATCTTCAAAGCAAAAGCTTTCTCAACAGACCAAGTCTGGTTTCACAATTATCGAGCTCACCTTGACCATGTCATTTGTTGCCGTGCTTCTTATCACGATCGCCATCGTCACTTCAAACATCGTCACGATCTATCAAAAAGGCCTCACCCTAAAAGCCGTCAACAGCGTCGGTCGTTCCTTGATCGACGAGTTCACCTCGGCCGTCAACTCCGCCCCTACCCTCGACACCAAGAGCCTTTGTAGCAACCTTGCGCGCGGCAGCGAAAACACCGCTGCCGAGGCCGCCATTGCTAAGTGTGAGCAAGACAACGCCGAACTCTACGTTTTCCAAGATACCTCTGGCCCTGCTCCAAATCTCGCCGCAAATCCTGTACAATACAATGGCGTCTTCTGTACTGGCCACTACTCATATCTCTGGAATACTTATTATGGCAAGGCAACCAACCATACTCTTAGCGTCACTTACCGCAACAAAGACGGTAGCACGCAAACTATTTCAGATGGCAATCTTTTGCGCTTCGAAGACACCACTCGTCGGCTCTGTTCTGCTGCTGCGAATTCTGACTATGAGTCTACCCTCGAGCCACACATGACGCTTGACATTACCGAGCTCGCGAACAGCGGCGCCAATGGCGTGACGCTCCATAACCCCATTCCTGCCCCCGAAGGTAACCTGCTGAGCGAATTTGATCTCAACCTCATGCTCTATGAACTCACTATGTTCCCACCTAGCCAAGACGCCGTCACGAACCGCACTTTCTTCTCTGGCACCTTCGTCCTTGCCACCGAACGCGGTAATGTCGACATCACACGCACTGGCGACTACTGCAATGTGAACGATCTTTCTCGCCTCGAAAACGGCCAAAACGAAGGTTCCGGCAGCGTCCTCGATATCGGTTCCGAATTCAATTATTGCGCGATTAACAAATTTAATTTTGCCGCTCGCACGGCTGGAGTACAACAATAAACCATGAAACTTTCCAAACACCCACTCTCGTATTCAAACACTAAACAAGGCGTCGCCTCGCTCTACGTCGTGATTTTCGCCACCATTCTTTTCGGTGTTATCACCCTCAGCTTTATTCGCATCATTCTCTCCGAAGCTTCGCAAAGCAGTAACGACGATCTCTCACGTTCGGCTTACGACTCCGCGCTCGCGGGTGTCGAAGATGCTAAAATCGCCGTTAATAAATATTTTGCCTGCATGAGCGAACCCGGCAAAACTAAGTCTGACTGCGAGTACTCTAGTCTTTTTGGCGGCACTTGCGACAATTTTAACCTTAAAAACTACCTCTACAAGGATTCACTTGGCCCCGATGTGACCGAGGTTAAGGTTCAAGAAAGTGAATCTAACAACTCTGATCAAGCCTACACTTGTGTCATCCTGCGCGACGAAGTCGAAGATTACCGCACCACGCTCAGCTCTGACACTCGTACCAAGGTCGTCCCGCTCGGCGTCGATAGCAGCGAACTCGGCAAAATTGGCAGCGTCCAAATCAGCTGGTACTCCGAGAACAATGGCACGGTTTTCTCGAATCTGAATACCCACAATGGCAACCTCGCGAACGCTCAGGACGCTACCATTCCACCTGCTGTCACCGCTACACTCATCCGCGCCGACGATAATATTAACCTATCTAACTATAATAACAGCACCGACGGCGCACATTATAGCAGTATGCTCTTTCTACCCACCGATCAAGATGGCTCAGAAATTTCCAACGAAATCCCCAATTCCACAATCATCAAGGCTGGGAATTCTAACGACGCTAACAAACCTTTCCAAGTGCACTGTAGTCACGACAGCGACTTCGCCTGCACGGTCAAGTTGACTGGCCTCGACGGCAGCTTCAGCGCGGGCGGCAGCGCCTTCCTCGTGCTCGCTCTGCCCTATGGCAACGCTAATACTGATTTTCGCGTCACCCTATTTGATAAAGATAATCAACCGATCAACTTCAAAGGCGTACAGATTAGTGTCGACTCCACCGGCCGCGCTAACCAACTCTATCGCCGCGTCGAAACTCGCCTCGACCCCGCCGATACTTTCTTCCCGTATCCAGAGTACGAGCTTGACCTCGGTAGCAATAGCGGCCAGGACGCCATGGCCAAAAGTTTTTGGATTACCACCAACTGTTGGACCGAAAAAGGCTATTGCGGCCGCAACAATGGCGAAATAAATTCCGGCAACTAGCCTAACAAAAAGTTCCCGCCGGTAGAACCAGCGGGAACTTTCTTTCGCTCCAAATCGAGCATTAATATCATGCGGCTACTAGCGCGCAGTACACGATTCTAGTAATTCTTCGCATCAATCTCAAAGAAAGCCTGTGGGTGGTCGCAGACCGGGCAAACTTCTGGCGCTTCTGCACCGACGTAGATGTAGCCACAGTTGCGGCACTTCCAAATTGTCATGTCCTCATTCTTGAAGACTACGTCATGTTCAACGTTTTCGCGTAGCTTCAGATAGCGCTCTTCATGGCCTTTTTCAATCGTTCCCACCATTTCGAACTTCGCCGCAATCTCGTCGTAGCCTTCCTCGCGCGCTTCGTCAGCAAACTTCTTGTACATATCAGTCCACTCATAGTTTTCGCCTGCTGCCGCTAGACCGAGGTTAGTTTGTGTGTCGGCAACCTTGCCGCCGTTAAGCAATTTATACCACATCTTCGCGTGTTCACGCTCGTTATGTGCGGTCTCATCAAAGATTGCCGAAATCTGCTCAAAACCATCCTTCTTCGCTTGTGATGCGAAAAAACCATATTTGATCGATGCCTGCGATTCACCCGCGAGCGCCGCTTCCAAATTCTTCCAAGTCTTCGAGTCTTTTTCTAGTGATTTTGCCATAAATCCTCCAGTTAATTTTTCTATGCCCCATTATATCATATTTTCTCCCCGTTCAGACAGCTTCTCGAGGTGTTTTTTCGCCTTATTTGTCACTGCCCGTCCGCGCGGCGTGCGCTCAATCAAACCAAGCTGCAAGAGGTATGGCTCATAATAATCTTCAATCGTCGATGCTTCGTCGCCCGTCAGCGCTGCAATTGTATTCAAACCCACCGGACGGTCGCCATAATTTTCTAGCATCAGCTCCAGCATATTACGATCCGCCGGGTCGAGTCCAAGCTCATCAATTTCCATCAACTCCAAAGCTCCCGTGGCTAATTTCGCATCAATCATTCCGTCGCCGTTCACATCCGCATAATCGCGTACCCGTTTTGTCAGGCGATTCGCAATTCGCGGCGTTAAGCGCGACCTTGTGGCTAGCAAATGCGTCGCTTCCTCGGCGATTTCGGTCCCCAGCAGTTTTGCGGTTCGGCTGATGATCCGCTCGATTTCGGGGATTTTATAGTATTCCAGTCGGTGGATCAACCCAAAACGGTCGCGCAGCGGGCCGGCGAGCGAGCCGGTCCTTGTCGTCGCCCCCACTACGGTGAACTTCGGCAGGTCCAGTCGGACCGACCTCGCCGCCGGCCCTTTCCCAATCACGATGTCCAGTTGATAATCCTCCATTGCTGAATACAAAATTTCTTCCACCGTCCGGCGCAGTCGATGAATTTCGTCGATAAAAAGCACATCGCCGTTTTGTAGATTAGTCAGAATCGAGGCCAAATCGCCCGCCCGTTCAATCGCCGGCCCCGACGTCACGCGTAGATTTGCCCCCAGCTCGTGCGCAATAATATTCGCCATCGTTGTCTTACCTAATCCTGGCGGTCCATACAACAATACATGGTCCAGTGTTGTCCCGTCGTTCCGTTTCTTCACTGCGTCGATCGCTAGCTTGAGATTATTCTTTAGGCGTTCCTGGCCAATGTAGTCCGCAAAAGTCGTCGGGCGCAGTGAAACTTCATCCAGCTGTTCTGTCGGATTTGTTTCGCTCGTCTTCGCATCCACTAGCCGCTCAGTACTCTTTGTTTTTTTTGACAGTGTCTCGGCTGACTTGGCTTCCGCTTCTGCACTACGTTGTATTCCCATTCCTCTGATTATAGCACACTAAACCTCTTGTATTTAGAGATGGATTGTTTATAATAAAACCATGGATAACTCTTATGTTTTAAAACACGACATCCCATCTCAAAAAGATTTTTTGGATACGACTGCCTTTGATCAATCCGAGATCATGGATATTGTGCAAATTGCGCGGACCGTGCGCGACTTTATCAAATCCGGTGGCACTTTGAATACCCTTTATCATAAAAATCTCGCCATGCTTTTCGAGCAAAAGTCGACCCGTACGCGCGTTTCGTTTGAAGTTGGCATGGAACAGCTTGGTGGCCACGCGCTCAATCTCGCACCTGGTGACATCCAGCTCGGTGCCCACGAGACCATCGGCGACACTGCTGAGGTTCTCTCGCACATGGTCGACATGATTATGGCGCGGGTCGACAGCCACGCCAGCATCCTCGAGCTTGCCGCTCGTTCTTCTGTCCCGGTCATCAACGGCATGTCCGACTATAATCACCCCACGCAGGAAATCGGCGATCTCATCACGATTTTCGACCATCTTCCTGCTGGCAAAACTCTCGACCAAATCAAGGTAGTTTTCGTCGGCGACTGCACGCAAGTTTGTGCTTCGCTCATGATGATCACTACCAAACTTGGCATGAACTTTGTGCAATATGGCCCACCTTCCAAGTGGCTCTCCGACGATTTTCTCAAAATTGGTCGCGCTAATACGCAGACTTATGGTGGTAGTGTCCACGTTTCTGATAACCCTGTCGTGCTCGAGGGCGCGGACTTCATCTATACCGACGTTTGGTATGGCTTTTATGACAAAGAAGTTCCGAAAGATGTCTATCTGCGCGAATTTTATCCCAAGTACCAAGTTAATGCTGAGCTTCTGGCTGCAACCGGTAATCCTAACGTGAAATTTATGCATTGTCTACCAGCTTCGCGTGGCGAAGAAGTAACGGACGATGTGATGGATGGCCCGAACTCAATTTGTTGGGACCAAGCCGAAAATCGTCTCACTGCGCAGCGTGGGTTATTGCTATATTTTGGCCGCGTGGCTCAGCAGGCGTTAGACGAAATCAAACAAGCAAAGGAGGGCAAGCATGCCTAAAAAACCCAAATATAAATTTCGGCTTTTCAGCGCCGTCTTAGCAACGGTCTGCATCATCCTAGTTGGTGATGCTGTTGCTCCTACTGCCGCGATCGGCAATTCCCAGTATGTCTGGTGGCTCATTATGATTCTTGGTTTTTTCATCCCGTATGGCTTAATTTCTGCCGAGCTCGGTACACAATATCCGTCCGAAGGTGGCATGTACACCTGGGTGAAGAAAGCCTTCGGCAAGAAATGGGCTGGCCGCGTTGCCTGGTATTATTGGGTGAACTATCCGCTTTGGGTAGCTTCGCTTGCTGACCTCGTCACGGTTTACCTTGGCCAAATCGTCTTCGGCTGGGAAATCACTTGGCAGATCGCCCTCATTATCCAACTTGGCTACATTGCGCTCGTCAGTGTGTTAGGCTGCCTACGCATTTCGCAAAGTGACTGGCTTTCCAATCTTGGTGCCGTTGCGAAAATCACTTTCATGGCCGGCCTCGGCGCACTTGGTATTTATGTTTTGCTCACGCACGGCAGTGCTAATCCGATCGAATCCTGGACAGATTTCTTACCCATGGTTAGTGCCGATGGCGGTTTTGATTTCACTGGTCTCGGTTTTGTCTCGCTTATCATTTTCAACATGTTGGGTTTTGAAGTTGTCTCCACCTTCAGCGACGACATGGCGAATCCCAAAAAGGAAATTCCGAAGGCTATCATCTTCGGCGGTATCTTGATTGCTATTTGTTATCTCTTGCCGAGCTTTGGTATCGGCGTAGCAATTCCGTACGAGTCGCTAAACACTGATACTGGATTGCTCGAAAGTTACAACACTCTCATGAATACCATTGGCTTTTCCGAAGGTTTAATCCAAGCCATCCTGGTGATTGTGGGCGGCTTATTCATCTACACTCTTGTTGCTAATATCTCTGCTTGGAACTTTGGTGTCAACTCGGTCATCGCTTATGCCGCTGAGGATGGTACTTTCCCTAAATCTTGGGCTAAGCGTACTAAGGATGGCGTGCCATACGTTCCGTCAATTTGGACCGGCTTGGTCGGCGCAGTTATTGCCACTGCGGGCATTCTCGTCGCTGAGTTTGTCAGCGACGAAGTCACCAACTTATTCTGGACTTTCTTCTCGCTTAGCCTTGTCACTTTACTATTGTCATATCTACCAATGTTCATGGCTTTCATCAAGCTTCATAAACAAGGCCGCAAATCCGCCAAAGGCTTCTGGATCGAAGGTGGCAAAATCAAAATCGCTTTGTACGGTTTTATCCCATTTTTGCTCATCCTGATCGCACTATTCTTCACACTCTTCCCCAGCTTTGAGCTTTCCATGTGGAGCGAAAACTGGCCGCTCATCGTCGGCGCTAGCGCTGCTATAATTATTGGCGAATTTATGGTTTTTGGCGTCGATCGAAAAAGCTCTAAAAATAAAAGCTCCAAACGTAAAAAGGCCGCCGCGAGAGCCAGAAGTAGATAAAAACGTATTCAAAGACACCAAATTGTATGACTGTATTAAGACAATAATACAGTAAAAGACCCCAAAAACTATTAAAATTCCTCGAAATTTACCCAAAAATCAGTAAAATTATTCAAAAATCTTAAAAAGGAGAAAAACATGCGCATCAACGATAGCACGCCGAAAGCCGATGGTTTCTATATGCCATCCGAACTCGCAGAGCATAAGTGCACTTATATTTTGTGGCCTGAGCGCGAAGATAACTGGCGTCAAAATGCTGAGCCAGCGCAAGCTGTTTTTGAAGAGGTCATTCGCACGATTGCCAAATATGAGCCAGTTGTTGTTGGTGTGAACCAATCGCAATATCTGCATCTGCTTGAAAAAAATCTGCCCAACGTTCGTATCATCGAAATCTCCAACAACGATTCATGGGTGCGCGATACTGGTGCTACCTTTGTCAATGACGGTATGGGCAACCAGCGCGCCATCGACTGGAAGTTTAATGCTTATGGCGGATTAGTTAACGGTCTATATTTCCCGTGGGATTTTGACGATTACATTGCGCCTAAAATGGCCGCCATCGAAGACGTTGACTACTATCATTTGACCGACTTCGTGCTTGAAGGTGGCTCCGTGCATAGTGATGGCGAAGGCACGATTTTGACGACGGACGAATGTCTGCTCGACCCAGGACGCAACCCAGATTTGTCCAAAGAACAAATCGAAGAAAAATTGAAAGCATATCTCGGTGCTGAAAAAGTGCTCTGGATCCCACAGGGAATCTACATGGATGAAGATACCAATGGGCATGTTGATAATATTTGCCAATTTGTTGCCCCGGGCAAAGTCGTTTTGGCTTGGGAAGATAATGAAAATGACCCGCAACATGCTCGTTCACAAGCTGCTTTGGATTATCTCGAAAGTGTCACCGACGCTAAAGGCCGCAAACTCGAAATCACCAAAATCCATGTCCCGAACCCTGTGTTAATTACGGCAGAAGAATCAGGCGGCGTGGACGTAGTCGAAGGTACTTTTCCACGCAATGAGGGCGACCGCTTGCCGGCCAGCTATATTAATTATTATAACTGCAACGGTGCCATTATTCTGCCAATCTTCGACGATCCGCACGACCAAGCCGCCATTGATACGCTAGGGCAGCTTTTCCCCGACCGTGTGATTGAGCCAATTTATGCGCGTGAGCTTTTGCTGGGCGGCGGCAACATTCACTGTATTACACAACAAGTACCAAAACGATAGGAGGAATCAATGTTTTCAAAATCATCTCAACCCTTACATTACGACGGCCCAGTTGTCCTCGCCATCTTGGATGGTGTGGGGCTCAATCTACGTCGTAGTGGCAATGCCGTGCGTCAGGCGCATACGGAGTTTTTAGATTATGCCATGTCACGCTATCTGCATATTAGCCTTAATGCTTCGGGTGAAGCCGTCGGGATCATGCCGGGCCAAATGGGTAATTCTGAAGTTGGTCATAATGCGCTCGGCGCCGGTCAAATCATTCAGCAAGGCGTCGCTCAGGTTGAGGCTGCTTTCAAAACCGGCGACATTTGGCAGTCGAAGGCTTGGCGCGGAGCGATGAAATGGCTCGGAGCTTATAATCAGGATCCTGATAAAAAGAAACCGCTTGGCACTTTGCACTTTTCTGGTATTTTTTCGGATGGCGGTGTGCATAGCGACATCAATCATCTCGAGCAAATGATCCAGCGTGCTTACGACGAAGGAGTGCGCAAGATTCGTATTCACTGCGTATTTGACGGCCGTGATGTGGCGCCCGACTCAGAACCTAAATATATCGAGCGTATCGAGAAGTTTTGCGCCAAATTCAAGGATGCAGACTTCCGTATCGCGTCGGGCGCCGGTCGTATGGTCGCAGTCGCTGATCGTTATGGCAACGATTGGGATATGGTGCAACGTGGTTGGGATATGATCGTCCATGGCAAAGCGCCGCTCACTTTTCGTTCTGCGGAGCGCGCAATCAAGACTCTGCGTCATGACCACCCTGGCATCCAAGATCAGTATTTACCCGAGTTTGTCATGATCGACGACGATGGGCCAATTGGCAAAGTGAAAGACGGCGACGCCTTCATCTATTATGATTTTCGGGCCGACCGCGCCGTCGAAATTGCCCGTGCCTTCACCGACGAAAAACTTGACAAAATCAAACGCGGCAAAATGCCCAAAGTCTATTTTGCTGGTATGATGGAATATGACACCGACAAACATATTCCAAAAAATGTGCTCGTTCCGCCGGTCAAAATTGAAGAACCACTCAACGTTTTTCTTGCCAAAAATAATGTCACTCAGCTTGCCGTTTCTGAAACCGTAAAATTCGGCCACGTCACTTATTATTTCAACGGTAATAGTTATAAAAAGGCCACCGGCGAAAAGCAAATCGAAATTCCGTCCGATACCCAGCCTTTCGACACGCGCCCGTGGATGAAATCGGCCGAGATTACCGACACTGTGCTCGACAATCTCAAGAAGTACAAGTTTATCCGCATCAACTATCCGGGCGGTGATATGGTCGGCCATTTTGCCGCGCTCGAACCCACCATCGTGGCGCTTGAAGCGATTGATATCCAGCTCGCACGTCTCGCTCGTGCCGTCGACCAGCTTGGTGGTATGTTGCTGATTACTGCAGATCATGGCAACGCTGAAGAACTACTCGACAAAAATAATAAAGCGAAAACCTCGCATACAACCAACCAAGTCCCTTGCATTTTTTACGATAATACCAAGAACGCTAAGCGTTACAAAAAATCTAACGTCAAAGATCCTGGTCTGGCTAATGTCGCCGCTACGGTCTCAACTCTGCTCGGCCTGCCCGACTATCCTGCCCGCTGGCAAAAATCGCTAATCAAATAGCTAAGTATTCCGTTTGTGCTATAATGATAAGTAATAATCCAAGAAAGCAAACCATGGCCCAAGAACAAAATAAGACTAATTGGCGAGAACTAGCTCACTCCAAGGAATTTCGTTATATTTTTGGCGGCATTGTGCTTGTGGTAATGATTTTTGTGATAGAAATTGCCGCTAATTGCTATCTTCGTAGCACGGTCAATGCTGTTCGGCCCGAAGACGTCATCGCCGTGTCAACTGCCGGTTGGGGAGATCAATACTTCGAATATCTTGACCAAATCGTCAAAAACAAACATCCCGAAGATGACAAAGTTAATTTAGCCAATATGCAGAATGCCATGGTTTCGCTTTATTATCAGACCGGCTGGTCTAGCCCTGTCATGGTTATCGCTTATCATTCCACTCTCAACGATAAAGATTACACTACTTTCATTGCACCACGAGAAGGCGGCGGCGAACTTGCCGTCTTGAACCTGCCTGATCAATACGATGTAAGGCATTATTATAATATGCTTGACCAGTCCGCTAACTATTACACGATTGAATCCGGCGTCAATCCAGCCTTTTCCTGCTTTGTGCCGCTCACCGTCCGCGTGCAGCAAGGTTCGGGCGAAAGTGATGTCGACGGCGCAATTTGCACGCTCAATGCTGATTCTTCGATTTCCTCCCCTACTAACAAAGCCGCACGCTATCTTTTCGACGAAGCTTTTGTTCCGTTGACGGAAATCCAGAATAGTTTTAGGCTCACTGCGGACCTTTCGACACGTGAACTCCGAAAATCTTACGATGAGCTCACCAAACAGCTTGGCATTATTCAAGCTCGGACTAATCAAGAGCTCACTCAGCTTAGCTCGAAGATCACTGCTGCGCGGGAGCGCGTTTCCGCCCAACGGTCGAACTCTGGCCAATGACCATAACCTGATTGCCTTAATGGCCTTATAATCAAGATTCCAATTCTAAGCAGCCATCTTCAAAGTAATATGCTATAATATAAGCATATGTTAATTAATGCTTCTAAGCTTTATCATTGTCCAGTCATGAGCCTGCATATGGGTGGGCGCATTGCTGAGGTAACCGAACTGGTTATCGATCCAAACACATTGAAACTCGTTGCGTGTCGAGTGGACGGTGCTGCGCCGGAGGAGAGTGGTGATCATATTTTGCGCGTTGACGATATTCGCGAATTTTCTCGGCTCGGCATGATCGTCGACTCGGCGGATGATTTTGCTGGCGATGATGACGTTATTCAAGTCAGCGAAATTCGCAAACTGAATTTTTCGCTCATCAACTTGCGCGTTGAATCGGTCGACAAAGCCAAACTCGGTAAGGTGATCGACTACATTCTGGACACTGATACTTGGCAAGTTTTCCAACTTATCGTCCACCGTCCAATGCTCAAATCTCTGCTTGATCCTGAGCTTACTATCTCGCGCAGCGAAATCGTTGAGGTCAACGATTATAAAGTGATTGTGCGTAGCGAGCATAAAAAGGAAAAAACTTCCGCCCCGGCCGAGTCCGATTTTGTCCCGAATTTCGTCAATCCTTTTCGGAAATCTGACCTCGCCACTGAGGCACAAGGGAACGAAACCAAAACTAAATAATATATATTACATCACGCCATCATCTTGGTCTGGATCGTAATTTTCAACTGCTTCTTTCGCTGCTGAGAACTGAAAACCTTGCCGCACCAGATAGGCAACCAACTTAGAATCGTCGTACTTGCGTCGCTTTTTGCGAATCACTTTCAAAATTTCTTCATTTTCATCTCGTGGAATTTTCTCCAGCGCCAGTTCAATCAATTCTCGTGCCACACCCTTTTTCATCAGCTCCATGCACAGACGCTTATGACTAATACCTTTTTTCTGGTAGCGGTTCTCGACATAATATTCCGCAAATTTCTGATCATTGAGGTACTTTTTTTCAATCAGCCTTTCGGCCACCAGCTTCATCGTTTCGTCTTCAAACTCCGGAAAAGTCCTCAACCCTTCCCGTTCGCGCGCCCGGTTCAGCTGTCGTCGCCGAAATTGTCGTCTTTTGAGATAGTTCTGTGTCTCGCGTACCGAATGTGGCCTAGTCAAGACCCATTCTAGCGTCCGCTGATAAAGCTTGCCAAACTCCGAAGCTTTTTGTAATTGTTTAAGCTCATCGCGGTCAATTCTTTTACCAACTTTGAGACCAAAATCCACCACCTGCGCAATATCAAGCGAGAAAGCAAAATGCGTATCGAGGAACACATTCACGCGATTTGGATCGCGCACACCATTTGCTAGGCGTGTAATTGTGAACAAATTGCTCTGGTCTAGATCCGCCCACCCGGGCAGGATTTCCAACGGTCCACTTACTTCTTCGGCCGTACCATAAATCCCCTCCGCTTCCAGCCGGCGTCGTTCTAACTCAAGCTCCGCCGTTTCGTCGAGCTCATTCTCCTCTTCGAACTCTGCTCCTAGATCCTTATCGCCCACCGCTAGTCTTCAGCTGTCTGCTCCATACTTTTATCAGCTTGCACTGCGTCCCCTGGCACTAATCCTGCCGCAACACGCACCTGTTGGTCAATTTCCTCAAGCAGATCTGGATTTTCCTTGAGTAGTTTCTTCGCTGCCTCGCGTCCTTGCGCAATCGTCTCGCCCTTATATTTCAAGAAAGCTCCCGCTTTATCAATAATCCCTTTTTGCACGGCTAGATCAAGTACGTCGCCAGTTTTACTAATACCTTCGTTGTACATAATATCAAATTCTGCAATTCGAAACGGCGCTGCAATCTTATTTTTCACAATCTTCACTTTCGTGCGGTTGCCAGAAATACTGTCGCCTTCCTTGATTTGCCCCACGCGCCGAATATCCATTCGCACCGAAGCGTAGAATTTCAGAGCATTACCGCCAGTCGTGGTCTCTGGATTGCCGAACATCACACCAATCTTCATGCGAATTTGGTTGATGAAGATCACCGTCGCCTTACTCTTGGAAATAATACCTGTGAGTTTCCGCATCGCCTGCGACATCAAGCGCGCCTGCAGACCCATCTGCGCGTCGCCCATATCGCCGTCAATTTCCGCTTGCGGCACCAAAGCCGCTACTGAATCGACCACAATCAAGTCTACCGCGCCACTTCGTACTAAAGTCTCTGTGATTTCCAGCGCCTGCTCACCGTTGTCTGGCTGAGAAATGAATAGGTTATCAGTGTCGACACCGATTTTCTTCGCGTAGGCAGGGTCGAGCGCATGCTCCGCATCAATGAAGGCTGCTTGCCCACCTTGTTTTTGAATTTCTGCAATCGCATGTAATGCTAGGGTCGTTTTTCCCGAAGATTCTGGTCCGTAAATCTCAATAATGCGCCCCTTCGGATAGCCACCGCCCAGCGCCAAATCAAGCGACAATGAACCTGACGGTAGCAGCTCCACATCAATTTTCTGCGTATCGCCCAGTTTCATAATCGAGCCTGTGCCAAATTGCTTCGTGATCTGAGAAATCGCCAGATCCAGCGCCTGTTTCTTGCCGTCGTCTGCTACAGATTCAGTTGTCGTAGATTTTTTTGCCATATTACCTTCCTTTGTTAGCCCCATTATATCATACAAGTCCGTTACTCTGATATTTTGCTCGTGACATAATGAGGCTAAGCTTTATTTTTACTTTTCTGCTAGCATGTCAGCAGTATATAACAAATTTTTCTAAACTTACAATCACAAGCATGTTAAAAAACACCACTTTGTCCAATCACCCCTGATAATCTACACTCCGATCAAAGGCTGAATGTCTGCCCCCAGGTGGTTCAGGCGCGCGGCGAAGTCTTGATAGCCGCGGTTAATCGAATAAATATTACGCAGCACCGAAGTTCCTGGCGCCGCCAGCATGGCTATCAAGACTACGACCGCCGGTCGGAGAGCTGGTGGTGCCACCAGCTCCGCCGCGCGCCAGTTAGTCGGCCCTTCGACGTAGATGCGGTGTGCATCAAGCAGCTCTACCCGCGCGTTCAGCTGTTCGAGATAAGTCGTATAGACTGCCCGATTTTCGAATACCCAGTCATGAATTAGCGTTCGCCCTTTTGCGCTCGCTGCAATCACCGAGAAGAACGGCAAGTTATCAATATTCAGGCCAGGGAAGGGCATCGGCGCAATTTTATCAGTCGGCGCCGTGAGCTCCGCTTTATGAATGCGCAGATCCGCCAGCCTCGTTCGCCCATTCGCACTATAATATTCCGGCGAGCGCTCAATCCGCGCCCCCATACTTTTCAGGATCTCCAGCTCAATTTCGAGAAATTCGATCGGCGCTCGCCGAATCGTAATCTGCGATTTCGTCACCATCGCCGCCGCGATGAACGACATCGCCTCGATCGGGTCTTCCGCCGGCGAATATTCCACTTCAGCGTTAATCTCGCTCTGTCCGCGCACCTTCAGCGTAGTCGAGCCAATCCCCTTGATTTTTACTCCCAACTTCTCGAGGAAAAAGCATACATCTTGCACCATATAATTCGATGACGCCCCGACAATCGTCGTCTCCCCCGGATAAAGCGCTGCCGCCATCAAGACATTCTCCGTCACCGTGTCGCCGCGCTCGATCAGGACGATTCGCTTTGGCGGGAACGGCGTCCCCACCTGCTCCACGCGCTGCGGCATCTCCCTCAGCGCCCGCGCCGGGCCTCGTTCCATACGTCCTGTCCCATCCAGCTCGAACCCCTCGCTCGGCCCTTCCTTCAGCACCGTCGCTTCATAGAAACCGCTGCAGTTGGTCGAATCCACCCTTAGCCCAAACGCCGACAAAGCCCTGAGGTGCGGTTCAATCGTCCGCGTCCCTAGCGTACAGCCACCCGCATACGGCAGCCTGAAACTGCGAAATTTATGTAGCAGCGGCCCCATCAGCATCAGGATTGACCGCGTTTTGCGCGCCGCCTCAACGTCGATTTTTTCAATTTCTAATTCATCTGGTGATATAATCTCCAAATCACGTAATTCATTGATCCAGCGGCACTTCACGCCAATTGACTCCAGAACTTCGATAATCCGGAACACTTCCTCAATCCGCGCCAAGTGCCTCAGCACCGTTTTTCCCGAGTTGAGTAACGACGCGCAGAGCAGGCCCACTGCCGCATTTTTACTTGTATTGATCACCGCTTCGCCCGCCAGCTCACGCCCCCCGTGAATCCGGTAGCTCTGCGAAACTGTGTCGTTTACAGAGAGAATCTGCCCGCCCAGCGCCTGCGAGAGTTTCGCAATTTGCTCTAGTGTGAGGTTCTGTTGTCCCTTCTCGATACGATGAATTGCCGACTGACTCGTCTCAACTGCCTCGGCTAGTTCCGCTTGCGTCCAACCCTTTTCACGCCGTAACTTTTCGATCACTGCCCCGATGGTCGTTTGATAACTTGGGTTCAAATTCTGCTCATTCATACTATCATTTTACCACATTTATATCATGAGGTGAATATTTATTTTTTATTAATATTCATTCCATGATATAATTAGCTGCCGCACACCACATTATTCGCGTGTACCCAGCCCTCAACCGTCCCCCCGTCCAGATACTGCCCCGTAGTCGACGCCACTCGCATCGTGCCGCCCTTCCGAAGATAAGTATCGATCGGTTCAGTCACGACATATTCCTGCTCGGTTGGCCCAAAATCATGTTCATCGACGTATCTCACAATCTCGTCTAATAGTTCCGGCGACATAATATATTTACTCACGTTAATCAAGTTTGACGGCGCTTCCGCGACTTTCGGTTTCTCGACCACCTCGATCAGTTTCCCATCCTCGTCTACTGAGAACACCCCATATTTTTCCACTTCCTCGCGTGCAATTTCCACGCCTAGCGTTGCCGATTCGGTATCGCTCTGCACAATTTTCTTCAGGCTCTCCGCCGCCGATTCACCCTCTGGATTCCAGATGAAATCATCTCCCATGAAGACCAAAACCGGCTCATGAATATTATATTCCTTCACCACCATTGCGATCGGTACAGCTGTTCCATATTTGCCCGAGGGGTCTTGCACGACATAGTGCACGTTCACGTTGTCTGGCAGAGTTTTCGCCAGCGCCATACGATCTGCCTTGCCCCGCTCCTCCAAGTATTTATTTAGCGCAATATTGTCGCGATAAAACGCTTTTACTTGGCACGGCTCCACGTCCGAAATCACCATATAAATATCTGTTACTCCCGCCTGAATCAGTTCTTGCACCGAATAATCCACCAAAGGCCGATTTCCGACGGGCAGCATGGATTTTTCGATGACTTTCGTGATTGGTAATCTCCGCGTGCCCCATCCTGCCACTGGAATAATCGCCTTTGTAATCATTTTTCACTCCACTTAATCTGCCGTAATTATAGCACACTATCCAGCTCTGCATAGGTTTTCCTCAATTTCCATTCTATTCTAATTCAAACTCTGTCTTCCCGAGCCGGACCAATTTATCCCCCGGCAAGTTAAAACATTTTCCCGGCGCATATTCCAGAATTGCCCGCCGAAAATCCTCAATTTGCGGCCGCGTTGCCCGCACTCCTGCTCTAAGCAGCCCTGCCCTGAGCAGCTCCCGCGCCACGTTCCGCCAAAGCTCGCCCGCTTCCTCCGTTTCCCCCGTTTCCCCCGTCGAATCCTCTGTCGAGCTCTCAATCGCCCTTTCCTCGAGCTCCTGGAACCACTTCCTCTGCCACGGCTCCCCTTCCTGTGGCAGTAAACTCACCACTAGCTGGTCGATCTCCCGCCGGAGTTGCTTCTGCTTCCGCCACAGCTCCCACATCTCGAGCTTTTGCTCATAGTTCCAATTTTCTTTCTCGAGTCGCGCTCGTACCCGATTGCGCAAAAACTGTTCCGAGCTATTCGTCGGGTCCTCTCGAAACCGCAACCCTCGCTTCGCCGCATATTCCAAAATCGCCAACTTGTCCATCGGTTCATAACAAATCTCCGCCTCGAGCAGCGGCCGCCTGATCCCCGCCGTGTCCAAGACCGCCAACCCGCGCCATCCTGTCCCCCTGAGCAAATTTATCGCCACGCTCTCAATCAGATCATCTAGATGATGCGCCGTATAAATCGTCGCCGGTTCATGTTCCCGCGCTACCTTCCGCAAAAACTCATATCTCGCCTCCCGCGCGGTCTCTTCCGATGTGTCTGGCCCGAGTTTACCTTTTTCAGTAATATTCGTCTCATGATATATTTCTTCCGCCATTTTTCGCACAAATTCCGCATCTTCACCTGAATTACTCCGAATACCATGGTCAAAATGCGCCACAATTATCTCATCAGACGCATAATTCTTCGCTCGCTCCGCCTTCGTCATCAAATCCAGCACCACCATCGAGTCCACTCCACCCGAAACCGCCAAAATCTTTCTCATATTTATATTATACCCGAAAACCTAAAATTGACCTCGCATCGATTGCGAGGCCAAAAGGTGCTACCGGTCAGCGGAATCGCTATATGGTACATTTCGCTGCCAGTAATAAAGTACTTTGGTCAGATACGGCATGGTGTTTTCCGGCAGTTCGTCCAGTCGATACCAATGCAGCCCGCTCCCTTCCTTCGGTTGACAAATCCGCGGTGTTCCTGCAAAATCCCTTGCCCAAAAGAACAGCTGAAGCTCTTTCTTCTCCGGACTATGTCGCACGTGGATTAACTTGAACCGCTCCAGTTCTACCTCGACATCCAAGCTATCGCGCGTTATCCGCTGCGCCATCACCAGTGCTTCTTCGTAGCCCGACAGCTCACCGCTCGCCGATATGTCGTATACCTCATTTGCACCATCTGTGCTACCTGCTTCGTTTCCACCATTTACGCTGTCCAGCTCATGTACCCCGTCGACATTTTTCCGACATCTCAGCAACACTTTGTCGCCCTGTGCCAGCAGCACGCAAGCCACGATTTTTGTAATAATTCGTTCTCGTTCCGACCCCATTTTCTCACCTCCCCTCTGGGAATATTGGTCGATCACGACATCTCTATTGTAATCGAACTGAGTCAAAAGTCCACCCCAATATTTTGAATTTTATGTTATAATTACCTCCATGAATCCCGCAAAAACTTCAGTTCCAAACTCAGCCAAGGCCTCAGCTAAAACCTCCGCCAATCCTGCGACTAAGGCTCAAGCGAACGACCCCGCCAAAATCCGCAATTTCTGTATCATCGCTCATATCGACCACGGCAAGTCCACCATCGCCGACCGTATGATGGAGCTCACCGGTACGGTTTCTGCTCGCGAAATGAAATCTCAGCTGCTCGATTCAATGGAATTGGAGCGCGAAAAGGGCATCACGATCAAGCTTGCGCCAGTCGAAATGAAATGGCGTGGCTATGAACTGAATCTGATCGATACTCCCGGTCACGTCGACTTTTCTTATGAGGTCTCTCGTTCGCTTCAGGCGGTCGAGACGGCAGTGCTAGTTGTTGACGCTACGCAAGGCATCCAAGCTCAAACTCTCGCCAATGTCTACCTCGCGCTCGAGCAAGATCTCTATATTATCCCCGTCATCAACAAAATCGACCTCCCCGCCGCCGACGTCGAAAAAGTTTCCGCCCAAATTATCAATCTCCTTGGTTGTAAACCCGAAGAAATCATCCTCGCCTCCGGCAAAACCGGCCAAGGCGTCGCCGACATCCTCGACCGCATCGTCGAAAAAGCACCTAGCCCTGAAGAGCGCCAGATACTCTTTTTGGGACCATCCGCAGCGTCACGAATCACCACCGACGTAAGCGTCGAAGATTCGAGCGATAGTACGGAGCGACACGCCGAGGGTGTTGCTAGTGTTGCTAACGAGCGGGTGGCGGGAGCTGATGCGCGCGGGCTATTTTCTGGCGGGCGCG
The DNA here is from genome assembly GCA_964629195.1 of uncultured Candidatus Saccharibacteria bacterium. Taxonomy (GTDB): domain Bacteria; phylum Patescibacteriota; class Saccharimonadia; order Saccharimonadales; family Saccharimonadaceae; genus Nanosyncoccus. The sequence continues at coordinate 5,740 of CAZVPV010000007.1, read as the reverse complement.
GGTCCGAATCACGGCCCGCAGGGTTCGATTCGGAGAGTGCCCCCAAGCCCGCACCATCGGCTCCCGTCAGGCCCTGCTCGTCAATAACAAGAGCTCTCATTTTCGACTCCTACTTCGACGATTACCGCGGCGTCATCCTCTACGTCCGCATCTTCGAAGGTTCAATCCCGAAAAATGCCGAAATTCGCATGATGGCTGCCAGTGCGAACGGTCTCGCCCTCGAAGTTGGCGCCCTGACTCCCAAAATGACCCCCAAATCCAGTCTCGATGAAGGCAGCATCGGCTACATCGTCACCAACCTCAAGACTACCCGCGAGGCCAAAGTCGGCGATACCGTCACGCTCGCAAAATCTCCCGCCGCCACACCACTCCCTGGCTACAAAAACGTTCTGCCCTTTGTCTACGCCGGCTTTTTCCCCGTTTCGAACGACCAATACCAAGAGCTCAAGGACGCCATCGAGAAGCTTGCCCTCTCCGATTCCGCCCTGACCTTTGAGCCCGAAAATTCTCCCGTCCTCGGCTTCGGGCTGCGCATTGGCTTTCTCGGTCTGCTCCACATGGATATTATTAAGGAGCGTCTCGAGCGTGAGTTTGGCCTTGATCTCGTCATTACCAACCCGTCCACAAATTATGAAGTTCGCCTCGCCGACGGTACCGAACTCAATATCCGCTCCGCCGCTGACCTGCCTGACCAGTCGACCATTGCTGAGATTCGCGAACCGTGGGTGAAGGGCGAGATTATCGTGCCGCAGCCGATGATTGGCGGCGTACTCGGCCTGATCAACGAGAAGCGTGGCCACCAGACTAACCTCAGCTATATCGAAGACCGCGCTGTGATTGATTTTGAGGCGCCGATGGCCAATCTCCTCACCGATTTTTATGATCAGCTCAAGAGCATTACCTCTGGTTATGCTAGTTTCAACTATGAACTTTCTGATTATCGTCCCGAAGATTTAGTGCGTCTTGACGTTCTCGTAGCGGGGAACCGTATGGATGCACTCAGCGTCATGTGCCACCGCTCTGAGGCTGACGCCCTCGGTCGCGAAATCACTAAAAAACTCAAGGAAGTCATCCCGCGCCAGAACTTCGAGGTCGCCCTCCAAGCCGCCATCGGTGCGAAAATCATCGCCCGCGAAACCATCGGCGCCTATCGTAAAGATGTCACCGTGAAGATTCACACCGGCGACCGCGACCGCAAAGCTAAACTCCTCTCCAAGCAGAAAAAAGGCAAAGCCCGCATGAAGCGTTTTGGCAAAGTCGACATCCCCTCCGAAGCTTTTACGGTGATGTTGAAACGCGAGAGCTAGCGAGAGTCAAACTTGCTCGCAAGTTTGACCGAGTCTGCGAGCGCGGAGAGGCTTTCGTCAGAAAGCCGATAGCGTGACGACTAGCGAACGTCAAAAGGCTACATCTTGCGATGTAGCCTTAGCCTCCTCATATGAGGACCGAACAATCGTTTAATCTACCCATCTTATGTCGTCAAACTGCGCGAAGAATTTCGTCAGCTCCTCGCATGTAAAATTCTTTGGCCAGAAATTCGACATTTCTATCCAAATTCGCCGGAAGTCCTTGTGATCCAGCAAATAAAGAAAATCTCGCCACGATAGGTAGATTTCATTAATGCTGGCCTCGGTAATCGTCTCCTCCTCCCAGCCATTTGCTGTGGCTTTCAAAATTACCGTTGGCATCTGCCCATCTTGCCCAATCTTCGAGAACTTACGAAAAGCGATAGAGAGGTTCACTCCGTGCCCGGTTTGCCTCAGGACGGCGATCATATTGAGTTTGCTGCTGCCAACAAAGTTATCATACTCGAAGAACTCTGGACGCATCCAGTTCTTGTCCGTCTTCTTAGTAGCATACGTAAGATTATGCATGTATTTTTGCATGATCTCTTTCCGCTTTAAGATTTCGTCCAGCTTTGTCGCCAAGAATGCCTTGCATTCTGTCTGCTTTTCCGGATCGAGCAATACGCATGGCTCATCGAGAAACGGCTTCTGCCCGCGACACACATCATAGAATTGGCATAGCTCTGCGGTCGTCTCAATCCGCGTTAACATTGCCGGATTACCAATCTGTCCAATATCAAGCGGCGCTGCACTCATCTCATGGCAATCATGATCACAATGTGAACAGGGAATTCTCTCGCACCAGCTCGTCGTGAAACGGCCAAAACTACATGTGTCAGTCAGCCCTGCTCGGTCGTTCTCGTCGTCGTAATAGCCATAACCTCGCCAGTCGCAGCCCGAATTCATTTGCAATGCCTGGATGCGCTCATCAAAAGACGTTATTTCATAGCGAAGAGCCGCCTGCATCAATGCCAGTTTTTTCTCTTCACCTCTGAAATACCCTTTTAAATTAAGGATGTTGACGTGGCCGATAAAGACCAACTCTTGTATCGCCGGAATCTTTATTTCCTCCAGTTTTCCACTCACGATGTCTGGATAGAAATACTCTCGTGTCAAGCGTGAAACATCAAAATCCTTCGTCTTCTGATTGCCTATTCTGTTTTTGGTTTCCATTTTTGTCATCTTCGTGACCTCCTCCTTTTTTTTCTTGCCACTCGACTCATTTCACGGGTCGTAGTCGGCTAAAGGTATGCTGCTAAGCAGCAGGAAAAATACAAAAACCTCGCACGTTTCATATTCTTCTTGCCGCCTAGCAACCAGTTAGTCAGAAAGACAACAGTTCGCCTAGCCAAAAACAAAGATCTGCTAAAGGATAATCTAAACGATTGTCAAAGAACCATAGGGAACAAAAATACACCCCTATCTTTCCATTGTATCACAGATTTCCGGAAAAGTCAATAGAAAACCCACATTTTCCCTCAAAATCCCACCAAAACCCATCCAAAATTGTTGTAATTTTTACAACACCAACTTGACATAATTTTTTATAATCTGCCAAAACCTCACAAAATCGAATAGACTAACGCGCGCCTTGCGTTGCCTGTAAGACATGCTCAAACAGCGCCGTCACCGTGAGCGGCCCTACGCCGCCCACTTTCGGCGTGATCGCCTTGAGGTCGGTTCGCTCGCGCACTGCCTCGTCCACATCGCCCACTAGTGCTCCGCCCTCGCTCGCCGTCCCCGCATCCACCACTGTCGCTCCAGCCCGAATCATCTCGTTCTTTATCAAATGCGGCACACCGGTCGCACTCACAACCACATCATAATCCCGTAGTTCACTTAAATCATCTCCTTTATGAAAAGTCTTTATTTTGTAACCCGAGTTTTGCCACATTTTTTCCAGCGGTGCACCGACTAGCCGCCCTCGTCCCACGATCGCAATTTCAGATTTATCTAGCGGAATATCATACCCCGCCAGCAGCCAGTTAATCGCGGTTGCCGTGGCCGATTCGAAAATTTCACCTCCCGGATTTAATCCGTCGACATCTTTGCTAGGCTTAATTTCCTTCACCAGCTCATCAATCTCTGTACCCTCCCGAATCGGCAGTTGCAAAATCACTCCATGTACGCTCGCGTCCTCATTCGCCTCGTGAATTGCTTGTGCCAGGTCCGTTCGGCACCAATCTTCGACTATTACGCCAATATCTTCCCCATAGCGCTGCTTCAATTTCACATATTTTGTAATCACCGGGTTATCATTGTCGCGTAGAATCACCAGTTTGGGCTGAATTTTTTGCGCCTGCAGTTGTCGTGCCGTGTGCGCTTGGTTGGCCTTCATGTAATCCGCAATTTCTGCTCCGTTCAAACTCTTCATCTTCTACTCCTTTCCAATCTCTACCGGCTCCTGCTCTAAGGCGTAGCCGAATTTTTTCTGTACCGCGTCGACGATTGTAGCTCGCGCCTTGGCAAGCTCGGCATAAGTTTTAGCTTTCTCGTTAATCAAAACTAGCGCCGCCTTTTCACTCACTCGAAATCCAAATAATTCCTCACCTTTTAATCCGCACGCTTCGATCAACCAACCAGCATTAATCTTCCCGCCGCCCGCCTTATCGCGCCACACCGGGATTCCTTTTGCCTCCGCCGCATCCGCGCCTGCTTTATCAACAAAGACATTCTTGAAAAAACTTCCCGCACTCGCTTTTTCTTTCGGATCAGGCAGTTTATCTGCTCGAATCGCCGACACCATTTTTCGAATACTCATCGGCGAAAAATCCGTAATACCATATTCGTCGATATAACGTTGCAGGGAATTATAGAATGGCGGTTCGAGTTCAGTCTTTTTTAGGTGTAAAGTGATCGCATAAATCAAAAATCTTCCTGCGTCCTCACCAGTATTGAAACGCGTCGTGCGATAGCCTAGCTTCATTTCGTCTTTCGCCAGCGTAACAAAAGCACGCTCCCGCGCATCGTACGCCTCGGCCGTCACGATCACGCCGGCTATATCCTGCCCGTAGGCGCCGATATTTTGTACCGGCGCCGCCCCCACTGTCCCTGGTATCTTGCTCAGCGCCTCAATTCCCGAAGCTCCATGCTCGCACGCAAAGGCTACCAAGTCATCCCAAACTTCACCTCCCATGCTCCGCACTTCTAGACTCTCGTCGTCTTCTCGCAGAATCTCAATCCCGCGTATTTCATTCAGAATTACCACTCCGTCGAAACCACCGTCCCGTCCAATCGTGTTTGCGCCTCCACCCATCATCCAGACCGGCAACCCGCGCTCGCACGCAAAATCCAGCGCCGTCGGAATTTCCTCCGGTGTCCGCACAGACACCACAAACCTCGCCGCTCCACCCAGCCGCATCGTGGTCAACTCGGATAGCAACACATTTTCTCGAATTTCCATAGTTATATTATATCACTCTTATAGAGTTGTCGCAGCTGAGCATAGCTCTCAAACGTTTTTACAGTCAATTATTTGGCGAGGCAGCGAACGGGGAGGCCGTTTCCTGATCTGACTTCAGCAATATAAACTTTAGCAGTGTTATAAGAATTGACAGGCATAAGCCAGTCTTTCCCGGTGTTGGTGGATGTCCAACTGTAGCCCCAGCCAGAGGCGCCGTGAAGCGTGAGGTTTTCCATATTGATCATGCCGACGGCGGGGAAATGGATGGGAGCCTCGGCGATGTAATTACGCTCGTGTAGCTTGAAAGGAGTTTCTAGTGCCCAGCTCGTTTTTGTCCAGCTATCGACGGATGGGTAGCCGTAGGCTCTGATGAGACGGTAGAAGCTATCTTCGCGGTCGACGGTATTTGGATATGACCAGTTGCCAGAAACTGGGAGTTGCCAGCCTTTCGGGCAAACACTGTCTTTTGCATCGCTGAGGCCGGCGATGGTTGAGGGGTCGCTACTGATGGTTGAACTTCCGGCGGTAGCAGTATTGAATTGGTAGAAGTTGCCGACGGTATAGCGTGGGTCGTAGGTTTGCGAAGTGGCGTCGGCGGCAATGTAGCCGGTATAGTCACCCCATTGACCTGATTTTGCAGTGAAGCTTGGTGACCAATTTGAAACTTCCTGAAAGAGGGAACATTGTGAAAAGTCTGTGATCGCGTCTGGGGTAGAATGTTGAGGGGTGGCGAAGACGTAGTTGCCTAAATTCCAAGATGCGGTGCCGTTGTATGGGGCGGCAGTGGTGGGCATTACGGACGAGGTTTCGGAGGCTGGGTGCCAATCTTGGCTAACGTCGGAAGTTGATGAAGTAAGCGGTAAAGTTTGTTCATTGAGATCGAGCGCGAGATTTTGAGTCATCCAACAATTCTGGTCGGCGAGTTTCGCCACCCAATATTTCTTGCCGTCACGGACATCGATGAGCTGTTTTTCTACTTCTTGGCCAGGCG